>JAIQEZ010000082.1 GCA_020073545.1 Terriglobia bacterium | reverse complement strand
AGCGGCTCGTACGGCGGCACCTTCTACCTATTGATCGGATGCCACGGCGCGCACGTGACCGCGGGCGTGATCTGGCTCGCGGTCGTTGCGATGGCGGCGATGCGCGGGCGATACAACGCGCGCAGTTCGGGCGCCGTAGAGCTGTGCGCGGTGTACTGGTACTTCCGCGTCGTGACGTCGCAGGAAATTCTCGTAGGCAGTCTTTCGGACCGGCGCAACGTAATACTCACCCAGGCGCTCAGCAATTCCCCCGCCGATCACCACGCACTCGGGATCGAGCATGTTAACAACGTTCGCCACGAGAATTCCCAGGTAGTATTGCGCGCGTTTCATCACGTTGCGCATCACGGGATCGTTTTTCTTGAGCGCGCGCTGGATGATGCTGCTGGTCATGCGCTCCTTGTCGCGCTCTGCCATGAGTTTGAGCACGCTGCTTCTCTGCCCGGCGCGGATGGCCGCGCGCACGTCGCGCTCCATAGCGGTGCGGCTGGCCAGGGCCTCGATGCACCCGTGGTTCCCACAACCGCAAAGAGGGCCATCCACCTTAACAATCATGTGACCAACCTCCGCCGCCGCACCCCGCGCGCCCAGATAGAGCTGGCCCTTGGAAATGATCCCGCCCCCGATGCCCGTGCCCACAAAGATGCCGACGAGCTCCTGCGCCCCCCGCCCGGCGCCGAGAGCATGCTCCCCAACGACGCCCACGTTCACATCGTTCTCGGCAAAGACTGGAACGCGCAACAGCTTCCCGAGCTTCGCGCCAAGAGGAACCGCATCCCATCCCAGGTTGGGCGCGTGATAGACCACGCCATGCTCGGGATCGACGGCTCCCGGAGCCCCGATGCTGACGGCGCGCAATTGCGATTTGCGCAGGCCCGCTGCGCGCACCACATCCTCGACCAGCGCCGCCAGGTCTCGAATCAATCCGTCCGGCTTCTGCGCGACGTTGGTGGGCGCCTTCTCGACCGCCAGGATTTCGTTCTGAGGATTCACGACGAGCGCTCGCAAGCTGGTCCCCCCCATGTCGATGCCAATCATGACATCCTTCGCTGGACCCATCGGGACACCTCCGGCGCCTGCAGGATTTCAGGCAGCAGAGTCTATCGCAATCTGTCAATCGAGAAAACGAATGTTTCGGCTCATCGCCGGCAGGGGCACAATCTGACAAAAAGAATGGAGCGGGAGACGGGAATCGAACCCGCGACGTCCCGCTTGGGAAATTGAAGGTAGATTGAAAATTCAAAACATAGGGTCTATGGCGTTGATTTCCGGCGATGTAAACTCTCCCATCTTCAACGGCTTGCTCCAGCGTCCCCGTTATTGGAGGGCAAATGGAGCAGAGAACGATTCGCAGGCGTATGGACGACGGTGAGTTCTTCCATGTCACCCCCGCGCAGGCGGGGTCCACCCTCGACCTGGATTCCCGCTGGTGCCTGCCCTGAGCGGGGCGAAGGGGCGGCACATGGGGGGAATCGCAAATGCCCGGCTGAAGCCGGCCGCTGCCAAAGCGGGTAACTTTTTCCTCGATTGCGAACCCACGGGCAATTGAAAGGAGGAATTGGCCGTGTGTACTTGCTACCGTTTCCTAACCCGGATGATCAAAGGGCGGTCCGGGGCACGTCGGAAGATACTGGGAAGCCATCCGGACCAGTTCAAGCACTCGTCCCCGCGACTTGCAAACCAAAGATAGGCCTCGTAGGAGTCGATCGAATTTACTGCGTCACTATCAGGCTCCCAGTATTTCTCATAGTTAGGAATCAAGCGCCTGTAATGCAGCGTGCTCGGTGAGTCCGCTGCCCACACGTACAGGAGCCTCAAGCTGCGAACGGGGAGTGCATAGATGCGGTGGAACGTCCCCGAGGATCGCAGGGGAATGCTTGCCTTGGTGATCTTCCCTATTAGGTCGAAGTCACTATACGGGCGGACCTCGTAGCCATCCGCCTTCCACGGCACGCAGTTCCAGGTCGGCCTAAGATAAATGAACCCATTGGGCTTGACCACGCGCCGCATTTCCCGCAGCGCTTGTTCTGGGTTTGGGATGTGCTCAAGTACCCAAATCGACCAGATAACGTCAAACTCGTTGTCTCGAAAGGGAAGTGCCGTGGCCGATCCAAGCACAAAGGGTTTCTTGAAGAACCTTCTGGCCGTCGGGGAAACATCCAGACCGGTGTAGTCGGCCATGACATCCTGCAAATACCCGCTGCCCGCACCAACCTCCAGCGCCTTCTTGTCCTGGAGTCCATACTGTTCCACAAAGCTTTGAAGTCCCTCTTTGATTCGGTAGTCTCGCGCAGACTCTTCGGCCACTTTCACGTAGATCCCATCGTCTGCGGCCGGATGGTCGTTGCGAGGGACCTCGTATGCCCGCTGGTAAAACTCAATTGCTTTCTTGACTTCCGCCGCAGATGGCGGCGTGTCCGTGTCATAGGGAAAATGAAGGGCAACCAGCGCCGCAACGGCCGCTGGGAGAAGGCTGGCCACTACCAGAAGACGAAACGCCTTGCCTCGATGCATAGTTCCACAAAAAAGGTCGACCATATTCCGGACAATCTTGGTCAGCGGAGAACCACCGGCCGGCGGTCAATCCGGAATTTTCGATTTCAACTTCACGTCTCGGCAAAATCATACGCCCGCTGCCGTATTGGTTCAAATCCAAATCACCGGGGCCACTCTTGGATGGCTTGGGGGCTCGTTTTGGCCCTTGCGCTCACTTTATCGTTCAGCACAGTCGATCACTTGTGTTGGGACCTAAAGCAAATCTTCTAGCTGGCCGTCGCCGAAGATTACCTGCGAAAAAGTCCTGCCGCACTTCTCTTCACTCCGAACCGAGCCCGGCAGGACGCGTCATGACCTGGCAAGAAGTGAGGCTGCTTTTTTCGGTCCTTGAACCAAGAGAACTCGCGGTCTGTATGCTTGCCACAATAGCAGGTATGCGGCCCGGAGAGGTTTTCGCTCTCAAGTGGCGGCACATCAATACGATCATGTTGAGATCGAACAGCAGTTGTACCGGGGAAAGATTGACACTCCGAAAACGAATCAGTCCAGACGGAGCGTGGCTCTGTCGCAGGGTCTACAGTCTGCGATCGCCAGATGGAAGTCGCTCTCCGGCGATCCCGGCCCGGAGTCGTGGGTATTCCCTTCGGAGACCCTCAAGACTCCGCTCTCGAAGGACAATTGCTGGAGGCGTTGGATTGCACCCAGGCTGAAGGAGGCTGGCCTCGAATGGGTGAATTTCCAGGTGACGCGGCGCACGCATCCCTAATGCGCGAACTGAAGGTCGATCCAAAGGTCGTGGCCGACCAGTTCGGGCACGCGGCGGACGTGACCTTGACCGTCTACAGCCAGACCGCGCTAGGCCTCCGCAAGGAAGCGGTGGACAGCCATAAACCAGCCCTGAGCGTCGCCTGAATGGGGTACATTGGAGTACACGCCTGGACAGGTCTTCCCAAGTTGTTGAGTAGATGGAGCGGGAGACGGGAATCGAACCCGCGACGTCCAGCTTGGGAAGCTGGCATTCTACCGCTGAATTACTCCCGCTTCTTCGGTAGTCAAAGGTAGATTACCACTGACGCCTAGACACCTACAAGCTATTGCGCGGCGGCAGAGCACGTCGCCAGCACAATTCAACCCTCACCCCGGAAATAGCCGATGGTTGCTTTGAGTCCCTCCGCCAAGGTGACTTGGGGATGCCAGCCCAACAGTTGGTTCGCCCGTGTGATGTCAGGACAACGGAGTTTGGGGTCGTCGACCGGCAAGGGTTTCCAGGCTAGCCGGCTCTTGCTACCTGTGAGGGTAATTACCATTCGGGCGAGGTCCTTGATCGAGGTTTCGTGCGGATTCCCTAAGTTGATTGGCCCGTCCAACCCTGAAGCTTGTGGGTACCCCCGACCATTGGCAGCTTCGGCATCCGCCAGGAGGAAACGCGCCAAGGCTTCGACCATATCGCTGATGTAGCAGAAGCTCCTCGTTTGGTCCCCAGTGCCGAATATGGTGAGGTCTTCGTTTCGGAGTGCCTGCCCTATGAAGGTCGGAATCGCTCGGCCGTCGGAAGGACGCATGCGAGGGCCATACGTATTGAAAACACGCCCGATGCGAGCATCCAGGCCAAACCGCCGTCGGTAGGCTGCCGCCAAGGCTTCCGAAAACCGTTTGGCTTCATCGTACGGTGAACGTGGGCCCACCGGGTTGACATTACCCCAATAGTCCTCATTTTGAGGATGCATGTTCGGATCGCCGTAGACCTCGGAAGAACTTGAGAACAAGAAGCGTGCCCGGTTGTCCTTGGCCAACTCAAGGGCATTCCGGGTCCCCACTGATCCAGCGCTAAGCGTTTCCAGGGACATTCGTGCAAAATCGCACGGGCTAGCCGGTGAAGCCAGATGGACAACGGCATCCACCGCGCCGTCCACGTCAATCGGCTCCGTGACATCATGGAGTCGAAAGTGGAAGTGAGGGTTTTTTCCCAGGGCCGCGACATTGTTGAAGCTCCCGGTAGATAGATTATCAAGGCAGTCCACCGTGTGCCCCAAGCTGAGTAACCTCTCGCAAAGGTGACTGCCAATGAATCCAGCCCCGCCGGTAACGACGATTCGCATGCGTGTGTCCACGCCTCCCAGGCCCAATCGGTCCATGGTGGCGTGCAAAGCAGTTTAGCGCATTCTGGCTGTATCCGCCGGGCCTTTCTTCGATATCAGGAAGTCTCCCACCCGAGGCCGCAGGCACAGTCTCTCACTGCATTTCATATGCAGAAAGGAACGCAACAAAGTGATCTCAGGTTCCTGAGCGGGCCATACGCCGTCGATTCTCACAACCAAAATGGGCCTGGTTTCCGCCCGCCTAGGGTTCGCCGCAAGTGAACTTAACGCCTGGTAAGCTAATCCTTCCCAGGCGGCGCTTTGGAGAGTGGCAGAGAACACCCACCCCGCTTCGCTCAATCGCCTACTTGACCTCGCTCGCGGCGCAGTTGCTGAACATCCTCACGCTCGATGCGTTGCATCATCTCGCTGCGGTGGATGAAGTAGGATTTCAATTCACCGCCAAGCTTTCCGGGGACTACTTCGACTTGGTTGTAGGCCATTCGTTTCCAGGAAATCGGCCCCCGGTGAGGAACAAGGCCCGTTCCCCACTGGAAGATGAAAGCCAGGTTCCAGAGGATCAGTCCGCCGATCACCAGCGCGCTAGTCACATACGCCGTCCGCGCATGCTTGAGCCCGCGCGCGGCTTCCTGGAGGGTAACGGCGAGACCCAGAACGAAAAAGGGCGTGAGGGGAAGAAAGTATCGGTTTCCAAAGGAGGACCCGCCGTGCCGCCATAAGGCCTGACACGCAGGATGACACGCAACGACGTAATACAAGGCCGCAACCGTGGCGAGGCAATAAGTGGCCAGCTCCCGGTCGTACCGGCGCAACAGCACCAAACCCACCACCGCCGGAATAACAATGGGCGTCCAAGTCAGCAGTCCGTGGTCAGACGAAAAAAGCGGCTGCCAGAGATCCGGATGGATCGAGTATGAAAGCCTAACTCCCCCATATCCTAATTCCAAAGGGTTACCGTAAATGATCTGCCGCGTGATCAATGTCGGCAGGAACGCGAGAATCGTTACGCAAGAGTAAAGGGCGTTGGCGAGGAAGAGCTTGCGTAATGCTTCCCAGTCATGCCCAGGGGCTCGCCACGCCAGCCAGTAGCGTCGGAGAGATTCGAGGAACGGCACCAGCAGGATGGAGATGTTCAGGTAGTAGATGTCGAGCATCAAACCCGAGAGCAAGCCGAGAATCGCCCATTGAGCCATGGTTCGCTGGGGACGAGTCCGGTGCCAGTACCAGAGAAAGAACGCGACCGCAAACACCGAGTGCGCGTGCGAGTAGGCAGGATCGAAATACATGTAGACAGGGAGGGAACTGGCAAACCACACGCCGAGCGTTGCGAGGAAGGTCCACCGTTCCGGGGCGTACAGACTGGCCAGCCGGAAGGAGATCCAGAGCCCGACGAACCCGTACAGCGCGGTCGCCAGCGCCATCGTCACGACATAAGGCCCGGAGAAGCCATCTGCCCTAACGCTGAAACCGACGCGTTGCAGCGTCAGCATTACCCCGTGGACGGGAATCAGGAAGGGCGCCCAGAGCAGGGACGGGCCCACCGCGAAGCGATTATTCACGCGCCCTGTGGGCGTGTAGGAACTCGGGCTGATGTGACCTTCCGCATCTGCGTTGTCCATGAAGAAACTCGGATTGGCCCGGCGCCAATCAATCTCAAAGCTCAGATGATGCTCGACTAGTAGCGCTCTGACGTAAGCGTAGTAGCCCACCCCATCGCCTCGCACCCAGGGGTTTACGAGAGGCAAGGTCACCACAAAGATAATCAACAGAACCCTTTGGTAGCTGGGCAGTCTCATATGAATGAGGGCCTTCAGGGCCCGTAAGCGCAGCAGCCGGCTTCCCTGCACCCGTCAGAGAGGGAGTGGGATTCCTTGCTCATTGCGCAGATTTTCCTTCGTTACCTCGATTCGTCGGCTGAACAACAGGCTTGGCTTGGGGTGCTTTCGAGGAAGCCGCCAGGAAGCTGTACCGGAGGATGCACCAGATTGCCCGGACCCCATCCCTCCACGTAATCTTCTTCCCCTCCGCATATGTACGTCCGTGGTAAGCAACCGGTATCTCGTAGACTCGCCAACCAGCTTGCGCGATCTTGATAGTAATCTCCTGCTCAAACCCAAAGCGGTTCTCGCGCAGGTCAAGGCCCAGGAGAATCTCCCGCCGGAAGGCTTTGTAACACGTCCAGACGTCAGAAAGATTTAAGTTCGTTACCATGCCAGAAATCGTGGTCAAAAGCTTGTTGCCAACATAGTGCCAGAAAAATAAGACACGGTGGGGACCCCCGAGAAAGCGCGAACCATAGACCACGTCAGCCCTTCCGGCCTCAATGGGCGCAATAAGTCTATGGTAATCGGCCGGGTCGTATTCGAGGTCGGCATCCTGAATGATCACGATCTCACCCCGGACCTTCTGAAATCCGCGTCGCAGTGCCGCACCCTTCCCTTGGTTCTTGTCCTGGAACAATACGCAAATGTTGTCTGCACGCAGGACGGCTCCGCTCTGGCGCAGGGTCATACGGGCGGGAGCGGCCCGGGCGCACCTGGCAAGATCGGCCAAGAATCCGCGAGTCCCATCGGTCGAACCGTCGTCAACGATGACAATTTCCTTTTCGAGTTCCACCGCTTGCACACGGAGAAGGATCTCCTCGATGGTGGCCATCTCATTGAAGACGGGTATCACGACTGAGATTTTGGGTGGCCGGTCCGCTGCCATGTGCTCCTCAGACCAGTTTACTGAAAACCCACGCCTGTCGCACCAGCAGCGATTCTGCAATGCCCCAAGACCATTAGTTTCAGTCCGAAGGAATCGCGATGTTAAGTCGCCGCTCCACGTGTTTCAGCAAACTATCAAATCTCCGCTCGGCATCCCCATCGTAATGTGGATTGCGATCTCCGTTTATCTATCCACGTCGGGACATCCTCTTTGGGTTCAGTTAGTGCACAAGCATGTGAAGCACGGCGCGCACGTTCAAAGCGCTCGCTGCGCTCAGCAATCCGGCGACCACACTCATCGGCAAGATGCTCCACGCATTGAGGAGTCGTGACCGCAGTTCCAGGACACTTTGCGGGATGATCGGTGAGGAGTAGCGCGGGTAATCAGGATACGCACCCCAGGCGTTGAAGCTCACGCAGAATCCCCCGAAAAGGAGGAAGAAAGCTGATTCAACCTGTCCAGCAGGATCGGCAAATGCTTTGCGCCGGCGCTTCCAGAGTGTCACGACGCCGAAAAGTGTGAGCAGGATGTAGAAACCAATCTTTAAATGGTTCGTCCATGGTATCCCAGTTGCCAGTGCTCCGCGCCAGAGAGGGTAAAATGGCACTGAGACGGGCGAAGAGCTGTAGAAGTCGTCAGAATAGCCGTTGACCGGGGCCCACGGATCCTTCGCTGCAAGGATGATTGGCGCGAGGTAGAGTACTCCCAGAATGGCAACAACAACGGCAGATTTCATCACATCCCGCCATCTGCGGTGCCAGATGAGAACGGCAGCGAGCGGGAGGAGGAGAAAGACTCCTGTCGGACGCGTAGTCGTAGCGAGCACCGCACAGGTTATCGCGCTCGCTGTGTGCTTTTGCCTCCACAACCACAGCGCAGCAAAAAGGAAAACTACAAAGAACGCCTCACACCCGCCCAGGCACAACCGTTGCGTATAGGCAATGTCAATAAACGAAAAAAGGGCTGCTACCCGCCACCCCCACAGTCGACCGCAGAGATACAAGGCAAGCGCGCCGCAGGCCAAAGCCAGGAGGGGTAGACACCGTGCCACCGGTAGAGACGTCAGTTTTGACACGAGGGCAAGGCAATACCCAGTCCCGCGGTAGAACTGCCGGACAGCCTGAAGATCGGGCCCGGCGACCCGCCCTTCCAAGGTAGCTTGGGCAATGGTGAGATAAGCAGCGTTATCACCGTAGCTGCGGCTCATTTCCCAGAAGTTGCGAACTCTCGAGATCACCACAATAAAGGTCACACAGCACAGGACATAGCTCGTGAACGCGGTGAGAGGAGATAGCTGGTTCTGAGGATTGTCGGTGTCAGCGAGAACCGCTTCATTTTGGACCGGGACTTTGGAATCCGATACCAAGCCCGGATGTTGAAACATCTTTGTTGACTCCAATGCAGGCCGATCAGAGTTCTGGGAGCAATGTGAGGGATCCCATGAAGAAACTTCAGCTATCGGGCTGCAAGACTTGGACTACCTTACAATGCTCGACTTTCAGCGGTTCGTGCACCGGAGGCCGTCCGGGCGTGCGGTAAACAACCGAAACGGCATTTCGGTTCTCGTAGACCGTCTCTGTGCATGTTAGCGAATTTCGCTCCGCAGGGGAATCACCTCCCACCGCGAATCGATACAAAGGCCCCCGCTCTCTAAGGTCTTCCAATGTGAAGATCACTGGGCGAGGAGCGTAGTAGGAAGGGAGCCGTGAATTCACCATGTAAAGCACAGCATTTGCAGGCAGAATCCGGTCAAGGGCTCGAAAATCCTCTGTGAAGGCGGCATACTGGTGCAGGAAAGAATCGCGGCTTTCCATCCCCGAGACAACCTTGATGAACGGCCTTGCGTAGTAAACCTGCACCGCCAGCCACGGAAAGCACAACCCAAGCAGGATCATCCACCACCGAGCCATGAGACGTGTTCCCGGCCGCGAAGGCCAGAAAACCCAGGCGCCTAGGATGAGCACGGCATACTGCAGTCCACCTAGGAATCGGAACGCGTGCGGCAACAACCAGGCAATGAGAATTGCCTGTCCACAGACAAGAGCGAAAAGGATCCTGAAAAGCGGCTCGCGCTTCAAAGCCGCAAAAACAATAATACCAAAAGCGGCAACGACTCCGACCGAAACAGACGGCACCAGCCAGGTGAGGAGCGGTAACCAGCCCGTTTGATTTCCTGCTTTTGACTCTATCATTTGCGCGATCGTATCCGGCCCGAAATAGTGTGAGTGGAACATTGTTGCGGTCGCGAGGCCAAAAGGTGATCCACATCGGAGTGTGGCCCACAGCAGGATCGGACCGTAGAAAACGCCCCACACGCCGAGGGCAATCGCCGTGGCCTTCTTCCAACCCAACTGAGCTGCTGCGCGGTGGGTGCCGATCAAGGTAATCGTCGCAGCAAGAGGCAGCAGCGAGATCTTGGTCGAAGCGGCAGTGTAAGCGGCGAGGCAAACCAGTGTCAGCCGCGTCGTCGGCTTCATCTCCCCAGCCTGGCGGTCAGGAAGGAGGGCGAGAAGACTTGCAGTAACGGTGGCAAGATCTCCCAGCGCGTGCGGCCCGCTCGTGACGTGCCACACGGAAGGATAAAGACCCACGGCCGAGATCGCCCCCGTCATCCATCCGGCCGTCGTACTTCCTGTCAAGTCCGCGGTTACTCCTGCGACGAGAAGAACCAACGCCGCACCCAAGCCCCAACTGACCACATTCCCGGCCTCCGGGAATCCGACAGCGTGGGCGGCAGTGAGCCCCAGCTGAAAAGCGTTCTGCGGGAAGATCGCCGCTTCATAAGGCTGACGGTAGAGATAAAGCCCGTGATCCTCCATAACTCGTTTGGGTATTAGCATGTGGTAATGCAGTTCGTCGATTTTCGTGGACGGTGCGACGGCAATGACAAGGTTGATGGCGACCGCACCCACGATCACAGCGACGAACCAGCGGTCAGCGCGGCGCGCTGCCTTGAGCGAGGGGACAAAGGACAGGTACTTCCGAAGCCCGAACAATACACAGCAGCCGATCACTGTTGCCGCCACCCCAACCCGCCGCACCCCTGCCCCGCCACCTCCAAGAAACAGAACCAGCATCACGCAAAGATCAATGATGGCCAGTCCGCTCACCAGTGATGTTGGGAGACGCCAGCGACTGGGAATGGGTCCCAGTAGACGCGTGACTCCGAAACCGATACCGCCCGCGGCGAGCAGGCCGAGCAGGCCTCCTGCTAATGTATTGACTGAGCCCATAATGTCTTCTAATCTCGCCCCAGGCCGTACAAACCCTCGTAAACACTTGGCTTTGGCGGCCTCATGGATCCGGGCGGCGGAGCGAATAAGCCACTACCCTGGCAGCATTGCACCTACCCATCCGGCGCAACTGAGGCCCACCTCTCTGGGAGCCGACCTAGAGATCAGGACTAAGGAGCCGGGAGATGCAGGAACGGTCCAGGCGAGGGTCTCATCCGCCCAGACCAAGCCGCGATAGACCAAGGCAAGCCAAACTTCGACTCGAGTGGGGCCCACCAGTCTGCGGGAAGGCTCGTGGGCGCCGCCGTTCCGGGGAGTCCGCCCCAGCGGACAAAAAAGAATCCCGCAAGTCGTTGATGAGACGAAATGGCGATGCTTCTCTCGCTCAACGGAATCTGTGCGACATCCTTCAAACGTCTTGAGCAAACTCCTGGGCAATTAGCACTCCGTTAGGAGGGGGCAAATTCCCCCGGGAACCGGGCTGCGGGCGGCTGAACATATCTTCCTGTCATCATCCGCGCGCGAGTATATGTTAGACTCGGCAGGAGACGCAACCGCGTCTCCCATATGGTAGCGTCAGGCATTTTGTGTGGATTCCTTGAGGGGGTTATTCTTCCGGGACCAGTTCCAGTGGCTGGTGACGCCGAAAACGATACGGGCGCAGCTCACCAGCCTGCTGAGCGCACCAAGGGCGTTGAATGTGCGTCCGTGTTTCACCTGCTCCGGCACTGATTGAGCCAACAGGGGAAAGTCCACCATAGGCTAAGGGGGCGGATTTCGGGAAGAAACACCGCCAAGGTCTGGGAAGGCTATCGGAGTAGGCTGGGCAGTCGTTTATCGCCGAGTAGCGACAACCAACTCGGAGAGAGATTGGCAGTGATAAGAAATGTCCCCCCAAGGGAGAGATTTGCCGTAATCATCGGCGCCGGTCCGGCAGGTCTTACCGCCGCTCTGGAGCTTTCCAAACAGGGAGTTCGGGCAGTGGTGCTCGAAGCCGATAAACAAGTGGGAGGCCTTGCCCGTACTGTTAACTACAAGGGATATCTGTTTGATATCGGCGGCCACCGCTTCTACACCAAGTGGGAGGAAGTAAACCAGATATGGCATGACATCCTCGGTGAAAAGTTCTTAGTCCGTCCGCGTCTATCACGTATCTATTACCGCAAGAAGTTCTTCCTTTATCCCCTGGTCGCACGAAACGCGCTACTCGGCCTGGGCATGATCGAAAGCGCTCGAGTCCTGGCCAGCTATCTGCGCTGGTGGTTGTTTCCGGCTTCCAAGGAAGACAACCTGGAGGAGTGGATCTGCAACCGTTTTGGCAAGCGCCTCTACGAGATCTTTTTCAAGACCTACACGGAAAAAGTCTGGGGGGTGCCCTGCACTTCCATTCGTGCCGAGTGGGCTGCCCAGCGTATTCGGGGGCTTTCCCTGGCCACCGCCATCCACAATTTGTTCCTTCCAAGCAAGCAGCCAAAAACAAAGACCCTCATCGACCGGTTTCATTACCCTGAGCGTGGCCCGGGACAGATGTGGGAGACGCTCGCCGAACGATTGACCCACGCGGAATACCCCGTACTGACGAAGCGGACGGTGACCCGTATCTGCCACCGCGGAGGCAGAGTTACGCATGTCGTAACCAGTGGTCAGCACGGCGATGAGAGTTTTGAGGGCACAGATTTCATCAGTTCGATGCCCATCCGGGATTTGATCAACGCCCTCGAACCACAACCGCCTGAGGCAATCCTCCGGAATGCCAACAGCCTGCGGTACCGGGATTTTCTGATCGTCAGCCTCATTATCGACCGGAGGGACGTCGTCCCGGACAATTGGATCTACGTGCACGAACCGCGGGTCAAGGTCGGCCGCATTCAGAACTTCAAGAACTGGTCTCCCGCAATGGTGCCCGACTCCAACAAGACGTGTCTGGGAATGGAGTACTTCGTTTTTGAGAACGACGACCTATGGTCCAGCACTGATGAAGGATTGCTGGAACTCGCCCGGCGGGAGATTGTGGAGCTTGGCCTCGTGCGGGTGCAAGAGATACGAGACGGCACGGTGGTCCGCATTCAGAAAGCCTACCCCATGTATGACGCGGGCTGGGCCGAGCAGGTGAAACGGCTACGCGAATACGTCGAGAGCAACCTACGTAATTTGCAGCTCGTTGGCCGCAATGGCATGCACAAGTACAACAACCAGGACCATTCGATGATGACTGCGTTATGTGCCGCTCGCAACATCTGCGGAGCCAGCCACGACCTTTGGGCTATCAATACCGAACCCGATTATCAAGAGGAAGGCAACTATTGAGAATCACATAGTACAGCGGCAGCCTTTGCTGCAGCGCCCGCGTCCCCAACTTTCCGCCTTGCGGGAGGCGGACCGCGCCCCTACAGAGGACAACCACCATGCCCGGAGCCGCCCCGGAGGTCGCGAACTTCTCCTCACGCCGCTTCGCCTTCCGCGGATTATCCCTCCCCACTTCCCCTTTCGACTCTCAAGGCGCGCTGCGGTTGCGCGCCGACAACAGGCCTGATAGAGTTGTGCGTTGCATGTCACCCGGGAAGCCACCCTGCAATCTCGAGCCCGGTCCAATCCCCACGCCTTCCCCGACCAGCGCGAGTCAGCCTTATTCCATCGAGCCCATCAGAAGCGAAGAGGCTCTTTCTAGCCTCCAAGAAGATTGGAACCGGCTGAGCGAGACGGCTGAGCTGCCGAACGTCTTCATGACGTTTGACTGGTTCCGGGCTTGGAACCAGCGCCGCGCCCGGGAACACCGCCGCGGCCAGCGGCGACTCGAAGTTCTGGTCCTGAAGAAGGATGGCGTGGTCGCGGGAATCGCGCCTTTGATCTACCGCGCAACCTCTCGCTTTGGCTTCCTTGTGCGAAGGCTGGAATCCCTCGCGAGTCCGGCGGATTACAGCGACTTGGTAGTAGGAGACGATCCGGCAGGTCAGATCGAAGCGATTGTGAATTTCCTCGTACAGACTAAGGACCAGTGGGACCTGGTCGATTTGAAATCCTTGCGCGAGACAGGGAATTTCAAAGCGCTGATCCAGAGCGCCCTTTCGCACACGAGCTTGACCTATCGCATCCTGCCCGAGGACCGCTGCCCCTATTTGCCGATTGACGCGAGCTGGTCAGGGGTGGTGAGCAGGCTTTCGCGGGCCGGGCACCGCCTGGGGATGGGTATGCGGACGCTCCGCAACAAGCAGCACCGACTGGAACGGATGGGCGCGGAAGGACTGCGGGTCCGTATCATTGAGAATCCCCAGGACGAGCCTGGACTGCTGGAGAAACTGATCGTTCTTGAGAAGAAACGCGTCGAAGGGAAATTGATGGCTCCCTTCCTTGCCAGATATCCGGAGGTGTTCCATTCCTTGTTTGACACTCTTGGCCGTCGCGGCTGGGTTTATGTAGCGCTTATGGAACATGGTGACCGTCCGGTCGCGTCGCTAATGGGTTTTCGTTGCGGCAAGAAACTTTGGTATTACCAAGGAGCGTATGATCATTCTTTTTCGCGGCTCTCCCCCGGCACGATGCTGTTCCTCACGGTTCTCGATTACGGCTTCTCACACGGATACCGGGAGTACGATTTTCTGACTGGTGATGAGCCTTATAAGATGGCGTGGAGTGCCGACTTCCATGAGACGTTCCGGCTGCAAATTTGGAGCACGCGTGGGATTAGGCGGGCACATCTCGCCTGGGGGGCGGTGTACCGGCTGTTCCGCGCCGGCGAATAACGGAACCGGGAACCCTATAAGAACAACGCAGGCAACGAAAATCGCCAAAGGCCGACGACCAACTAGGTTAGAATGAGGGCGTGTTACGGTGGACCTGCCTCAGAGTATTCGAGTGCCCAGCCGTTGGTTCGCGCGACGCGATGATTTCCGTCTATGAAGGGCCACTCGATCACCTCACCTTGCCCGACGCGGCTAATTCCATCGTCGACGAGACATTCGATCGTCTCTTCTTGCCCGAGCGCTTTGAAAGGGGAGATGTGGCTGTCGTTTGCCATGATGAGAGCACGGTCATGGGTTATGTTTGGCTTTCTTTTAAGGATCTTTGGGTGTGTGAGGGCCGCCTTTTCCTCGTGCTCGCCGACGATGAGGCCACGACCTATGATGCCTTCGTGTTTCCCCAGTACCGCGGTAGGGGACTCTACACCAGATTCGAGTCTGTCGCTTTGGCCGAGGCTGGCACGCGAGGGCGGAAACGCGTGATTACGATCGTGGAGAGCGACAACACTAACTCGCTGAAAACGCAACTGCGCCTGGGTAAAACCCAAGTAATGAGCCTGTACTCGATCCACCTTTTCGACCGCTTCTCCCTGCACTGGGCTACAGGTCGGCCTCTGGCCTCAAGGTTTTACAGATGAAAGTCGAGCGGGTGCCGTGGGGTGAAGCGCGAGCCTCCGCGCGGGACTCCCTTACAAAGTCTCTGCGCTATTTTCCGCCGGCTGACCGACACCGACTGCTTTGGAAATTGCCATACAGCCTGAAGGCATTCAAGCCACGAGCGTACATTTTGGAGGATGGACGATATCTACTCGACGCTTCACTTGAGTTCGTGATCCGACAGACCGAAAATGTCAGCTTGAAGTTTCTGGAGATGATAGGCCCCAGATTGTCCACGAACAGGCTCTTCAACAGGTATCTCTCGGCTCACATTCACTATGCCTTCACGAAACCAGCCAACCACCCACCGGACGGACCAGAGCCTCGAGACCCTGAAGGCCTGTGCGCCAGATCGACCTGTGCGCAATGTCTATCACGGAGCAGCTCTTGAACCACTCAGGGACTGAATCCCACAAATCGGACGCGGGACAGGCGCTCAACGCGCCGGAGCGCGTCCGCCTGATGCTCGACGGGATCGTCAATAACCTGAACCCCATCGTCTCAGGAGCGCTCGGGATAGTTCTGGTGCCGATAATGCTCCGAGGCTTGGGGGGAGAAACGTACGGGTTGTGGATCATCGCCCTCTCCCTTCCCGGTATTGTGGGAGCCATTGACTTCGGATTGGGGCTTAGTGTAACGCTACAAGTCGCTGGCTGTCGGGACAGTGACGCTCGGCGCCAGGCAGCCCGATTCGTTATGGCCGCTGGAAATGCCCATGTGGCTATGGGGCTTGTGGGCGCGGCAATCATCTGGGTACTTGGAATCTCTTCCGGCAGTTCGGTGCACCTGACGTCCTCCAACATACGGCTGATTCCTGCCCTAATTGGCTTTGTCGGACTGGGCCACTTCTGCGAGCGCGTGGGTGGTTTCGAGGGAGAAATACTGTTCGGGCTGCGCCGGTTCGATATCTTGAACGTGATTTCTACCGCAGCGGTCGTGCTGGAGTCTGGCGGGATCGTGGGCCTCATCGTAGCTGGTAAGGGTTTGGTTTACGTGGCAGCCTGGCACGCCCTGGTGTCGGCAGGAGCAGCTTACGCTTCGTATGAAGCTGTCTCCCGGGTCGAACCCCTGTTCCGTCTGCGCCTGGGCCGCATCGAGTGGGGCACGATACGTCCCAGTATTCCCTTCGGCCTGCTCAGTCAGTTTGCGGAAGCCGCTCGCAGTTTTCTGTGGCAAGCGCCTCCCATCCTCATCGGGTTTGTTCTGGGATCTTCGTCGGTCGTGCCGTACCACATTGGAAGACGAATCCCGCAAATGATCACTGCCTTGTACATGCGGGCCTCGGCCGTGTTTTTTCCCGCAGTGAGCGAGCACGCGCACCGCGGGAATAGAGCATCGATTCGTGAAATCCTTGAAGTCGGGACGCGTTGGATTGTCGTCTGGGCGCTTCCGGTCTGTCTGATATTATGGATCCTTGCCCCAAGACTCCTGCAGGCGTGGATTGGCAACGTCCCGTCGGGTTCAGTCCTCATACTGCGGCTGATCACCGCGGCCGTGTTCGCGGAGGCAGTCGCCGCAGCTTCCATTCAGGTACTCTGGGCGCTGGGAGCGATGCGAACCATCTTCCTCATCCCAACTTCCGTCGTAGTGACGAGTTTGGGGCTTACGCTGGTGCTCCTGCCCCGGACCGGCATTGTGGGGGCTGCTTGGGGACTGGCGCTGCCGATGGCCCTCGGGGCAGTTGTGTTCTTATGCATCGCTCCACGCACCTGCGGGGTTCGTAAGCGCGACCTGATGCGTAAAGCCTTTGGCGGATTGTTCCTCCCAGTTGCACTGTGCCTGGCGATGACTCTGAGTATCGGCTCCTTGTCGAGCCCAGGATGGGCGGGCGTCATAGCCGCAGCTCTGGGAGGCGGGCTGGGATACTTGATCGGCCTCTTTTTTGGTGGGGCTCGCGAGGAAGAGTTAATGTTTGTGCAGAAGATGTTAGCAGTACCTATCACCGTGTTGGGCTCCGCCTACAGGCGGTTGCGCCGTTCGCTGGCTCGCATAGGGTTTCTCCGCAGCGGATACTATCTCCTGCTCGCGATCGGAGAGGCCGTGATGGATAGCCCAGCGCGCGGTCGGACTGAGCTGAACCACGAATTCGAACGCCGCGAGGATCCTTGGGATTACGCTACGGTTTCATATCAAGGGAGTCGGATACGCGCCGAAGTGGAGATGCTGGACGCCGTTCGCGGGGAGGCTCGCTTTGGGAAGGCGCTGGAAGTGGGTTGTGCGGAAGGGATGTTTACCGAAATGCTCGCGCCGCGGTGCGAGTCCTTGCTGGCAGTGGACATATCAGCAGTCGCCCTGGCCAGAGCCCGCCAGCGACTCGGCGGCGTTGAGCACGTTCGCTTTGAAGCGTGGGACCTGCGTGTCGATCCCATCCCTGATACCTACGATCTCATTGTCATGATCCATGCGCTGGAGTACATCCGGAACCCTATCTATGTCCACAGAGCCCGTGCCAAGCTGGCGGAGGGACTCCGCCCCGGAGGGTATTTGCTGGTGGGTACCATGAAGGTCGCGGAGATGTATGAGGACGCCTGGTGGGGCCGGTACTTCCTCCGGAGCGGGAAAAGAATTAACACTTTCTTTGCAGAGCACCCGGCGCTGAAAGAGGTCAAGACCGCAGAATTCTACCTGGGGAAGGACTATGTTTCTTACGATGTTCTCCTCCAGAAAACACTCTGACTTGCTATGCCCACTGTAGGGGCACGGCTTGCCGTGCCCCCTGGGGGCGGGGACGGCCCACCCCATAGGAAAACACCGGGGACAGCAAACAAGGCTCGCCCGTCATGACGCAGGCAGGAGAATCAATTATGGGTCGTAAGTCCGTCCTTCATCTTCTGGGGCCAGCATGACCGCCTCCTTGAAGCTGTCCGTCGTGGTGCCGACGCACAACCGCCGGGACGTTCTGATTTCACGAACTCTGCCGGCGATTTTCGACCAAGACTTCCCGGCCGATGAATACGAAGTGATCGTCGTTGTCGACGGATCGACCGACGGCACCACTGAGGCGCTCCGCGAGCTTCGTCCACCCTGTGAGTTGCGCATCTTCGAGCAGCCGAACCGCGGCCCCAGCGCTGCCCGGAATACCGGGATTACCGCGGCGCGCGGGGAGCTGGTTCTCTTTCTTGATGACGATATCATTTGCAGCCCGGACCTCTTCAGACGACACCTCGAGGCGCACGCCGACTCGGGACCCGCGGTGGTGCATGGATCGATCTCTCTCGCGCCAGGAACTCCGGCCTCAATTCTCGGGTATGCCAACGAAACCTGGTACCAGGAGTACTATGGCCGTCTCGACTCGCAAAATGGGCTGAAGTGGCCGGAGGACGTTTATTTGATCAGCAATAGTTCGCTGCCGCGAGCCACGCTCGTCGCCTGCGGCGGTTTCGACGAGCACATGCCGGCGAAGGAGGATTACGAACTAGGCCTGCGGCTGTGGAAGATGGGCGTGCGGTTTCGCTACCTGCCAAGCGCCATGGCGTGTGAGCTTTTTGTGAAGCCCTCCGGACACTCCCTGCACAAGGACGGGGAAATATACGGCCGGACCGAGGTGTTGCTTTGCCGGAAGCACCCCGAATACCGTCCGCATTCGGAACTGGCGGGATGGGGGAAGATGGGAAGGTGGAAGCGTCTGCGGCAACGGATTTATGTGCGCCTGCCGGTGTCACCTGTCGGGCTACTCACGGCGCCCATTTGGGCCTGCGACAAGCTGTGTCGGTTCCCATCCCTGCAGAGGGCTGGCCATCGCCTTCTGGGTATGGGGCGCGGCATCGTGGAGGTTCGCAGCGCGGCAAAAGAAGCAGGTTCGTGGAGAGCCCTGCAAAGTGAATTTGGAATGCGGTTGCCGGTGCTGCTCTATCACCATGTTGGTCCCCTGCGGCCGGGTACAGTTCTTGGACTGACCGTTTCCCCCCAGCGGTTCGAGAGCCAGGTGCGCTGGCTCGCTCGTCGGGGCTACACCGGCATCCGTCCGTCGGATTGGGTCCGGTGGTGTCGCGAGGGGAAGGGCCTTCCTGACAAGCCTGTCCTGCTGACCTTCGATGACGGTTACGCTGATTTGGCCGAGTATGCCTTGCCCGTGCTCCGACGCCACGGGTTCGGCGCGGGGGTTTTCATCGTAACAGGCCAAGTGGGAGGGACGAACGCCTGGGATGAGGCGCGGGGTTCCGCCCCCCACCGGCTCTTGACCCGCGAGCAGATCCGCTATTGGGCTACCCAGGGGATCGAGTTCGGCGCGCACAGCCGGACGCATGCGGATTTGACGACTCTCTCCGCCAAAGAGCTGGCAGAAGAAGTCATGGGGAGTAGGGACGACCTGGCGGCTCTTCTGGGATCGCGGGTGGCGTCGTTCGCGTATCCTTACGGGTTTTACAACCAAGCCGTGGGGGAGTGCGTTCGGGGAGCTTTCGATCTGGCCTTCATCGCCGACGACAAGAGGGAGGGATTGAATCACCTACTGACTGACCCTTACCTTCTGCTGCGGACCATGGTTCAGTCGAACGATTCGTTGCTGGATCTGGAGTGCCGCGCACGGTGGGGCTACAACCCCCTCTTGAACCTTCGCGCCCGGCTCCGCTTGCGTTCTCGCCTCAAACATGCGGCGCGCTTTGTCTTCGGTCGCGACAGGCGGTGATCCTATGGAGAGCATGCCCCCGGAGTCTTTCTGGAATCCCGCAACTGGCTATCGGCCGCTCGGCGGCACGCACAAGCTGGGGGGGATGGTTTGCCGGCACTTTGTGGAACTGCTCACCCCCGAAACTGTGTTGCCGTCCCCGCGCAAAACCTGTTCTGGCTTCCACCTCCGCCGCCTCGGAAGGCAGCAACGACGGGAGGCCAGAGGGTGGTAACATCTGTCAATGACGGTTATAGTCTGCGCCGGTCGATTAGGACCGGCATCCCGCGGAGGGCCGCGGCATTCCCGGATGCGTGGATCATTCGATCGCGCTTTCCAATAAAGTCAGGAGGGTTGTTCTTGACGCAGGCAAGAGAATCGTTTATGGGCTGCAAGTTGATCTTTCATCCCACGGAGCTGGCATGACTGCCCCTTTGAAGCTCTCAGTGGTGATGTCAACTTACAACCGCCGAGACGTCTTGGTTTCACGAACTCTGCCCGCCATCTTCAACCAAGACTTACCGGCGGACGAATACGAAGTGATTGTAATTGTCGACGGGTCGACCGACGGCACGGGTGCGGCACTCCGCGAGCTTCGCCCACCCTGTGCGTTACGCATCATCGAACAACCGAATCGCGGCCTCAGCGCCGCCCGGAATACCGGGATCCGCACGGCGCGGAGCGATCTGGTTATCTTCATTGATGACGATATCATCTGCAGCTCTGACGTCTTCAGACGGCATGTCGAGGCGCACACGGGCCCAGATCCTGTCGTGGTGCACGGCTCGATCTTTCTCGCCCCCGGGACTCCTGCCTCGATTCTCACGTATGCCAACGAATCCTGGTACCAGAGATATAATTGCCGCCTCGATCTACAAGGTGGACTGAAGTGGCCGGACGAGACGTATCTGATCAGTAATAGTTCGCTGCCTCGTTCGACGCTTCTCGCTTGCGGTGGTCTCGACGAGGACCTGCCGGCGAAGGATGATTTCGAATTGGGCCTGCGATTGTGGAAGATGGGGGTCCGATTTCAGTACCTCCCCGGCGCAGTGGCCTATGAGCTTTCTGTGAAAACCTCGCGATGCTTCCTGTTTAACGACGGGGAAGCATTCGGCAGGAGCGAGGTATTGCTCTGCCGGAAGCACCCCGACTACCGCCCGCGTTCGGAGCTACTGGCGGGGTTGGGGAGGACGGTGTGGTGGAAGCGGCTTCCCCGGCGGATTGTCCTTCAGTTCCCTGTGTCGCCTGTCCATCTTCTTACGCTGCCTATTTGGGTGTGCGAGAAGCTGTGCCGATTCCCTTCCATGCGAAAGGTTGGCCTTCGTTTGCTAGGGATTGGGCGTCGTATTGCGGAGTTCCGCGCCGCCCTCAAGGAAACAGGCTCATGGAAAGCCTTCCAAAGTGAATTTGGCATGCGCCTTCCGGTGTTGCTATATCACCACGTTGGCCCCCTGCGGCCAGGTACCATTCCTTGGCTGACCGTTTCTCCCGGGCGGTTCGAGCGCCAAGTGCGCTGGCTCGCTCTTCGGGGCTATTCCGGCATCCGTCCGTCGGATTGGGTCCGCTGGCGCCGCGAGGGGAAGGGCCTTCCTGACAAGCCTGTCCTGCTGACCTTCGATGATGGTTACGCTGATTTGGCCGAGTATGCCTTGCCCGTGCTCCGACGCTACGGGTTCGGCGCGGGGGTTTTCATCGTAACAGGCCAAGTGGGGGGAACGAACGCCTGGGATGAGGCTCGGAGTTCCGGTACCCACCACCTTTTGACCCGCGAGCAGATCCGCTATTGGGCCACCCAGGGAAGCGAGTTCGGCGCGCACAGCCGGACGCATGCGGATTTGACGACTCTCTCCGCCAAAGAGCTGGCAGAAGAAGTCATGGGGAGCAGGGACGACCTGGCGGATCTTCTGGGATCGCGGGTGGCGTCGTTCGCGCATCCTTACGGGTTTTACAGCCAAGCCGTGCACGACTGCGTTCGGGGAGCATTCGATCTGACTTTCCTCGCAGACGAGAAAACCCCGGGTATAAACCACCTGATGACTGACCCCCACCTCCTGCAGCGCACCATGGTTCAGACGGGCGATACTCTGGTGGACCTGGAATGCCGCCTGAGATGGGGCTACAGCCCCTTCCAAGAGATGCGGGTCCGCCTGCGTTCACACCTCAAACATGCGGCGCACGCAGTTGTTGATTGGGGCCGTTGATTCCTGAAAACCTTCGCCACAAGTTGCCGGCAGGTCCGCTTGGAGGAGGTGCGAGCGTTGCCAGTATGGCTTCTGTAGTGGCGGCTGTCCGCCCAGCTTCCCCGCCCTCCGCGAAGAGCCACCCGTCCAGCACAACAGAAGTGCCTGGAGCGGTTGGGTCATTGAGGATCTGGCTCGCGAATTGCTTATGAGGGAACGCGGTGCCTGTGAAGGGATCAGGCCCTTTGAACACCCAGCACTGCGCAACCTTTGAAGGTAGAGTGTGTGTATGGTAGCAAGCCAAGGTCAGCCTCCACGTTGGTTCCACTACTGTTTCCTGGTTTTCGCCGCGGCTTTCCTCTATCTCGAGCTATTCGTTCTGCCGGCCACGCCGATCGCCGGCACTGACCACGACCAGTCGTTGTACCTGCACAACGCGATGAGAATGTTTGACGGGCAGATGATTTACCGTGACTTCTTCCAGTTTACCCCGCCCGGCACGGAATTGGTCTATCTTGCTCTTTTCAAATTGTTCGGCGTCCGCGCTTGGATCCCCAATGCCACGCTGGTGGTGTTGGGGCTGAGCCTCACGTGGCTCTGTGTCTTCATCTCCCGAAAGGTTCTCAGTGGGCTGGCAGCGTACCTCCCGGGCTTGTTGTTCCTAATTCTGGCATTTCATCCAGTTCTGGATGGTTCTCACCATTGGTTCAGCATACTCGCGGTGACAGCGGCCACTGCCTTGCTCATCGAAGAGAGAAACCCGACACGGGTGGCAGGGGCGGGAGCGCTTTGCGCCCTGGCCTCTTTCTTCACGCAGCCCCGGGGAGTCCTTGCAGTCGTGGGCTTGGCCTTGTTTCTTTGGTGGGAACACCGGAAGAAGCCGCCAGGCGGCGGGTCCCTTTTGAGATCTGAAGCGGTCTTGGCCGGCGTTTTCACCGCTGTCACCGCAGTACTGAATTTGTACTTCGTCTGGGCAGTTGGTTTGAAGCGTTTCCTGTGGAGCATCGTGGTTTTTGGGGTCAAATACTACCCTGCAGAGTCCCAGTTAAACAGTCTCCGAGTATATATGGCATCCGTGCCGACTGTGGCTCACTGGCGCCACGGCCCCGAGCCGGGGTGGGTTTTCATTCACGCTCTGTTGCCTCTCGTTTACCTGATTTTCTTTGCTCGCTGTTGGCGCGAGTTCCAGAAAAGGCCAGAGCAGCCCTGGGACCGGCTGATGCTGGTGAACTTGATGGGGTTTTTTCTTTTCGTTGGGGTGGCGCCGGCGCCCGTCTATTGGCGATTGTGCGTTGTCTCACCCCCGGGCCTGATCATTTTCGCCTGGTTCTTGGGTTCTCACGGAAAGCTTCAGGTTCTTGCCCGGCAGATGCTTTGGCTGGGCACAGTTGTCGCGATGGTGGGTTTTGCCTTGCACCAGCAGACGAGGTGGCGAGCTTACCTTAATGCTCCCACAGGTCGCGCGGCCTTCTTTGAACCCGGAGACTACCAACGATACAGGTGGCTGGCGTCCCACACACATCCCTCTGAGCCCTTCTTCGACTGTTCCGGGCAGGCATACTTCTTGCTCGGACTCAGGTCCCCCGCAGTGGTATCATTCCTTTCAGGCACTGATTACATGCGGCCAGACCAAGTTCGCAACCTCATAGAGAGTCTTGAGCGACATCGTGTGACTCCAGTTCTTTGGTGCACGGATCTCGACCTTGGAGGGATCCGACTGGATGATCACCTGGGGCCCCTGCGGGACTATCTGCGCACCCATTATCACGTGGCCGAGGCTCCCGAAAATTCAGTGCAAATCCTTGAACGGAACGGTGGGACTACCGCAAAATAAATCGATAGAAGGATTGCGACACTGAGGCACCTTCGCCACATATGCCGTTGTTTCGTAGAGCTATTGTCGAGAACATGGGGCTGCTTCGGCGGAGAATGGAAGGCTGGTCTCTGCCACTGTTATTACTCGGTCCTTTCGTTTTTCTCTATCTGCGCCTCTTTTGCCTGCCGTTCACTCCGATTCTCGCGGGTGGCGACGAGAACCTCGTTCTGCTCAACGCGACACGCATGGTGGATGGGGAGATGATCTACAGGGACTTTTTCGAATTCGCCACCCCTGGAGTTGCCTTGGCTAACCTCGGTTTCTTCAAGTTGTTCGGCCCTCGTGCCGGCGTTCCTCAAGTCTCGCTTATTCTCCTTGGGCTCGGCTTGACCCGGCTGATCTTTGCCATCTGCAAAAGGTACTCAGCGGGGGAGCTGCCTTTCTCCCTGCTGTGCTTTTCCTCACCTACGCATTTGTCTCCATGCTTGATGATACTCACCATTGGTATAGCGCCCTCGCTCAACTGGGCGCCGTTCGGGTGGTCATCGGGAATAGGACTCCGGCGCGCCTTCTTGGGGCAGGAGCACGACGTGGCTTGGTTTCCTTCTTCACGCAAACCCAGGGAGTCTTTCCCGTTATGGGCCTGGCGATCTTTGCCGGTGGGCCACCTAGGAAGGAGGGCCTGCAGTGCCTAAGAAACGCAACGGATATATCACGCGGAGTTTGGTGCTGCTTGCGGTCGGTGTTCTGGTGAGGTTGCTGTTGATGACACGTTTGAGGCCATCGCTGGTAGACCCCTCGTACGTAGACGCGGCTCGACACATTCTCCACCTCGATTTCCGTGCCTTAGGTGATCGGACTCCGCTCTACCCACTGTTGCTTGCCATGTGCGGCCTCAATTATTGGGTTGTATGGGTTGTGCAATGTATCCTTGGGCTGGCGGCGAGCTTAATGATCTTCGACATGGCCCTCCGCCGCACGCGCCACGGCCCCTGCGCACTCCTCGTCGGTCTTGCTTGCAGTCTTATTCGGGATGTCCTTCTATTTGAGTCATATCTCGCGACGGAGACACTGGCGAGCTTCCTCCTCGTGGCCTCCCTCTGGTTAATCACGAGAGCTGAAGGGACTTCGGAGAGCAAGATGTGGTACCCGCTGGGGGTCGGTTCGATTCTGGCTTTGGCTGGTTTGAATCGTCCATTGATGCTGTGTTTGATTCCAGTTTACTACTGTTTCATGGTTCCTATTTGGCCCCCTGCCAATATCTTGAGACGCGACGGCATCAAGAAAACGCTCCTGTTCGCGGTCCCCGTGATCGTCCTCGTCTTCGGCTGGTGCGGGTTTAACTATCTCAAAAGCGGATTCTTCAGCCCCACGACTCGCGCGGGTCAACAATTGATGGACCAAGTCACTCCGTACGTTGAATTGGCCCCTGACAAATTTGCAGTGCTGAGGGATGTTTGGCTGCAGAATCGCCAGCACCCCCACGACGTACAAGAAGGCATTTTTGATGAATCCCTGCCAG
>JAIQEZ010000081.1 GCA_020073545.1 Terriglobia bacterium | reverse complement strand
ATATGGCACTGGCCGTCGAAGAACCCTCCGGGGTCCACCAGCAGGCAGGGCGTGTGGATGTCGCCCAGCACGATACCGTGCTCCTTGATTTCCAGGCGTTCCGTGGCGTGAATCGTCCCTTTCGCCTTGCCCGTAACGCTCACCACTTTCGCCTGGATATCACCGTCCACTTCTCCCTGATCGTGGATCAC
Organism: Terriglobia bacterium; assembly: GCA_020073545.1. Classification (GTDB taxonomy): domain Bacteria; phylum Acidobacteriota; class Terriglobia; order UBA7540; family UBA7540; genus Bog-366. Next base: position 25,437 of record JAIQEZ010000081.1, on the reverse strand, counting down.
CACCACGCCCTCCGAAATGATCTCGCCCTTGAAGTGCGAGTTCAGGCGGATGAGCCCGGCGGCGGCCTTCATCTTCCCTTCCAGTTCCAGGCCCGGCTCGATCCAGCCGACCCAGTCGTCGGGCAAGTCGGCAAGCTCCCGCCGGCGCGTTGTGGGTTTGCCCATACCGAATGCCATCACGTCCTCCCGCCAGCGTCACTGGTGCGACGCGGCTCTAAGTGAAGTGAAAGGTCTTGATGCCGCTGCCTCGGTTTCGACGCCTACTTGCAGCTATTCTACCGCCTTACGATCCATTCGTATAGGCGATTCAGGTCCTCCGCGGAGAAATAGCTGATTTCGATTTTCCCCTGCTTCTCGTTGCCTTGAATTCTGACGCGTGTGCCGAGTGTGCGCTCCATCTCGAGCACCGCCGCGCGCAGGTTCGCGTCGAGCTTGGGCGGCTCAGCCGCGGCGGGCTTTTTTCTTCGCCTCAGCCCGCGCACCGCCACCAGGTTCTCGACCTGTCGCACCGAAAGGCCCTGCTTCACAATCAGGCGCGCCAGTTTATCTTGCGCCGGACGGGAATCCAGCCCCAGCAGCGCGCGGGCGTGGCCGGAGGAAATTTCGCCCTGGGTGATCATCTCCTGCACTTCCGGCGCGAGACGCAGCAGGCGCAGCGTGTTGGTTACCGTCGAGCGGTCCAGTCCCAGGCGCGCGGCGATTTCCTCGTGGCTCAGTCCGTGTTTCTGTTGCAGGGTGTCGTAGCCGTGCGCCGCCTCGAGGGGATTCAGGTCTTCGCGCAGGAGGTTTTCGGTCAGGGCTAGTTCCAGCGCGTCGCGGTCACCCATGTCGCGCACCACGGCCGGAATCGCCGCGAGCCCCGCCAGGCGCGCCGCTCGCCAGCGCCGCTCGCCGGCGATGAGTTGATAGCGTCCGTTCGAGCGGCGCAGGAGCACCGGCTGCACGACGCCGCTCGCGCGAATGGAATCCGCCAGCTCCTTCAGCTTGTCTGCCGGGAAACTGCGGCGAGGCTGGAACGGGTTCGGGTCGATCTGGTCGATAGCCACCTGCTCCAGTCCGCTGGTGGTCGTCTCGACCGTGCGCAGCAGCGCGTTAAGCCCGCGCCCTAACGCCTTTCTGGTCATGACTGATGACCTCCTGCGCCAGCTCGAGATAGCTGGAGGCGCCCCGGCACTCCGGGTCGTAAAGAAAAATCGGTTTACCGAAACTCGGCGCCTCCGCCAGTCGCACGTTGCGCGGGATGACCGTGGAAAAAACCTGGTCGCCGAAGAAGTCGCGCAGGTCGTCCTGCACTTGGTGCGAGAGATTGGTGCGCTCGTCATACATGGTGAGCAGAATGCCCTCGACGGCGAGCTTGGGGTTGTGCGAGCGGCGAATGCGGATGAGCGTGTCAAGCAGCTCCGAGACGCCTTCCAGCGCGAAGTATTCGCACTGCACGGGAACAATCACGGAGTCTGCGGCGACCAACGCGTTGAGCGTGAGCAGATCGAGCGCCGGGGGGCAGTCGAGCAGAATGAAATTGAACTGGCCGCGCAGGTTGTCCAGCTTCTTGCGCAACACCTGCTCGCGCTCCGGTTGGTCGACCAACTCGATGGTGGCGCCCACCAGGTTCTTTTCCGAGGGGACGAGATGTAACCCCTCGAGGTTGCAGGTCAGGACCAAGTCCTTCATCGGCACACCGTGCATCAAGGCGTGGTAAATCGAGCGACGGGCGGGATCTCTGGGGAATCCCAGACCGCCCGTAGTGTTCGCTTGGGGATCGCAGTCGATCACCAGGGTCCACATGTCTCGCTTGGCCAGCGCTGCCCCTAAGTTGATGGCCGTGGTGGTCTTTCCCACGCCGCCTTTCTGATTGGCAATGGCGATGACTTTTCCCAAGTTCTTTCCCGACCCTCCGAATTTGGGGTGAATCTAACAGAGCCCGGAGATTTCCGCAAGGCCGGGACAGGATTGGGTAGTGACCCGGCTTGCCGTTTGGGTGACGATCCCAGTCAGCTCTGGCAAGTATGGGGAGACACTTCTTGTGCCCTGCGAGGGCACAAGGCAATAGCCGGGGGCAACGCCCCCGGGAAGATGGTCAACGAGGAGCCGACCCTGGAAGAGTCCGGATACCCCTTTCGTTGCGGCCAGCGCCTGCCCGCGCAGGCAGGCCCGCCGCGAACCCCATGTGACCTTTTAGGGTCACCGGTACAGGGATGGCCAGGTTTTCCGAGGGCGTTGCCCCGCGGCTATTGTATCGATCCCCTTCGGGGATCAAGCCCGAGGAGGATCGAGACCCGTTTGCTTCAAAATGAGTTACCACCGCGGCCTGGGCCTATGTTTCAGGTGGTAGCACCGCGAGGCCGCGAGGGGTTCTTGCCGCCACTCCATCGCTTCAGTCATTCCTGCCCCGACGCAATTGGGGCAGGCTCCCGCGGGAATCCAGCCGTTTCAAACCGGACCCCCCGCTTCTGCGGGCGTGAAGGCCGCGGGGTCGGCGAAGGTTGTGTGTGGAATATCTCGCCGACATCGGGCTTCAAGTGGCGCGGGTAAGCCCAGCGTCCTGGGTAATGGTGGGGAAAATTCATTTTCCAGCACGCAACTGCCGATTGTCGGTATGGGGGAGTGTGTCACGGCGGGGACAATCGTCCTGCGTGGCTGGCCAGCGTGGGCGCCGTTCTCCAGTACGTATATGCCGATTGTCGATACGGAGGAGTGTGTCACGGGGGGGCAATCGTCCTGCTTGGCTGGCGCGTGCGGGGGGGGTTGTGGGTCGGCTCGAATTGCCGGGCCGGCTGCCCTGCTACTCAGCCGAGGTTTCACGTGAAACAGTGCATCCACGTCGGAATGGGAGTGGCGCAGGCAGGACAGTATCCTGAGTGCAGGTGAGAAGGTTCAATCTGCCGCACGAAATCGCCGATTGCCGATACGGGGGAGGTCACGGCGGGGCGGACAACCGTCCTGCGTGGCTGGCCAGCGTGGGCGACCTTCTCTATCCGCCGGCCTGGTTGCCGTGCCACTCGGTCAAGGTTTCACGTGAAACATGGTATCGCCACATCGCCTGGGTCATTCGCGCGCAAAAAGCTTGCCCTGAGCTTGCCGAAGGGCGGGAATCCAGGAATGGAGGCACTCCACCCTGTTTGCGCGCTTGCCTGCGGCAAGCAGGGCAAATCTCGCGGGGGTGACAGCCGGGGGAGGCGGACGTCGGGCGAACATTTCACATGGAACATCGCCCCGCGAGGCCACAATGAGATTCTCCTTGCCTGGGGTTCGGCGAGACGCGTCCGCGGGTGCCCGGGCGACTGGTTCGGTCAGTGTTTCACGTGGAACATGGCACCGCGGGGCCGCGAGAGGTTCGGCCAAGCGCCTGCCCCGCTTTGTAGCGCCGGCATCTTGCCGGCACGCCGAGCCGCCGGGACGGCAGCGCTACCGGGGCGGGGGCCGCGAGGGTTTCACGTGGAACGCCTGGCCCCAGCTTCCCCCGCATCGGAACTGATATCGGCAATTCGTGAGTCTTCTTTAATCAAAGGCCCCCGGCTCAGAACGATTCCCGCGCCGATGGCGTACCGGACCCTCACTGTAGCGCCGCTCGGCGCCAGCCCCGCCCTGCGGCCCAGACCCTCGTATGAGTTGAAGGCCTTATGCGGGCACAGCCTCCGGACGCCGGGCCGCCCTGCTGGGGAGCGGCGAGGTCCCCGGTCACGGACCGGCGCCGCAGCAGGGCGTGGCGGTGTCGGGCCGCTGCCGTGGCCCTTCGGTCATGCCCGCGAAAGCCGGGGGATGGACTCACGTTTGAAGTGCAACGCTGGCGCAAGCATGAGGGGGGACTCATCAGGGGTCAAGAAGCGCAGGCACTTTAGGGAGGTGTCGTTGCAGCGCTGGGCGCAGATCTGGAGATCCCGGGGCCGCGAGGTGGCGAGGTCGGTTTTGCGAGGTAAGTGGCGGCGCCTGCGACCGATGGTGTTTTCGATGCCGCCTTTCTGCCAAATCTGTGCGCGTCGCAGAAGAAGGTTTTGACGCCCAGAGGCCAGGTGAGTTGGTAATGCTCAGCGAACTCGGTGCCGTTGTCGAAGGTAACGGTTCGACGCAAGCGAGGCGGCAGGTTTTCGAGCAGGTGGAGCAGGCGGTCGGCCCCCGGCTGGGCCGCTTTGTTGGGCTAGCGGCTGAGGCGCTGATGGCAGGAGGTGCGCTCGTGGGCCACCAGCACGGCCTGCCCCTATTTTCGGAGGAGCCTGAAATCGACTTCCTAGTGGCTGGGGACGGACCGGTTGTTGGTCTGAGCGGGCCGCTGGTCAATGGGCATGCTGCTGCGCGGATCTTCCTCCGCGCAAGCCCCAGTGGCCTCGGCACGACTTGTGGCGCGGCAGCAGTCGGGCCAGTAGTCCTCCTGGGCCGAGCGGTGACAGATGAACCGGTAGATTGACTCGTGACTGATGACTGGTTCGCCGCCGGCCTGCCGGCGACTGCTCGGGGGACCAGCCCTTCCGCAGGCAGTCCCATCCCGCGGCGCGGAGCTCCGGGCAGGAGGTGAGCTTGTGAGGTCTGGCCCGTTGCCGCCGCGAGTCGATGAGCGCCGGCGCGCGGGGGGTGACATGTCGAACAGGTGGTGCGGTCACGGCGCTATGGCGGCGCAAAGGAGGCTATCTCACACTTCAGTATTGTCTACCGTGTCAAAGCGCAGATGATTGATTATGCGTTGTCAAAACTACGATTTGTTGAGTTTTGAGACAGCCTCGAGGCCGCCGCTACGCTGGCCGGGGAAGATCACGCCGTTGCGGCTCAAAGGAATCGGCAGCGGCGCGGCCCAGGTGAAAGCGGATTCGACGCTGCGGAGTCCCGCGGTCTGGTCGCGCGTCAGCCACAAGAAGATGCGGCCGCCGGGCTTGAGGCACTGTGCGGCAAGGGGCACGAGTCGCTCGAGCTTGCCGACCGCGCGCGAGGTGGCGGAGTCGAACGACGCCAGTTGCATAGTTCGACCCCATTCCTCCAGCCGCTCCGGACGCGCCTCCACCTTGTCGAAGCCACAGGTGCGCGCGGCTTCTTTCAGAAACGCTCGTTTCTTGGCGACCGGTTCGAGCAGAGTGACGGCGAGCGCGGGAAAGACAATCTTCAGCGCCAAGCCGGGGAAGCCGGCGCCGCTGCCGATGTCGAGCAGCGCGCCGTGCAGCTCCGCGTGCTTCGCGAGGAAAAGGCTTTCGGCGAAATGCCGCGTCAGGCACTCTTCCGGGTCGCGGATGGCGGTGAGGTTGATCTTCTGATTCCAACGCAGCAGCAGGTCGAGATAGGCGAGGACTTGACTGACCTGGTAGGAGCGGAGATCCAAGCCGAACGGTTCCAGGAGTTGGCGGACACGCGTTTCGCTGAGCACCGTGGCGGGGATTGTAGAGGTTTGCTTCCGGCGGCGCAAGCTGTGACCTTCGCGCGGCGGCAGGCAAACAGGAAGAAGGCGCGGGAGTTGAAAGACAGCGAGGCGTCAAGGACTCGAGAATGCCGGTTTTGATGGCCGACTTCTGATGTGAGCGTCAACGCCTGCCCTACTTGCGCAGGCGGGCGCTGCCAACCTTATTTCGCCGCGGTTTTACTTTTTGGCACGTAATCAAAAAATCTTTCAGTTACCCTGCCGGAGGTCCATTCCGCGCGAAGCCGGGTTTTCTTCTCTACTCTGCGCAACCCCGATAGCAAGGAGCGATTAAGCTCCCGCGCACTCTCTCCCGTGAACTCCGCCTTGACGAGAAATTCATCGGTTTCTGTCTGTTCGATGATCCCCCGAGGGATAACCTTTTGTAGCGCAGTATTAATTATACTGGGATTATCTGTATTGATTCTACCTACAAACAAGAATCTCTTTTCCGCCATGTCTTTACCCCTGCTTGATCAGCCTGTCGAGCCGGGCGCCGGGGGACGCCTAACAGGTTGCTGAAAGACAATTCGGGCATGTCATCCTAAGCCCAATCGCGGAGTTTACCCCGAGCGAAGCGAACGGGCTCAGGGTAGTCTCCCAAAGGGTCTGCAGTTACTTTGGGGCGAAATGCGAACTGCAGATCCTTCGCGCAGGTTACCCTGAGCGAAATGACAAAGATCCTTCTCCCGTATGGCGGGATCAGGATGACAGCCAATGCGCTCAGAATGGCAGCCCCGGCTAGTTTTTCAGCAGACGGCTAGGCGACCGACTTTAGAATCTTCAACAAACTTTCCAACGACTCGCGCGTGCTCTCCACCGCATTCCCGTCCGGCCGGCGGTAATGCGTCTCGAGTGAGATCGTCCCGCGATATCCATCTCGGAGCAAAGCCTGGAACTGCCCGTGGAAGTCCACGCTGCCACTGCCGACCGGCAGCCAGCGTGTATTGCCGGTGGCCGGATCTTTCTTAACGTCCTTCACATGCATGTGCAGGAAAAGGGCGCGGACGCAGCTGTACCCATCGGGATAAGGAACTTCATTCAGCACCGCGGAGTTTGCCGGATCCCACATGGCGCGCAGCGCAGGCGAGTTGACATCGCGAATGATACGCCCCAATTCTTTCCCCGTGCCGATGTTGCACGCGGCCTCGTTCTCGAGCAGCAGCGTCATGTGGTTTTGCGCCGCCACCGCCGCGGCTTTCGCCAAGCGCTCGCGTACGTGGGGATAGGCTTTCTCGGGGTCATCGACCCGCCAGTAGCTGAAGACGCGAACCTTCTGCGTACCCAAGAGTCGCGCGATTTGGAAGGATCTTTTCAGCAGGTCCTCCGTGTCCTGGTCCGTGAAGCTGGCCCTAAACGTGTCGCGTTTCTCGGAGGGCTGGGCGGGCATTTCCGGCAGATTGTACTTGAACAGCGGCGAAGCGATCTCCGACACCTGCAGGCGGTGTTTCTCCACGAGTTGTTGGGCGCGGTCCAGCTCGGACGGGGAGAGATTCATGATGTTCTTGCCCCAGATCTCGCGCAATTCACAGTAAGCAAGCGAGTAGGTGGCAATAAAGTCGAGCGCCTGACCGAGGTCCTGAGTTATTTCATCCGTGATGACGCCCAATTTGAACGGCAAGGAATCCTTCCCACGTTCCGCCTCGCCAAGCGTTGCGCTGGCGCTGCACGCACCCAGCGCCAAACAGAACTTCCTTCGGGTCCACTCCGCTGCCATGGTAACTCCCCCTGACCGTGGTGCCGCGGCCTTTACGAGCGCGGTGGCTGTCCTGGAGCGAAGCAAGTCGCGGGGCAGCTCGGCGACATCATAGCAACGCCTGCTTGCTGGCTCAATAACGGGTGTGGTTGTGGTCTTGGCCGGGGCAGCCAAGCGCGCGCGAGTCGGTGAAGGAGGTCGATCCGGGGGAAGGCGTGAGGCCGGTCCAGTTGGGCCCAGCACCGGTTCAGATCGCAGGTACACTTGAAGCAGGTTTCGCACTCACAAATTGCCCCCTCGGCGCCGCGACGAGGGTCGCGCGGAAAGCCTTCGGCGGCGATTCCACCCACGACCAGCGGCAGGCGCTGATCAGTGTAGATTCTTGAGCCTCGGCCGTGGTTCCCTGACTCGGATATAAACCCAAGTCGCATTTCTCAGGTTACTGCGCGCACTTGACGGCGGCGCGGCCGAGGAACTCCGCAGCGTTGCCCAGCTCCTCTTCGATGCGGAGCAACTGGTTGTATTTGGCGATCCGGTCGCTGCGGCTGGCGGAGCCGGTCTTGATCTGGCCGGTGCCGAGGCCGACGGTGAAGTCCGCGATGAAGGCGTCTTCAGTCTCGCCCGAGCGGTGCGAGACGACCGAGGTGTAGCCGTAACGGCGTCCCATCTCGATGGCGCGAATGGTTTCCGTGACCGTGCCAATCTGGTTCAGCTTGATGAGAATGGAATTGGCCACGCCTTCCTCGATCCCCCGTGCGAGGCGCTCCGTGTTGGTCACGAAGATGTCGTCGCCGACGAGCTGAATCTTGCTGCCCAGCTCCTTGGTGAGCAGCGCCCAACCTTCCCAGTCGTCCTGTGCGAGGCCGTCTTCGAGGCTGATGATGGGATATTGGCGCACCCAGTTGGCGTAGAGCTTCACCATGTCTTCGGACGATTTCTTCGACTTATCGGACTTGAAGAAGACGTAGCGGCCATCCTGGTACATTTCGCTGGAAGCGGGATCGAGCGCGATTGCGATGTCGTGGCCGGGTGAGTAACCCGCTTTCTCGATGGCTTCGAGCAGCACTTCGACGGCCTCGTCGTTTGATTTGAGGCTGGGCGCGAAGCCGCCCTCGTCGCCCACCGAGGTGTTATAGCCACGGTCCTTCAGAACCTTCTTCAGCGTGTGGAACGTCTCCGCGGCCATGCGCAGCGCCTGCGCGAAGCTCTCCGCGCCCACGGGCATGATCATGAACTCCTGGAAGTCCACGGTGTTGTCGGCATGAACGCCGCCGTTCAGAACGTTCATCATGGGCACGGGCAGCAGGCGCGCCTGTAGTCCACCCAGATAGCGATAGAGGGGCACGCGCGCTGACTGCGCCGAGGCCCGGCAGGCCGCCATGGAGACGGCCAGTATGGCGTTTGCGCCCAGTTTGCCCTTGTTGGGAGTGCCGTCGAGCGCGATCATGCGCTCGTCGATTTCCGTCTGGTTGCCGGCGTCGTGCCCGCCGAGTTCGCGGGCAATGACGGAGTTGATGTTGTCCACGGCTTGCAACACGCCCTTGCCTAAATAGCGGCGCTTGTCGCCGTCGCGCAATTCCACCGCCTCGTGCTCGCCCGTGGAGGCGCCGGAAGGAACCGCTGCGCGGCCGAAGGAGCCGTCGCGCAGAACGACTTCCGCCTCCACCGTGGGATTGCCGCGTGAATCCAGAATTTCTCTTCCTTGAATGAGATCGATGTGTGCCATATGAATAAATCCTCGCTGCGAATTTGAAACGCGAAATTGTAACATACCGAGGCTTGGAAATAACCGGCCAAACAACCGGGGTGGCAATCTGTCCTGTCGGGCGAGAGCGGTTTTCTGTGCTCTCCACCTTCGCCGGAGGTTGGGGTTTGCAAATGACGCAAACGTGTTCATAATGTTGTGAACCCGGCAGAGGGGTTTGCGTCTCGGAGGGTGTAGTGGACACGCCAAGGGGTGCAGGCCCGCGTCGCACGGGAAGAGTCGCGGCTCGCACTGCGGCGGTCGCGCGCCTTGGTGGGAGGACACCATGAAGAAAGCTGGCAAGATTATCTTGATCGTCATCGCCGTCATTCTGGTGTTGCAGGGGGTTGCCATTGCCTGGATGTATTTCGCCAGGCGCGTGAAACCGAACACGGTGCTCTCCCTCCGAATCGAAGGTGAGATTCCTGAACAGGGGCCGCAGGACTCTTTTCGGGATTTGTTGGCCGGCCCGACGACCACGGTCACGGACATTACTGAGGCCATCGACCGAGCGCGAACCGATCCGCACATCACCGGGCTCGAGGTCCGCGTCAGCGAAACGACCATGAACATGGCCAAGATCCAGGAAATCCGCGACCGGATTCACGCCTTCAACCACTCCGGCAAATTCAGCGTCGGCTATCTGGAGTTCGCTACGGACCGTTCTTACTATTTGGCTTCGGCCTGCCAGACCGTCTTCCTGCTTCCCACGTCGGAGCTCTATGTCCGGGGCCTGATGGCTTCGACAACCTTCCTGCGGGGCACGTTCGACAAGCTCGGCATTTACCCTGACTTCTTCCACATCGGCGAGTACAAAAACGCCAGCAACACCTTCACGGAGAAGAAATACACGGCGGCGCATCGCGAGGCGACGCAGGCCCTGTTGGACGACTGGTATCACGAGTTCCTGCGGGGTGTGGCGGCGTCGCGAGACTTGAAAACCGAAGACGTGGAGAAGACTATCGCCGCGGGGCCGTTCAACTCCGCTGCCGCGCCGGCCACGCACCTGGTGGATCGAGTGGCTTACTGGGACGAGGTTCGCAAATTCGTCGAGCAGAAGAATCATGGCCATGATCGCCGCATCAACCTGCATACTTACCTGAACAAGACGGGTGTTGACAGCGGGACGAGAGTGGCGGTGATTTACGCGACGGGCACCATCCTGCCCGGCCGCAGCGGCGATTCTCCGCTCGGAGACGAAATGATGGGCTCCGACACGATCGCCGAGCAGTTCCGGCGCGCCCGCGAAGACCACGCGGTGAAAGCGGTGATCCTGCGCGTGGATTCTCCCGGCGGCGCAGCTTTCGCTTCCGAAGTGATCCGGCACGAGTTGGAGCTCACCAAGCAAACCAAGCCCGTCGTGGTTTCCATGTCGGACGTCGCGGCATCGGGCGGCTACTGGATTGCCATGTCGGCCAACCGCATCGTCGCCCAGCCCGGCACCATCACCGGCTCCATTGGAGTGCTGACCGGCAAATTCAACATTCTGGGACTTTATGAAAAACTCGGTTTGAGCAAGGACTTCATCGCGACCACGGAGAACTCCACCCTCGATTATCCCTTCCAGAAATTCAAGCCGGCGCAGCGGGAATTGGTGATGAGGGATATGCGCGCGATTTACACCGATTTCCTCCAGGGTGTGGCGGCGGGCCGCCACATGAAGGTAGAAGATGTGGACAGGATCGCGCAGGGACGTGTGTGGACAGGCGAGCGCGCCAAGCAACTCGGCCTGGTGGACGAGCTCGGTGGGCTGCACACTGCCATCGCACGCGCCCGCGAATTGGCCAAGATCCCTGCGGATGAAAAGGTGAGCTTGCTGTCATTGCCGCCGCGTCGCTCGCTGTTGGATCGTCTTCTGGATTTTTCGGGCGATAACGACGCGTTCGACGGCACGCTCTCCCCGCGCGCCTGGCTGCGCAACCTGGAATCCCTGGCGCGCTATCCCGTGTGGGCCATCCTGCCGGGGGTGCCGGAAGTGCAGTAGAGAAGCCATCAGCACTCGGCAGTCAGCGCTCAGCCAACCCCGCACGCAAAGGCTGAGTGCTGATCGCTGCCCGCTGACAGCTCGGAGTTCTACTCCGGCTCCTCGAACATGCGCTGCTCGGGCACTACGACGACAATCCCGGTCTCAGTGACGTGATATTTCTTGCGGTCTTCCTCCAGGTTGTATCCGATCTCGGTGTGTTCGGGGATATGGAGGTGACGGTCGATGATGGCGCGGCGGATACGCGAATAGCGCCCGATCTCGACGTGGGAAAAAAGGATGGAGCTTTCCACTTCCGTGTAGCTGTTGACGCGCACATCCGGGGAAACGACGGAACCAGTGACGCGCCCGCCGGAGATGATGGAACCCATGGAGACGATCGAGTCCAGGGCGATTCCCATGCGGCGGCCTTCCTGCGCAAAGACGAATTTGGCGGGGGGATACTGGCGCTGGTAGGTGCGGATGGGCCACACGGAGTCGTACAGATTGAACACCGGCCTGACGGAGACCAGGTCCATGTTGGCCTCGTAAAAGGCCTCAATCGTTCCAATGTCCCGCCAGTACAGCGCTTCCTTCTTGTTCTCGTCAATGAAGTTGTACGAGTACACGCAGCCCTTCTCGATCAGCCGCGGGATCACATTTTTCCCGAAGTCATGCTGCGAGTTGGGATCGTCCGCGTCGGACAGCAACGTTTCGATCAGCAGTTCGCGGTTGAAGCAGTAGATTCCCATCGAGACGTGGCATTTGTGGGGATTGTGCGGCGAGGGCTTGGGATCCGCGGGCTTCTCCTGCCAGCCCATGATGCGTCCCGTGGAATCAATCTCGCACACGCCGAAGTGAGAGGCGTCCGAGCGGTCGAATTCGATGGTGCCGACGGTCACACCCGCTCCCGAGTCCACGTGCTGCTTGAGCATCAACTGATAATTCATCTTGTAAACGTGGTCGCCGGCGAGGATCAGCACGAATTTGCACGGCTCGCTGCCGATTGAGTAGAGGTTCTGATAGATAGCGTCCGCGGTTCCCTGATACCAATCCTCGCTCACGCGTTTCATGGGCGGAAGGACGGTCACGAATTCGCCAATTTCGTGCGCGAGAATGCTCCAGCCTTCGCGGATGTGTCGATTGAGCGAAAGCGCCTTGTACTGGGTCAGCACATAGATGTGGCGCAGACCGGAATTGATGCAGTTGGAAAGGGTGACATCAACAATCCGGTAGATTCCGCCGAAGGGCACGGCGGGCTTTGCCCGATCACGCGTCAGCGGGTAAAGGCGCTCGCCTTCACCTCCGGCCAAAAGGCAAACGAGCGTGTCGCGCACCACGGTTCGACCCCCCTCCGACTGTTTCAGATGCTGGCCTAGTGCGACAAGGTTTGGAGAGCCTGTCGTCTCCTCCATCGCGTCTTGCCCCGATATTATAGCAGACCCCACGCGAGCCCAAAACCGCTCTCTGGCGCGCTCACGCGCCGGGCAGGGGCCAGGGTTTGGCGCCTCACCTTGCGACGCTCGCCCGTTTCTCCATCCTGCTATGCTATAGTCGCCGTTCGGGGAGACTGCCTGCGAGGGACCATGCGCCGTGAGGATCGTTGCCATCTGGCGTCTTACGCCATGCGGGTGGAGGATTCGCAGGGCCGCCGCTACGCTGAGCCGGCGCACCCTTACCGCAACGACTACGAGCGCGATCGCGACCGCATCATCCACTCGCGCGCCTTCCGCCGTCTGGAGAACAAGACGCAGGTCTTCACGCGCCGCTACTCCGACCACTTCCGCAACCGGCTGACGCACACGCTGGAAGTGGCGCAGATCAGCCGCACCGTGGCGCGGGCGCTGGGGCTGAACACGGACCTGGTGGAAACGCTGGCGCTGGTGCATGACGTGGGTCATCCGCCCTTCGGCCACGCGGGCGAGGCCGAACTGGCCCGGCTGATGCGACGGCACCGCGACGCCTTCGATCACAATCTGCACGCGCTGCGCATCGTCGAGCGCTTCGAGCAGAAATATGCGGAGTTTCCCGGCCTCAACCTGACGTTCGAGGTGCGCGAGGGCATCATCAAGCACTCGCGTGATTACCCGCCGGCGGCCCATCCGGAGCTGAGTGAATACCGGCTGCGGGAACGCCCGCCGCTGGAAGCGCAGCTTATCGACGTCGCTGACGAGATTGCCTACAACTGCGCTGACCTCGACGACGGCTACGAAGCCAAGCTCCTGACCTTGCCCTTGATTCGCGAGGGCGTGCCGCTCTTCGACCGGCTCTACCGGAGCATGGAGCGAAAGTATCCTGCGGCGAAGGAAAAGCTCAAGTTCAACGAAGCGCTCAAGCGACTGCTCGACACCCTGGTGACCGACCTGATCCACGCCACGCGCGCTCGGCTGGCAGAAAGGCAGGTGCGCTCACTCCAGCAGGTGCGCGCCCACCGCACGCGCCTGGTGGCGCTGGGGCCGCGCTTGGCGCGCGAGAGTCAGGGGCTCAAGCGATTTCTTCTTGCGCGCCTGTACTCCCATCGGAACGTAAACGCCGAGCGAAGGAAACTCTTGGGTTGCATCCGCGAGCTCTTCGCGTACTACCTCGCACGCCCGCGGAGCCTTCCCGCCTTCTACTTCGCCCAAACGCAGCACGAGCCCGTGCATCGCATCGTGTGCGACTACATCGCCGGGATGACCGACAACTATCTCCTGGCGCAACACCGCAAGCATTTGGGTGAATGACCCGGCACCTTTCTGCCTGAGACATCGGCCTTCCGGTGGCCCGCCTGTGCTAAGATACGGCCCGACCTGAGGCCCGCGCGCCCGGAGCGCCGGCCAGCCCTAAGAGGATTCTGTGTACCTGCGAAACCGTTTGATTCTTTCGTTGTTGCTGCTCTGCGTGATCGTGCTGACGGCGGTGGCGGGCTACCGGTGGCTCGGGGGGCCGGAGGTCACGCTGCTGGATGCCTTTTACATGGCGGTCATCACCGTTTCCACCGTGGGCTACGGCGAAGTGGTGGATACCCATGCTCGCCCCGAGCTGCGGCTTTTCAACATTTTCGTCGTCCTCTTCGGTATCGGCATCATGCTTTACGCTTTCTCGGCCGCAACGGCCTTCATCGTGGAAGGCGAACTCAAAGATATTTTTCGGAGACGAAGGATGCTGAAACAAGTCCAGGATATGCACGACCACTTCATCGTCTGTGGCGCGGGTGAAACCGGGAGCTACTTGGTCCGGGAGCTGCTGAAGACCGGCAATGTGTTTGTGGTGATCGATCACGACGAGGAACGCCTGGCAAGGATCAGCCAGCTCGGCGAGGTCCCCGTCCTGAAAGGGGACGGCGCGGATGAGGAGATCCTGACTACGGCGCGCATTGAAAAGGCTCGTGGCCTGGCTTCCGTCCTACCCGAAGACAAGGATAACCTGCTGGCGACGGTAACGGCGCGGCAACTGAATCCCTCGCTCCGCATCGTGGCGCGCTGCGCGGAAGCCCGCATGGTCGATAAGCTCCTGCGCGCCGGGGCCAACGCTGCGGTTTCTCCCAACATGATCGGCGGCTTGCGTCTGGCCTCGGAACTGATCCGGCCTTCCGTGGTCAGCTTCCTGGACGTAATGATGAGGGATCAATCCCGAACGATGCGCGTGGAGGAAATTGCGGTCGGCGAAGGCTCCCCCTGGATCGGGAAGAAGCTGCGGGAAACGGACCTGCATGGGCGCTTCGATCTCTTGGCGCTGGCGGTTCGTAAGCCGGACGGCGAGCTGAGATACAATCCTCGCGCCGAAACCGCTTTGGCGAGCGGCGACGTTCTGGTCGTCCTCGGTGAAGTCGCGAACACCTGGAAAGCTCGTGAGGCGGCGGGGAACAAGACTCCGCATCGCGCCGTTTAGGCGGATGCTGAAGAGGGACGTGGCGCCGACCGGAAGCTGTTCTGACCTCGTCGGGAGGTCGGCCCGTGCCGGCTCCGCCCTGCGGGGTCGGCCCTACAGCATCCCATCAACGTACCCAGAGCTGCCTTGATCGGCGGGTGATTTTCGGCGAGCGTGAAGGTGTGGCCTTCCGCTTTCGGCAGGCATCCGTTTGAAGCTACCGTGCTTCCAAAGACACGAAGTCCTTTAGCCTCGGAACCAGATGACGGTGCGTGGCTTCCGGTCCATAAAACAACGCGTGGATGTACAGTAGCAAGGCGGGTTGGGAGAATCGCGGCGGCGGATTTTTGCGCAAGGGAAAATAGCAGAGCCGTCCTGCCACGACTCTGTGCGGATTCCGATAGGACCCGAGCGGCCAGAGCGCAGGGAAGAATCGAAAACCGACTCTGGCCAGAAGGGCGTGCCAGCGGTCGCCGGAAGAGGCCGTAACTTCGCCGTACACGCGCCAGTTCCAGCCGTGGGGGCCACGGCGCTCCTGGCGCAGAACCTGGCGCAGGATCCCGGCGCCCAAGCCACGCCCGCGGAGGGCGGGATCGACGAAAATATAGCTCCCAAACACCGCGCGGAACGCCGGTAAGACCAGCGTGCAGGCGCCGCCCACGAGACGGCCGTCGAGGTAGGCTGCAAACAGGTGAACGGAATTGACGCGCGCAGGCGAGGGCACTATGACCCGGCGCAGCACGCGCGGGCTGACGCGCTCGTCAGGGTTGAAGCAACGACTGTAGAGGCGGAGGTATTCATCCAGTTCGCGGCGCCGGGTGTGTTGAAGCAGCCGCACGGTGAGTTTGGACATTGTTCCCTCCGCTCCAATTCAAATTGTGCACTCAAGCTCGTTTCCTGTATCTTGTAGCACAGGCTCAGGGGGTTGGGCCACTCACTTGGGAGTGTCGCCGGGGATGTTGAGGAGACTCGGGTGGTTCCTGATCTTGTCGCTGGCTTGCGCGCTCGCCTCAACGGCCGAGGAGATTGACGACCCGGGGTTCGCCGCGCTCTTTGACGGGCAAGACCTGGCCGGCTGGCACGTGATGGGACAACAAGATTGGCACGCGGAGGACGGAATCGTCTGGACGGAAGGCAAGGGCGGCTGGCTGCGCAGCGATCGGCACTACGCCGACTTCGTCCTTCGGCTCGAATACCGGCTCACGCAAGGCGCCGCCAGCGGGATCTTGCTGCGCTCGGCGGAGCAGGGGAACCCGGCGTTCACCGGCCTGAAAGTCAGCCTCCTCGACGACGCCGGCCAACCTACTGACCTGCACAGCACGGGAGCGGTTTACGGCGCAGTGATTCCGCTTTACAGCGTTGGCCGGAAAGCCGGCGAGTGGAACCAAGTCGAGATTTCGTGCATCGGTCGTCACCTGACGATCTATTTGAATGGCAATCGGATTCACAAAATCGACTTTGACGATCCGGCGTTTGTCTTCGCCGAGCAACGTCCTCTCAGCAGGGTTCCGAACGAAGGCTACATCGGCCTGGAAAGTCGCACCAACCGCGTGGACTTTCGCAGCCTCCGCATTCAAGTCCTGAAGCCCGCAGCCTGAGTCCACTCCGCTGGAATGTCGTCGCCGGCGACTCGCCGAAGACTCTGGCAAGTACCTGATCTCAGGAAAGTGGGAGAGAGCAATTGTCGAACCTTCAGGGTAAGTCGAGAAACGGCGCCGGATGGGGCGTGACCTTTCTCGTGCTCGTCCTTTTAGTGGTTCTCGTCGCGTTGGTCAGGAGTGCGACGAGCCGCGAGGGGCCTACGATCATCTTCAAGAAGCTCCCCAAAGGCTTGAGCCAAAGGACCGAACTGGTGGTGGGAGCGCAGGACGAGAAGCACAACGTCAAGGCGCTGGCTGTGGAGGTTGTTCAGGAGGGTCAGGTCGTACATCAAGTTGCGATGGCCTTCTCCGCGCGCCCGCATCGCTGGTGGAAATTCTGGTCGCGCGGCCCGGTGAGCACCGCCATCTGGACCGTTCCCGTGGGTCACGAGGTGATTCCCGGGCTGAAAGACGGCCGCGCCACCCTGCGCATCACGGCCCTCAGCGATTCCTGGGGGCGCTTCTTTCGCGGCGGGCGCGGCGAGGCTGTGCTGGAGCTGCCCGTGCGGCTCGCACCACCTCAGGTGGAGGTGTTGACCTCGCAGCTTCACATCCATCAGGGCGGCTGCGACCTGGTGCTTTTCAAGGTCTCGCCGGGAACAATCGAGTCCGGGGTTGAGGTCGGCGACTTCTTCTTCCCCAGTTGGCCCGTGAAACAATCGCTGCCGGAAACGCGCCTGTGCGTCTTCGCCTATGCCTACAACGTGGATGCTTCCACGCCCGCGCGCCTTGTGGCGCGCGACGACGCGGGCAACGAAACGCTCGCAAACTTCACCTACCAGGTCTTCCCCAAGAATTTTCACTCCGACACCATCACGCTCACCCACGAGTTCATGAATCGTGTGGTGCCACCCATTATGAGTCAGACGCCGGACCTGCGCGACCAGGGGAGCCTACTGAAAAACTTCCTGGAAGTGAACGGGCAGTTGCGCGAGATCGATGCCCGGCTGCTGGTGGAGTTTTCCAAACACACCTCGCCAACCTTCCGGTGGAGCGAGCCTTTCATCAGAATACCGTCCAAGACGGAAGCCAACTTCGCCGATCACCGCACCTACATGTATAACGGGCAGGCGGTGGACCACCAAACCCATCTGGGATTCGACCTCGCGGGCGTTGAGCACATGCCGGTCGCCGCCGCCAACGACGGAGAGGTGGTATTCGCAGGATTTCTTGGAATTTTCGGGAACGCCGTGGTGATTGATCACGGATGCGGACTCCAGAGCCTGTACGGCCACATGAGCTCCTTCGCGGTGAAAGCGGGGGATCAGGTGAGGCGCGGGCAGGTGATCGGGCGCAGCGGCCAGACCGGACTCGCGGCCGGCGACCACGTGCACTTCACGATCCTGCTGGATGGAATTCCCGTGAACCCCGCCGAATGGTGGGACTCGCATTGGATTCACGAGCGGATTGAAGTGAAGTTGCAGCCGTACGCGCAACCATAGAAGGAAATCAGATTCTCTTGGCAGTGTCCGTTGTCAGTTGTCCGTTGCCGGTGGGACGTAGTAAACCCGCGCGCCGCCTTCGGGGTTACTTCTTTTCTTCCGTGCTGTGACCCGCCCTCTTCCCGCCTGGGAGATGTTCTTACTGTCTACTGTCTACTGACAACTGTTCCCTGTCCCCTATCCCCTATTTCCCCACGACGCGGCTCAGGTAGAACTCGAAAAACTTGGCGGGATCGGTGCGCATGCCCACGGTGGCGTTGGCCGGCTTGCCCTTCACGACAAGCGTGGAGCCATCTGCGTCGACCTCGACGGCGAGCTGTTCTGTCTCGCACAGGTCGGGCTTGATGAGCAGGGCCACCGCCATGGGGTCGAAGAGAGTCGGCGTTTCCTGGTTCCAGAGATGATAGAGGGCGGCCAGCGCGCTCGCGATCGGCGTGCCGTGATTGAAGATGCGGTTCCGCGCCGCCGCATCGAGTTGCAGCATGGCCGTTACATCGAGCGGCGCCATCAGAATGGGAATGCCGGATAAGAAGACCGCGCGGGCGGCAGCGGGGTTCGACTTGATGTTCCATTCCGGTTCGGCCTTGGAGCCGGGCGCGTACCCGCGCGCGATGGAACCGCCCATCAAAACGATGCGCTTGATCTTTTTCGCCACCGCTGGGTCAGCTTTGAGCAACGCCGCCACGTTGGTAAGCTCGCCGATGGCGACCAGGGTGATCTCCCCGGGGCGGCGGTGGAACTGGCCGCGCAGAAAATCGACCGCGCTTTCCTTGAGGATTTGTGGGCCCGCGAAGTCATCCGCCCAACGGGCTTGATCGATGGGCTGCGAAGGCCCCGGCTCACCGGCCACCACCGGCACCTGCCGCCAATTCCCACCCGCTTCCCACAAGAGCTTGGCCGCGAGGCGCGCTCGTGCCGCGGTGTCACCGGAAACCGTGGTCACGCCCAGCAGTTGGAGCTCGAGGCTGTTGATGATGAGCGCCAGGGCAAAGGCATCGTCGATATCTGTGCCCATGTCGGTGTCGAGGATGATCGGGGTCTTCGCAGCAGAATCTGCTGCACCGGCAAAGCACGCGGACAGAAGGATGGTGGCGAACCATGCTGATGTTCTTCCCATGCTGACACCTTTGATGCGTTCAGCTTCTGACTTGCAGCTTTCCACTTCTTTACTTATTTCACCACCGGCGCCAGCGCCACGCAAAAGAGTCCGATGAGGAAGAACACGAACATCAGGGCCAGGAGCCGCTTGGTGCTTGGGCCCGCCCCGGCGAATTCCTTCCACACGAAGACGCCCCAGATCGTCCCTACCATCGCGGAGCCCTGGCCCAGCGCATAGGATGCAGCCGGGCCCACCATCTTCGCGTAGGACGCCACGAAGTTGGAAATCGTCCCCACGGCCCAGAACACGCCGCCCACAATTCCCCAGAAGTGCAACCGGCCGGCGCCCGCAAGGTAATCGGCAAACCTGACCGGAGGGCCCAATACGGGGCGGCGCATCAGGACGTAGTTGCCCGGGATGTTGGCGGCCACGGCCCCCAGGGCAAACACGAACGCCACGGCGTAAGGCCCCAGATGGTTCTCGCCACTGATCCCCTTGGCGACGAGGGGGTAGAACAGACCCATAAAGAAGCCGCCCACCAAACTCAAGACGATGCCCTTCTTCGAAACCGTCGCGTCCGATGAGAGCTGGCGGTAGGCCAAGGCGTCCAGGACGATCGCCACGCACACCAGCGCAACGCCGCCGAAGAGCAACAGGGGGTTTCCCTTCGGCGTGATGATGTAGTTGAGCACCGACCCGATCACCAGCGCCAACCCGATGCCGATGGGAAATGCCACCGCCATGCCCGCGATGGCAATCGCCCCCACGATCATAAGGTTGGCGACATTGAAGATGACTCCACCGAGGAAGGCGTACGTGAGGTGCGTGACGTCGGCCGCGAGGAGATTCCGGAAGAAACTGTCGGGGCTCGTCGGATCGGTGCGGCCCAGGGTCAGGCCGGTCAGCACGGCGCAGAGCAAAATGCCCCAAATGTAGTCCCAGTAGAAAAGCTCGAACCGCCAGTTCTTGCAAAGCTTCTGGGTATTGACCCAACTCCCCCAGCAAATCATGGTGAGGATCATCATGGCGAGTGCAACGGCATAAACCTGCGGAATGAACATGCGGCGCTCCTGCTCGACGCGGACCCGGGAAAACGAGTCGCGAAGCTGACTCTCGTCGCGCGGAAGGGCGTGCCCTTCGGGGCGAGGCTTGGTGCGAGGGGAATCCTATGCGGGGACAGGGAAGATTACAAGGGGTGACTTGCACCGGGTTGCTTTCATAGAGGTACACCTACAAACGGGAGAAACCCCATTCGGTTGCAGACTTCAGTTCACCACCCCTCACCCGGCCCGCTCCGGCTGGTGAAAGCGCTGGCAGCGGGCCACCCTCTCCCCTCGGGAGAGGGCAAGAATCAAAAATCTCAGCTCTCTCCTCGGGGAGAGGGTGGTCCCGCAGGGCGGGACCGGGTGAGGGGTCACTTCGCTTGGGACTTGTCAATGCTATCGGCGGCCGGGATTCCCGCTGGAGCCTGCCCTGTACCATACGGTGCAGGGCCTGCCCCGATTGCGTCGGGGCGGGAATGACTGTAGGGGGCAGCGGGACCGTGTAGCGCTCTTCCGCCGCAGGGTGAGGGACCGTGTAGCGCGGACCCAGCCTTCCCGGTCCGCGGCTTTTCTTCGGGCAGTTATGAATTATCAATGACGAACGCTGCTGATACGAAGCTTCTTCAGCCGCTCGCCATCCAACGAAGGGAAAACTAATTACTAGTTATTGCGCGACAACAATCCCGTTTTCGTCGATCCGATCAGGGAACTCCTTCTGGCTATCCCCATAGAATTTCCTCAGTTCTTCCTTTTTGAAGATGTGCTTACGATAGGGCGGGGGAAGCGCCTTTACACGATCCATTATTACTGTGCCGGACAACAACTCTGGTTCATCGTCGAGGTGATAACGGTGCATCCCGCGCAGCATCTCGCTGACTACATACCCGTTTTGATTCAAGAACTGCTGAATATTGTACATGGCATCCCTTGACCATGCCTTGTGATGGTGAAACGGGAGAATAGCTACACCGTAGCTCCCAGCTGATTTACAGAACTCCATGCAGCGAGCGAGGAAGACGATTCCGCTCTGTCCCCCGTTCTTCGAGCCGTAAGGAGGATTGGTATAGAAAACGTCGCTCTGATTGAAGAACGCTTTCGGCACTGGCTTCCTGACATTGTAGTAATGAGCTTCAATGAGATCACTAAATCCGAACTGCTGGGAGGCGTCACGAACGAACTTCACAATCCTTTCGTCAAAATCAAAAACCCGCATATATGCGGGCGGGTCGACTAGTTTCTCCTTCCCGAGTATGCCCGTGACCAACGACATGCAGTCCCCGTCGCCAACGAATACAACTTCACGTCCGCGAAGGTAGTCACTGACTAGCTTCGCTTGGTTAAGTTGGCTCCCGGGAAGCATGTAGATTTGATCTACGACTCGGAGCGGTTTCGGTCGACCAGGATGTTGAGTAATCTTGGCGAGCACGTCGTACTCTTCGCTAGTGTTACGGATATACGCATGCAGGTCCTGGTAGAACATTCTCCTCCCTCGATACAGCCTTTGTGAAAAGAGAAAATGAGCGGGCTTACCTTACCCGCTCCATGTACGCTGGCCGCCAAGCCAACCCTGCTTCCTTCATACGCGAGCCCAGGCGCGTTGTACAAAGCAGTCGGGGGATAAGCAACTCCTTCTTTTCACTGGATAGCTCACCCCAAAGCTTAAGGACCTCATCCCCGAGATCGCCCCGGCGGCGATCATTACCATTACGCTCAACCAGATTCTTGGTTGCCATTGTGGCTTTGACCTCCATTTCTAAGCAAGCTGAATTAATCATAGAGTAAAGACGAATAAAAGGCAAAAGCCCACCCGTAAACCAAGGGCCACGAATGTCTGACAGTAGATTGGGAGGGAAGCGCCCCGAGGACCGCGCTTGAACTGCGGCCCGAAAGTGACCACATTGAAATCGAACCGGAGCAATTCAGCAAGACAGCACCCAGTATTCTGCAGCAAAATACTGCTGTCGCGGAGGAAAGTCAACAACGATGTCGACAATGTGCTTGTCATCGGTGTCTCGTGGAGATCAGGGACGGTTATTCGTATAGGCCGGATGAAACAGGTCTTCGCTCCCATCGGTCCTATCTCGATCCGAATGCTATTGAAGTTTATTGGAGTATAATTGACTCCTTATGAGCGACCAAAAAGAGATAGACCTCCGTGCCGCGATCAACGCTATTTCAGATGTGGTGCAGAATCGCCCGCGTCCGATAAGGAATTTTGACCAAATTTATATGAAGGCCGGCGACATGGTCCTTCAGAGCGAACTTGTGGCTCGGTGGGCAGACGAAAAGCGGCTCGCCTTCATCGGCGATGGGGATGCCATCAGCGTTTGCGCGGCCTATCTCCACAAACGGGGAATCCTCAACTATGGCCCTTCTCAAATTGTGGTATTCGATTTCGATGAAAGAATTTGCGGCGCCGTTACGCGCTTCGCTGACAAGGAGGAACTGGGGCAGCTACGCGCGGAGCTATACAACTGCCTGGACCCTTTCACCTGCGATACAAGGTTCGACTGCTTTTACACCAATCCTCCCTGGGGCGCGAGCAACGACGGTGAGAGCGTTAAGGTCTTCGTTCAGCGCGGAATGGAGGCCACGCGATACACAGGCGAGGGCATGGTGGTCATGGCGGATGATGAAGAGTTGGAGTGGACAAAACGCGTCCTTGCAAACGTCCAGGAGTTTGTCGTACGCTCTGGGTTTTTTGTTCAAAAGATGATGCCTCAGCTGCACCAGTACCATCTCGATGATGCACCGAACCTTCGATCGTGTAATGTGATCATCAAAGCTTTACCTGTGGAACGCGCACTTGAAGCAAGTGTAGCCATCACGTCTCCTGATAGGTTGGCGCACTTTTACGGTCGTGACAACCCCCCCCGAGTCAAATATGTTCGGGAGAGGAAACGGCTCGAGTACGGCAAAGCTCACGACGATGAGTATTCGTTCGAGCTATGGGAGTAGAAAAATGCCTTTCACACTTAAGCCAGGTCAAGGCGTGCTGTATATGAAGATTGGCAACCATGCTGACGAGCCTCTCCATGAAATAATTGCGCGGAAGACGAGGGAAATAGAAGAAGCGGGCTTCAGTTTCTGGGGGTACGGCGGCAACACGTGCCACCCTGAGAGGATGGTGCAGCCATTCGCACGGAGCTATGAGCAGCGTGGCGGCGTGATTTACCTTTGCATGGAACCGATGGACTCCAAGCACCATGCCGACCCAATTCGGGCGGACGAGTTCTCGGCGGACGGCATTGTCTGGGAAGGGGTACATCCGGCGATCAATGTTCTCGGTTCCCGCTTTGCACTGGTGATCAAGAATCTGCGGGAGGAAAGGTTTGATCTCCCTTTGGCGAAGACTAAGGTGGCCTTAGGCAACAGTATGGGGCTGAGCGGAACCAGGTACATCAGGGGCAGGGTCGACAAGGCTTGCCTGGAGATTACCGAGCAGACGGGCGTCGCGGCGGCAGAGGAACCACCAGCTCGGATCGGTTACCTCGCCAACCTGGTGGCACCATATGCCGTGTACGTTCGTAATCGCGACTAGCCGTTCAGGCGCAGAGAACTCGCCCGGCGCGTTGGCGCAAATCGTTTATATAACTCTGCAAACCGTCTCGAATACTAGCCTCTTCCACACACTGGCTCCTACAACTAAAGCATATCGAGAGAGCTTTATCGATTTGGGGCTCAGCGCAAACAGCAACACGAAGGGCAGCAGTCCCGTACCGTGCGATCGAACCAGCAAACACCTGTTCCAAGCATCTGACCTTGCCGCACATGGCCATCAGTCTAGGATCAGCATCAAGTATTGTCTCGATCGCCGCAATTGCCCGCTTGTCGCCTGTCACGAGCAGCGGTAAAAGACGCTGGACAACGATTGCACACAACTGGCTCTCACCCCCATCGAGACTGGCCCCGACTCTCTGAGCAGCAAGCTCAAAGTCGGCCGCCATCCTCTGCTCCTCCTCTACGGGTTCCAGGATTATGGTCTGGCTCAAAAACTCGAGAAGGGTTTCCAGTGCCATGGCTCGGTCCCGGTTCAACACCGCCTTTTCGATCTTGTGGGGCACGACAAAGCGTGCAGACCCAAGTACCCCGCCCTCATTGCTCAAGCAGATTGTCCCGACCAGTCTGTCGAGCAGGCCATAGCAAGCCCCCTTGAAAAGGACGTCGTTGTCGAATACGGCGTTCATACGGTGAGGGGCGCCCCCAGGACACTCCTGA
This sequence comes from Terriglobia bacterium, assembly GCA_020073545.1. Lineage (GTDB taxonomy): Bacteria > Acidobacteriota > Terriglobia > UBA7540 > UBA7540 > Bog-366. The sequence goes on along the minus strand of JAIQEZ010000081.1, from coordinate 1,366 downwards.
GATAGGCTCTGGCGTCATCGGGAATGAGGTCGAGGGAAAGCTGATTCAGCGCGAGTTTGTTGATACCAACCCAGACCGGCTGACGCTTTGAATAGATTCTCCGGAGAGCCGCGTTTGCGCTGGCCCAGTGTCCAGTCGAATAACCAAAACAAAGGGCCAACGTCCCTGGTTCAATTTTGAGGTGATGTGACGCGTCGAGCGCTACGCGAGCAAGCTCTACTGCGCTGTAGCCTGACTGTGGAAGAACCTTGGGTTCGTGAAGCCCCGTCAGGAGTTCCAGAGCAAACCGATCTGCGGCAACCTCCTCTGGGTCGTCAGGAGAGGAAAGACGCGGACTGTCGAAGTCCACGACGGCTAGTCCGCGTGACAGGTGCCCGAGCCCGACGTGTCCAAGCTCATGTGCAAGGTAGAAGGCGACATGCGGTGGATACACTGCATCCTTCCCGAGCATGATCGCGTTCCGACCGCCGACCCGTACTGCCATCGCGGCCATTCGCTTTCGTTCGCACGGGAATATCCGGAGGTGGACCGCTGGGATACCAAAAGACCAGCACACAGCAAGCAAGTCGACTAGTCGAACGTAGGGTTGCCTGCGGAGGATTGCACGGCGCAAACTGGTGGAAGTCCAAGCGGCGCCAGGTGTGGGAGCAGCCGTGGCCGAGACGAGATACCTGGCTAGAGCTGTTCCGAACGATGCAATTGCGGACAGCTCCAACACGCTCTCCCCGGACAGGTGCTTGAATCGTGCCTCGTCCCGCCAAATGAATCGCGGCTGCTCATCGTCTTCCAGCAGTGAGCGTGGGTCGAGGCCAAGTTTGCGGGCCAGTGAGAACCGCAGTTCTGTTTGCGCGGAGGCGGACGCCTCGGCGGCGTCACTCCACCACGTGGGCCAGGCCGCGTTAATAGCGGGGGCACCCAGACCGATTTGTCTAAGGCGCCACTTGAGTCGACTCGCGTTGTCCTTCAAGACCCCTTCCTTCTCCCTGTGCTTCCCACGGGTCGGAGGCCCGCCAAGGCCCCAATTATGTTTACGACAGCATCTGCATGAGCGTCCGAACCGTCCCAGATCTCATTAAACGCCTTGACCACCCGTCTTATACCACCTTTGGTGGAACTATCCACAGCCGATTCACCAATTCGCGCACAACTTAATAAACGGTGCCGGGCCTGGCTGTGCCGACTGGGGGCACCCCGAAGGGCGCGAGAGACTGTGGACTGACTTACACGCGCCCGCCTAGCCAGCTGGTCTTGACTCAGCCCATGTTTCGCCATAAACTCCCGCAGTCGGGCAGATGCCTCTTGCATAGAACTGAATGATACTGCATACTAGCGCATGGAGGAAATAGGAAACAATGTCCCTCACAGA
>JAIQEZ010000080.1 GCA_020073545.1 Terriglobia bacterium | reverse complement strand
GTTTTCTTTGAGTAATTCCGACGCTGGAGTTCCTCCAGCATCATTCGACGTAGTCGGGTCATAAGGACCTCCTTATGACCTCACACTACTCCCGGTTACATGGAAGGTTTTAAAACGTGGCGCACGCGGAAGCGTCCCCCGCGCCAGCGGGTTCGTTCTTGTCGCCAAGGGTTTAGTAATCGACACGGGTATCGCCACGCCGGGCACTTTGACGAGTAACGGCCTATCCGTAGAAGTGCCTTGTGCCCGCGCACCTGGAATCATACTGGAACCCAAGAAGCCGCAGAGAAATGGCGGCTACGTGATCGGAAGTTTGACGGCGCTTTGGAGGCGGGCGGATTTTCGTTGCAGCCGCTCCAGGCGATGGGCGAAGCGCGCGGCGAGCGGCAGAGGCGAAGGGTGACCGCGCAGGCGCTCCAGGGCGGCGAGTGTAAAGTCCAGCGCGCTCTTGGGATCACGCCGATGGTGCTCGTAGTGAATAGCCAACTCCTCGAAGGCTTCGAGAGCCAGCGCGGACGGCCGCTGCGTGAGTTCGAGCCAAATCTCCACAGCCAATTCGTGTTTGCCCTGCCGTTTGTGCTGCGCGGCCAGTTGCCGCAGCGCTCGGGCCTCGATCTGTTCCGGCAACCCGCCGGAGAGGGCGCGCTGGCAGGTCGCAACGGACTGCTCCCTCGAGCCGGCGGTTTCAAAGATGCGGCTGAGGCTGAAGAGGTCGACGGGAGACGCGAGCGTGCTCGTGCCCGCGTCGCCGATGGCGCGGGCCAGCTCCACGGTCAGCGCGGCGAGCGACATGATATCCAGGGCGTTGTGGTAGAAGACCGGTTGCAGGCCGCGCGCGTCGCCTGTGCGCAGATAGTCAAAGTAGATGCCGGGGATTTCCGAGCCGGGAACGTCGCCCTCGCGGCCGATCCCCAGCACGGCGCTTTCGAGGTCGGTCAGCCTGCAACTCTCTAGGCGCAGTTTCCAGAGCCGCCGCGCCGGGTGCAGGGCGTCGAAGTGCAGCAGGCGCGCGAAGGGCGACTTCAGCCGCGCCAGCGCGTAGCGCGTTTCGAGCAGTGGCACGTCGAACGTCTTGCCGTTGTAGGTCACCAGCCCGTCGGAAGACTCCAGCACTTCGGCCAAGGCGCGCAAGACAGCTTTCTCTTCCGGATAATCCCGTAGAAAGAATTGCCTGACAACGAATTGCATTCCCTCTACCGTGCCGATCCCGATCAGGAAAGCGCAGGTGCCCGTGCCGCCCGCCAAGCCCGTGGTTTCCGTATCCAAAAACACCAGCCGCGAGGGCGCGGGCAGGGCGGCATCGGGAAACAGAAGATTCAGCGGGGTCAAGTCAGCCGTGGAGATGTCTCCGATGCGCAGCTTGCCGTACGGCCTCCCGAAAGGGAAAGCCTGCCGGGCGAGGAAGTACTCGCCCCAGTCGTTTCGCGCGAGCTCGCCTTCCACGTACTCCTCGATGCCTTTGGCCGCCCGCTGCGCGGGAAGCGGGCGCGGGCCGGAGGGCTGCTCCAGGCGGCGTAGATATTCGAGCGTTTGCTCCAACTCGCAATCGGGGTCGCGAGGCTGGGCGGCCTTCTTGAGCTGGCGAAGTTTTTGATCGAGGTTCACAAGCACACCAGTGGTGGGGGCGCACAACCGTGAGCCCCTACATCCAGTTCCTCAGGTGCCCGTCGGCATCCAGAACCAAAACACCTCGCGTGGGATTATAGCGGTCGCAGGCCCAGCGTAAGGGATTGTGGCGGATGTAGTCGCGAATGATGTCGAGCTCTTGCGGGCTGCGGATAATGTGCTCGTGGTAATTCCTCTCCCACACGGGGGCACCAGGCGAGTGGCGCAGCTCGTTGATGCGAACCTTCACCGCTGGCTTGAGCCCTGCCACAAAGGATGGCAATGACTTTGGCCGCCGTGGAGGGATGCGCCTCGTTCCCACAGGTTGCAGCGGCGTACGGCCGTGCGTTCCTGCATCCAATGCCGCGATTCGTGCCGTAGGGGCGCACGGCCGTGCGCCCCTACCATCAACGTCAATAAGCCGGATGATACCGTGAATATGATTGGGCATCACCACCCATTCGTCCAATTCAATCTCGGATCGAATGGCTGTGGATCGGCGCCACTCATCGTCCGCGATTTTTCCATAGGAGTTCAGCTCCATGCGTCCGTCGATCACACGTCCGAAGAGCATTTGCATCTCGTGGGTGCACAAGGTCACGAAGTACTCGCCCGGCTGCGAATAGTCGTACCCGCGCAGACGAACGGACCGGCGGCGATGTTTCTCAGATTTGTACATGGTCGGTTTTGTGAGAGCGCATGGCTGTGTTCCAGTGTGTGGTAGGGGCGCACGGCCGTGCGCCCCTACGTCCCCGTAACCATCCGGCGCAAAATTTCCAGCGCAACCTCCTTGCCTTTTTCTCCGATTTCCCCTACGGGGCCCACGCACGAAGGGCAGCCGGAGGGGCAGGGGCAATCCGCAATCAGCTCGCGCGTTTTCTCCAGCAACGAATCGCTCATGCGAAACAGCGGCTCGCTCAGCCCCACACCACCGGGGTAGCGGTCATAGAGATAGATGTTGGGTTCAAAAATCTTTCGCACGACGGTGCGCCTGCCCGGCCGCTCGCTGAACGGCTCGGAAATGTGGACCCCGTCGCCTTTGGCGACCGCAGTGGTGACGTAGGGGCGCCGCGCCGCGTCGCCCCTACTAACCTCGTCGTCATTCCCGCGGAAGCGGGAATCCACGGATGGCTCGGAGATCTCCAGCTCGGCATTCTCGCCCACGGAAGTCCCCAGGTCACGAGCGTCGCACATGACGAGCAGCGTGGCAATAGCGCCGAGCGCGTTCGCGAGGCCGTTAACCCCGTCGAGCCGCTCGGTGGAATTGTAAGGCAACTCGTCCATCAGGGAGCGCGGCAGGGTGAGCCAAAACGCCGTGGTGTGCATCTCCTGCTCGGGCAGGGTCAGTTCTCCCGAGCCCACATTTTCCATGGTGTGGAACTTGATCTTCTTGAACCCCACCACCTGCGTGTTCACCTGGACTTCACCGTGATTGCTTCGCGCGGACCCGCCTGCGGGCCGAAGCTGGGACGCCGCCCCCCCATCGGCTGTAGGTCCTTCGGCGGGCGCAGGCCCGGCCGGCGCCGAGTCGAAGGTCTCGAGAATTTTGATTTTAGTGTAGGAGATGGCGTCCGTGAAGTATTCGGAGTCCACCTGGTGGACGTAAGCCTTGCGATCGTCGTAATCCAGGCGTTCGACGTGGTACTGCACACCGTTTTGGATGTAGATGGCCTTCTCGTGCAGCGTGGTGAGTGCGCTGGAGAAGTCCGTCTCGCCGATCACCCTTGGCTCGCTCGTGTTGTCCACGATCACGAAGTTGTCGGAAGAGACGGACCGCAGGCTGATAGCGTCGGCCGGATAGCTCTCCGAAAGCCAGTGCCAGCCGTCTGTCGTGTGGTGCAGAAAGCCGGTTTCTTCCAGGTGCTCGCAAAGCCGCCGGAGGTCGAGCGACCCAAACTTCTCGTCCTCGCCGAGTGGCAACTCGAAGGCCGCGCATTTCAGGTGGTTCAGCAGTATTAATAGGTTGTCAGGGTTCACGTAGCCGTGCTCGGGCGAGCGGCCAAAGAAATACTCCGGGTTCTGCACCATGAACTGGTCGAGCGGCGCGCTGGAGGCGATAAGCACAGCGGCGGAGGTCCCTTGCCGGCGCCCCGTGCGGCCCGCGCGCTGCCAGGTGGAGGCAATCGTCCCCGGGTACGCGGCGAGGAGCGCCACATCGAGGCTGCCAATGTCGATCCCGAGTTCGAGAGCGTTGGTCGCCACTACACCGCGCAACAGGCCGTTGCGCAGGTCGCGCTCGATTTCCCGGCGCTCCAGCGGCAGGTAGCCGCCGCGATAGCCGCGCACCGCTTCCGGCCCGATCAGAGCTTGCGAAAAATCTTCTTTGAGGTAGGTGACCAGGATCTCCGTGGCCAGCCGGCTGTTGGCGAAGACGATGGTCTGCAGCCCGCGAGAAAGGAAGGTCCGCGCCAGGCGCCGCGTTTCGTTCAAGTACGACCGGCGGATGCCAAGCTGCGGGTTGACGACGGGGGGATTGTAAAAGACGAAGTACTTCTCCGCGGAGGGCGCGCCGTTGTCGTCCACGAGCTCCACATCTTCTTCCAGGATGCGCGCAGCAAGCTCCTGCGGATTGGCAATCGTGGCCGAGGTGCAGATGAACTGCGGCTGGCTTCCGTAGAAGCGCGCCACGCGCTTGAGCCGGCGCAACACATTGGCCAGGTGGCTGCCCAGAACCCCGCGATAGTAGTGGAGTTCGTCGATCACGACGTAACGCAGGTTCTCAAAAAGCCGCTGCCACTTGGTGTGGTGCGGCAGGATCCCCGTGTGCAGCATGTCAGGATTGGTGATGACCAGGTTGCCGCGCGCGCGAATGGCCTTGCGAGCGTCCTGGGGCGTATCGCCGTCGTAGGTGAAGGTGCGCACTTGGTCGCCGAGCTGTTCGGTCCAGCGGTTCAGCTCCACGAGCTGGTCCTGCGAGAGGGCTTTGGTGGGGAAGAGATAGAGGGCGCGCGCCTCGGGATTCTCGACAAGTTCGCTTAGGATGGGCAGGTTGTAGCAGAGAGTCTTGCCGGATGCCGTGGGGGTGACGACCACGAGGTTCTTGCCTTCGCGGGCCAGCGTGAAGGCCGCAGCCTGGTGGGTATAGAGGCAGGCAAATCCTCGGGCCTTCAGAATCTCCATGACACGAGGAGGTAGAGACGCGGGGAAAGGCTCCACTCGCGGCTCGCGAGCGGGGAAGTGGCGGATCGCCGTCACGCCGCCCTGAGTACGCGGGGCGCGGAATTTCTCTTCGATTTCCTTAAGCGCGCTCTGGACGGGGGCCAGATCGTGTGGCCGGAAGCTCGCCAAGGCGTCGGCTTTTGATTCCATCCCAGATTCCTTTCCGAGTGTCAGGCGGCAGAGAGCGGGTTGCGCCGCCAAGCGTTCCTTCCTACGGGTCGCTGAAAAAGGCTATGGCACGTCATTCTGATCCCGCCTTTTTCAGCAACCTCCTCTTCCCCTACCCGCAACGGTCCACCGGCAATTGCGTCCTCTTCGCCTTTTATTCGCTCACTTTAGCACATTGGCGCCACGCCTCCAAGGAGGGAGTTATGCGGGGGACGCGCGCACTGAGGGTTGAGATGGATGGACAATCAGTCGATTGACTTTGTCCTTTCATAATCTGATAATCTGGCCCTGGAAGGCCGGACGTTTGCTTTGCCAATGGGAATTTCTGCCGGCACATCGCCTCCTGCGAGGGTCCATGCCCACAACGATGAATCATGTTCTGAAAGCTGCCAAGCTCTCCCGGGAGTTGCTGGTCGGCGCGTACCGAACCATGTACATGTCGCGCCGCGTGGACGATAAGGAGATTCAGCTCAAGCGCCAGAATCGAGCTTTCTTCCAGATCAACGGGGTGGGCCACGAGTGCATTGGCGTGTCGACGGCGCTCCACCTCAACCCGGGTTACGACTGGTTCTACCCCTACTACCGCGACCGGGCGTTCTGTCTGCAAGTGGGCATGACGGCCTACGAGATGTTCCTGGCCTCCGTGGGAGCGAAGGACGACCCCGCCTGCGGCGGCCGGCAGATGCCTTCGCACTGGGGATCGAAGAAACTCCACATCGTTTCGGGCTCGAGCCCCACGGGAACTCGCATCCTGCATGCCGTGGGCGCCGCGGAAGCGAGTTGGTATTTCACGCAGATCCGGGAAGCGGCGGAACTTGCCTCCAGTTTTCACGCCGACGAGGTTGTTTACGTCTCGCTGGGCGATGGCGCTTCGAGCGAAGGCGAATTCTGGGAATCGCTGAATTGGGCCTGTGGCCGTAAGCTTCCGGTCCTTTACGTGGTCGAGGACAACGGCTACGCGATCTCCGTGCCCGTCGACGTCCAGACCGCGGGAGGCAGCATCTCTGCCCTGGTCCGGAGTTTTCCCCATCTATTGACGCTGGAATGCGACGGCACGGATTTTCCCGAGAGCTACGAGGTTGCGGGTAAAGCTGTCGAATACGTCCGGCAGCGAAAGGGTCCGGCGCTGATTCACGCCCACGTCGTCCGTCCTTATTCACATTCCCTCTCCGACGACGAGCGACTGTACAAGCCGGAGGAAGTTCGCCAGCAGGAAGCGAAACGCGACCCCGTCATCCGACTGGCCAAACTCCTCCAGCACGAAAAGCTGGTTACGGAAAAGGAGTTGAAAGAAATCGAGACGGCGGTCGAGCATGAGGTGCGTGCGGCTGCGGACCAGGCCCTGGCGGCCGAGCCGGTGTCGCCTGACACCGTGCTCCGCTACGTCTACTCGCCCAGCGTGGATCCCACTTCCGAGCACTTTGACCATCCGCCGAAATTTCATGGCGAGCCCAAGACGATGGTGGATCTCATCAACGCCTGCCTGAGGGATGAGATGGCGCGCGATCCACGGGTGGTAGTTTACGGCGAGGACGTTGCCGACTGTAGCCACGAAAATGAATTGCCCAAGGTGAAAGGCAAAGGCGGTGTTTTCAAAGTGACGCACGGCTTGCAGAGGCATTTCGGCAGCGCGCGCTGCTACAACTCCTCGCTGGCGGAGGCCTGCATTGCGGGTCGCGCGATCGGCATGGCCACGCGGGGGCTCAAGCCGGTGGTGGAGATTCAGTTTTTCGACTACATCTGGCCGGCGATGATGCAAATCCGGGATGAAATGATCAATCTGCGCTGGCGGTCGAACAACGCCTTTGCGTGCCCCCTGGTCATGCGCGTGCCCATCGGCGGTTACCTGGCGGGGGGCGCGATCTACCACAGCCAGTCCGGCGAATCGATCTTCACGCACCTGCCGGGACTGCGCGTGGTGATGCCCTCCACGGGGCTTGACGCCAACGGCCTGCTGCGCACCGCTATCCGGTGCGACGACCCGGTTCTGTTTCTCGAGCCCAAGCATCTCTATCGTCAGACCCACAACCGTGCGCCCTACCCGGGACGCGACTACATGATTCCCTTTGGCAAGGCCAAGCTGGTTCGAGAAGGGACGTCGTTGACGATTGTGACTTACGGCTCGCTAGTCATTCGTGCCGTGCAGGCGGCCAAGACTCTGGAGCCGGAGGGGATCCAGCCGGAGATCTTGGATTTGCGCTCCCTCAGTCCTTACGATTGGGATCTGATCGCGGCGTCGGTGAAAAAGACCAACCGCGTGCTCGTTCTTCATGAGGATAATATCTCCTGGGGTTATGGCGCGGAGATTGCCGCCCGGATTGCCGACGAACTGTTCGAGTTCCTCGATGCGCCGGTGCGGCGGCTGGCGGGCAAGGACGTCTTCATCCCTTATCATCCCGTGCAGGAAGATGCCGTGCTCCCTCAACCCGCCGATATTGTGCAGGCGGCAAAGGCTCTGGTGGCTTATTGAGCAGGGATTCGGGACTCGGGTTTCGCCCGAATCCCTAATCCTGAGTCCCGAGTCCCGCACGCTTCAGCCGATTCCGAGTTCGTCAATCTTCTCCAAAGGCGTCCCACATTTGCGGCAGATGACCGCGCCGCAATCCCCGCACACGAGGGGCTCTGACACTTCCGCTTCGCATGTCGGGCAGTAGAGAGGCTCACCTTCGCCATTCTTTGATTCAGCCATTCGATCGTTGTAAGGGCGCACGGCCATGCGTCCCTACACCTTTCTGTGTTGCCACCGTTCGTGCTTAATAAACTCCGATGAAATAAGAGCCCACGACGGCGGTTGTTATTATACTAAACGGCCCTTTTCTATAATAAGCGGGAGCGCTTTGCGCTCCCGCAGATTCCGATTCGATGCGGGAGAAACCGGGAGCCCGGAGGCCTCCCCTACCCAAACCATTGGCCTGCTCAAGCGGTACGCACCTTGCCCATGGTGGCCGACAGGAAATCGCGCAAGACTTTCTGCACCTCATCCAGCTTCCCGGCAAAGAAGTGGTCAGCGCCCTCGACCCAGTGAATTCGCTTGGGCTCGGCAAGAGATTTATACAGAGTCTCGACCTCGGGCCGTGGTCCGAATTCATCTCGGGTTCCCTGGATGATCAACTTCGGTTTACGCACCTCCAGGAGAAAAGTGAAGTCGCTGGAGCTTACTGGGAGTCCCAACCCCACCAGGGTGGAAACGCGCGGGTCGGTGGCTCCCACGCCCAGGCCAACCCACGACCCAAAAGAAAATCCCATCAGGCAGACCGGCAACCCCGGGAATCGTGTGGAGAGGTGATCGAGAGCCCGGCGAACATCATCTCTTTCGCCGATGCCGGAAGCGAATGTTCCGGCGCTCTTGCCCGCTCCACGGAAATCAAAGCATAAGGTCGGAAGCCCGAGCTCGAGTGCGGCCTTGGCAGCACGAAAGACAACCTTGTTGTGCATGGTTCCGCCATAGAGAGGGTGTGGATGGCAAACGAGCGCCACGTGATTTGCAACGATCTGAGGGTTCCACTCGAGTAACGCTTCGAGCGGTCCGGCAGGGCCGGGAATGAAAAGGCGATCGATCTTCGTAGTTCACCTCCGCGCCCGCCTCGCCGAAAGCCGGACCCCTCTCTGTCTTCTTGGCGATCGCAGCCTACGGCATCGCGTGCCACCAGATAGTGTAGAATGAAGCTGAGTCTTGCGTCATCCTTCGCATGCAGGTTTCGTGCGAAGGGTGGGCGAGACGGGTCCCCGCAGCGCGGTATTCCCCTCCGGCGCGGGAAAATGGCTGCGATGCCATCGCACCGGATGCGACGGGTGGATGGGCGCGGCCTCAGTGATGGTCAAGGTTTGAACTGGCGGAGTCGTTCTATTCGACGCAGGATCCTTCTGCCCCTCTTGCTTGTGGCGATTGCCTCGGCCTATTACTACTTTGTGTACAGGCCGGCGCACTCCTCCGTTGGCGAGGGCGCCTATGTGTTGCCCGAAAGCCTCCAGATGGTGGATACGCCAGCCGAGGTGCGAATTGTCGTCGGCTCCTTAAAGGGGGGTGACAGCGTCGAAATCCTTGCGCGGACACGCAATTGGGTCAGAGTCCAGACGCCCGATGGGCTTACGGGTTGGGTGGAGACGAAGAACCTGCTGGATTCCCGGGCTTATGAGAGCGGCCGGCAATTGCTCCGCGAACTGCTCAGCCTTCCTCCTCAGGCCGAAGGCCACACCACTGGTGTGGTGAACCTGCGCCTCGAACCGTCACGAGATGGCGCGCAACTTGCGCAGGTGATGGGAAACCAGACGCTGCAAGTTTTTGGCCGGCGTTTGGTGGAGCGGCCCGGCCCAGCCGACCAGCCGTCAGCGGCGAAGACCCGGGACGCGTGGTATCTGGTTCGTGCCGGCCCTCGCGCAGGATGGGTGCTGGGACGATTCGTGGCTCTCGACATCCCCGAAAGGTTGTCGGCGTACGCGCAGGGAACCAACTTGGTAGCCTGGGTGGTCATCAAGACTGCTGAAGACGGTGGCCAGTCGGTTCCCGAGTACCTGGTTGCAGACCGCATGGGCACGCAGGAGGCGGACTTTTCCCACATCCGGGTATTCACGTGGTGGGTCAAGAAGCGCGAGTACGTAACAGCCTACGTGGAAGGCGACTTGAAAGGTTACTTTCCCATTGGGGTTTCTTTCGTCAACGGTGTTCACTATTTCCGCCTGCGGCTGATGGATGCTGAAGGGCACAAATACCAGAAGGTGTATAGGATGTTTGGTAACATCACTCGAGCGATCGGGACGGTCCAGGGTTGGGAGGGCGATGCGATGCCGACCTCGCCGGAGCCCGGTCGCCACAGGCGTTCAGGGCGGCGAGGAAGATGAGTTCACCCATGGAGCAAGGCGCAGGCATTTCGAACCATCGCCGGTTTTGCCGATGGCTCGTCCGGGTCTGGTTTGCGCTCTCGTTCCGCAGAATCCGATTGTTGCACGCGGGGGATTTGAGCGGGGAAGGTCCGGCTTTGTTCGCCGTGAGTCACCCTGCGAGCTTTCTGGACGCCTTGATTCTGGCCACTGCCTTCAAGCGCTCCCCGCATTGCCTGGCACCGAAAACTCTTGTGCGTGGTCCGCTCGCCAGGTTTCTGGCCCGTGGCTTGGGCCTGATCCTTTATGAGAATCAGGGGCTATCCGCGGAGTCGACCCCGCAGGCGGCATTCGAAGTTCTGGCACGCGGGGGAACGTTGGTGGTATTCCCCGATCAAAGCCCAGCGCCGCATGCCGCGCCCGGCGCGCCTGCCTCCACGGCTGCCTTCGTCATTTGGAAAGCAGAGTCTCAACTTTCAGGGCGCCGCCTGGCGATCCATCCTGTGCATCTTTTCTTGCCGGTCTCGTCGCCACACGCGCGCGAGTGGTTGATCTATGTTGGCTCTGCCTTGGTTCACCCCGAGGGTCGTCCCGCTGCACGTTACGAGGATGACGAAGTGCGATCATGGGTTTCTGCGCTCGAAGCGAGGTTTCGAGAAAACGCTTTCCAGCTCCGCCCCCCCGACCTGCAATACTTTCTCGCGGATCTTGAGGAACTCCTGCGCGCCGCTTTGCAGGAGGACTGGTCGTCTCGTCCAAACTGGAAACAAGATGCCGAGGGTTTCGTCCTGAGCCGATTGGCGGCGGAATGGGTCAAGCAGACGAACCACTTGAATCCGGGCCGGCTGGTCAGCCTGCGCGAAGCATTGGACGACTATCGCGTTATCGAGCAGCGGCGTGCGTTGTGTCAATTGGAGGTTGAAGCGGCGGGCTCCTGGATGCGTTCGGGGTTGCGCCGGGCGATCGTGTGGCTGGAGACTGTGATCGGCCTGCCGATTGCCCTCTACGGGTTGTTGAATCATTTGGTGATTGGGGCGCTGCTGTTTCTCGCGGGTTCGTTCAAGAAGGATAATCATCGCAACCGCACCGCGGAGTGGACGATTCGCAGTGCGGTGGTGCTGGCATGTTACGTCACCCAGATTTTCCTGGTGGCGCATTGGTGGGGCAGGGCCGCAGCGGGATATTACGCACCGACCTTGCCGGTGACGGGCGCCTACCTGTGGAGATTCCAGTGGTTGCTCCGTCACCAGACACCTCTATTGTTTAAATCACTTACGCTTTCCGCTTTGACGTCAAAGGCCAACCGTCTGCGGCGCGCGTTTCTGGAAGAACTCGACCAGACACTGACGGCTTACGAGGAGAAGGCGGGCGTTCCTCACTGAACTCCGAAGTGGGACACTTCACCTCCCGCGTGGGAACAATGCCCGCCGTTCGGGGCGAACGTGGCACTCTTTCTTTCGGAAACCGACATCTGTAGCCTTCTGTCGATGGACCGTGCGCTGGCGTGTGTCGAGGCCAGCTTCGTGGCGCAGGGCAACGAGCGCGCTGTAAACCGTTCGCGCGAGCGTATTCTGTTGCCCCGCGTGTCCTTGCACTACATGGCGGGGGCGCTTCCTGAGTTGAAGCAGGTCGGAGTGAAAATCTACACCGTCACTCGCGAAGACCTGCGATTCCTGTTTCTTCTCTTCGACACGGAGAGCGGCAGGTTGCTGGCTTTGATGCAAGCCGATCATCTGGGGCGAATCCGCACGGGCGCCGCCAGCGGCGTTGCTACGAAGTACCTGGCGCGCCGGCAGGCTTCGCGAGTGGGACTGATCGGCACGGGCCGACAGGCGCGCACACAGCTTGAGGCCGTCGCCAGGGTCAGAGGGCTTAGCGGAGTGAAAGCGTTCAGCCGCGACGAGAATCGTTTGAAGAGCTTCTGCGGCGAGATGACGGCACGGCTCGGTTTTGCCGTGGAGCCTGCTTCCAGTGCCGAGGAAGCAACCAGGTTTGGTGAGATTGTTATCACCGCCACGACTGCCCATCAGCCGGTCGTGCGAGGCGAGTGGCTACACCCCGGAACCCACATCAACGCCATCGGAGCCAACCAGGCCGACCGTCGAGAACTGGATGACGAGACTGTGTCGCGGGCGGAACTCATTGCCGTGGACTCTGTAGAGCAAAGCCGGAAGGAGTCCGGCGACCTCATCCAGGCACTCGCCAACCTGGGACGAGGGTGGGAGGGCGTCGTCGAGCTTCACTCCGTGGTGGCCGGGAAGCAGCCGGGGCGTTCCTCCAAGGAACAAATCACCCTGTTCAAATCGCATGGGATTGCTTTGTGGGATGTGGCCGTCGCCAGCTCCGTCTATCAGCGCGCGTTAGAAGAAGGAAAAGGGAAAGTCCTGGACATTGACTAGCGCCGGTCCAACTTGTCTTACCTAACCTTTCTACGAAGGACCATCATTCGGACCGCCAAAATGAAGGCGCCACAGATTGGGAGATTATGTTGGAAGAGCACTAGCGAAGAGGCGTTTGCGATTTCTTCTGGGTGGCTTCCGTCTGGATCTCAATCCTCTTGGCGATGACTTCCCCGGCTTCGGTCAGATCTCCTGCCACCCCAACCCTAAGTCCGACCCGCAAGTCTTTGGCGGTGCCGGGGCTGCCATCCTTCTTCCTTATTTCCGTCTTCTCGTCGTACTGCACGTGGAAGACGATGTTTTCCTCGGTGCTCAGCGTCAGTTTGTTCGCAGTTAGGGAGCTGATTCTGCCCTCCAACGTGAAGTTCATGTCTTGAGCTGACGAGGAGGTTGCGGCAGATCTGGGACATGCCGAGGGCGTGGCGGGGAGTTGCAGTACAAACAGCAGAGAGCTTGCCAGAGCGGCTATCGTGTGCAGGAGCATCGGCTATATCCTCATCCTGACCGACGCACCTATTCTACCGCGTCTGGGGCGCAAAGTCGCCATCTGGATCGACGTGATTCTTGCAGGAAAGCCAGGCAGATAGAAGGTCAGCGGGTCTTAAACCGCATCATCAGTAAGGGAAATTCACGCCGAGCACGCTGGACACCTTTCCGGCGCACTCAACACCCACTTCACCAGCCCGCGCAGTCCCTTCGCGGCCAACCCAGACCACTTTGAAAAATCCGACGTTACTGCCGCTCACGGGTTGGATCTTCAGTTGCATCCCGACCCTCAGGGGCAGGCGAGTCCTCAGCTTCGCGCCATGTTTGCTGATCGTGAGAACCCTCGTTTCCTCCGCGAAAGGCAAGTTGTTCCCCATCATTCCTGAAATCATAACGGGGCACCCAATATTGACCCGCGTGCTGCGGCGCAAGGGAAGCGAACTTGGTGTCTTGACCATGGCGTACCTCGTTGGGTGCTCTGGCGGGTTGATGTGCCAAAGCTCGAACCGAGCCCACATTCCGGACGAGAGGCAACCTCCCGTCCATCCCTGCGCGACAGGATAGCACAGGTGGCGCATCGAGGCAGATGGAAATGCGCTGCAGACTTCCAGGGTCCGCTCCGACACACCACAGATGATCGCAAAACATAGCGGCAACCGCTGCCACAGCGCGGACCGGCGCTTCGCCCAACCTCCCGCAGAGCGGGACCGTGGCCCTGAGCGGCGGTGCGCTCACCTGCACCCAGATAGAAACCGATCTGTACTTGTCTGGCAATCGGCTCAATGCTAAACGGCCTAAATCCCAAGTGTAATTTCCTTCCAGTTCGTCCATACTACCGCCAGCGTGCAGCACGGGTAGTGTGCCGCGACCGATGACAATTTTACCGGGAGGCCTTTATGAAGGCTCGACTCGTATTGTGTTTCTTCCTGATCGCTTTCTTCCTACCTTCCATCCCCACGCAGGCGGAGGGGCCCAGCGTGGGCAGCGTCACCATTCGCTCCTGTCGCATCCTGGCAGGCGGGCACCCCGACCTGAACTCTTACGGAGCTGCGGGCGGCGAGAGCAGGCTGATCATCGACAATTGGAATCCTGCCGGTTGCGGCTTCACGGACAACGCCGTGATGAACCTGTCTCGGCCGACTCACGTCGAAAGCGTGCACCTCTGGTACAACTGGGCGGCGGGGGAAAGCAGCTTGCCGTACGCGCTCTCAGGCAGCGGCAGAGTCCTGCGCAATGGTCAGTTCAGGCGCGGGAGTTGCGACCCTTACCAGACCGCCTGGTGCGAGGCCACCGACATGCTCGGGATGAATCTCGCCCCCGGTTCCTACACCTTCACGACGGCCAGGCGGCGCGTGTGCCAGAACTCGGGCAGCAATGGCATGGGATTCATCCGCGTTACAGCGCGCACCGGGCGTGCCGGACCGGGGGCATACCCGGGTCAGGAGACAATCCAGCCGTCCCAACCCGCCACGCCTGAGCTCGCCACAGGGCCCGCGACCAACCTTGCACTGGGCAAGCCGACGCAGCAGAGCAGCACTTACAGCGGCGATTTTCCTGCTTCCAACGGCGTCGACGGGCGGAAAGACGACGGCAGCATGTTCCACACCAACAACGAGAGGAACCCTTGGTGGCAAGTGGACCTGCAAGGCAACTACGCGCTCAGTTACATCATGCTCTACAACCGCACGGGTTGCTGCGCTGAGCGCGAGCGCACGGTTCAGCTGTTGCTCTCCCAAAATGGGAGCAACTGGCAGAGGATTTACTCTCACAATGGGACCGACTTCAGGGAACTGCGCGTGGAAGCCGGCGGCAGGCAGGCGCGCTACGTGCGCGTGCAGCTAGCCGAGCAGAATTACTTCCACCTGCAGGAAGTGGAGGTCTACGGTGTTCCCGCGGCCGGAACGGCCGCGCAACCGTTCGGTACCCAGCCGTCCCAACCCGCCACGCCTGAGCTCGCCACAGGGCCCGCGACCAACCTTGCACTGGGCATGCCGACGCAGCAGAGCAGCACTTACAGCGGCGATTTTCCTGCTTCCAGCGGCGTCGACGGGCGGAAAGACGACGGCAGCATGTTCCACACCAACAACGAGAGGAACCCTTGGTGGCAGGTGGACCTCGAAGGCAACTACGCGCTCAGCTACATCATGCTCTACAACCGCACGGGTTGCTGCGCTGAGCGCGAGCGCACGGTGCAGGTGTTGCTCTCCCAAAATGGGAGCAACTGGCAGAGGATTTACTCTCACAATGGCACCGATTTCAGGGAACTGCGCGTGGAAGCCGGCGGCAGGCGGGCGCGCTACGTGCGCGTGCAGCTAGCCGAGCAGAATTACTTCCACCTGCAGGAAGTGGAAGTCTACGGGGCACGGTAGCGCATCTATGAGGGGGGCGGCGCTGCCCAGGGGAAATGCTTGGTTCTTTGTTTCGTGTGGCGGAGCGAGCAGTCCCCCTCAACTGAAAGCGGGGGATGCGAGCGCAGCCACACCTCACCTTGCGCGGGCGTTGTAAACAGGCGACGGCAGGGCGAGACCTTTCGCGGCCACGAGAACGCAACACTCCCCTCCTAATCCAGGAGGGGAATCACGCATAGCATTTTCATGCAGTGCGAGGCGCGGCGGGCGCTACACCTCGCCTCACTCCACGGTCACGCTCTTGGCGAGGTTGCGGGGCTTATCGACGTCGCGGCCGAGGAGCACGCCACAGTAGTAAGCGAGGAGCTGGAGAGGCACCACGGTCAGCAGCGGCGCTACCGCTTCGTGAGTCTCCGGAATATAAATGAGGTCGTCGACCAGGTTGCCGAGCTTGGTATTGCGCTCGGTCGTGACGGCGAGGATTTGGCCTTCCCGGGCTCGAATCTCCTGAATGTTGGAGACGACGCGCTCGTACGAACCGTCTTCGAGCGCCAGGGCCAGGGTGGGGAATTTGGGATCGATGAGTGCGATGGGCCCGTGTTTCATCTCGCCCGCCGCGTAACCCTCCGCGTGAATATAGGCGATTTCCTTGAGCTTGAGCGCGCCCTCCAGCGCGATGGGGTACTGATACTTGCGGCCGATAAAAAGAAAATGGTCCGCGTGACAGTACTTCTCGGCGAGTTCGCGGACGTGGTTCGCCTGCTTGAGGATTTCGCGGATCTGGTCCGGCACTTTCTCCAGGGCGCGGATGATTTCGTGCCCCTCCTCGTAGGAGAGATCACGGCTGCGCCCAATGAGCAGCGCCATGAGCGTCAGGATGGTGAGCTGTGAGGTGAAGGATTTGGTCGAGGCGACGCCGATCTCGATTCCCGCGTGCGAATAGACTCCCGCATGCGTCTCGCGCGCGATGGTGCTGCCCACCACGTTGACCAGTCCCAGTACCAGGGCGCCTTTCCGTTTCGCCTCCCGCAGAGCCGCCAGCGTGTCCGCGGTTTCTCCCGACTGGCTGATGGCCAGCACCACCGTCCCTTGCCGGAGGTTCAGTTTGCGGTAGCGAAACTCGGAGGCCAGCTCGGTTTCCACCGTCATGTCGGTGAGCGTTTCGAAGATGTAGCGTCCAAACAGGCCCGCGTAGAAGCTCGTGCCACAGCTCACGATAATCAGGTGCCGCGCCTGCAACAGGCGCTCCTGCACGGATTCCAGGCCGCCCAGCTTGGCGACGGCTTCCGAATGATTCACGCGGCCACGCAGGGCGTTTTCCACGGCCTCCGGCTGCTCGAAAATCTCCTTCAACATGTAATGGGGAAACGAGCCGCGGTCCATGGATTCGATATCCCAATCCAGGCTGGTGGTCCCACGGCTCACGGAGCGGTTGTCAAGGGTGATGATGGAGAACTTTCCGGGTTCAAGGCACGCAACTTCGTTGTCTTCGAGGTAGACGACTTGGTCGGTATGCTGGGCAAGCGCGGAGACATCCGATGCGGCCAGCGAAGCCTTCTCCCCAATGCCCAGAATGATCGGGCTGCCGCGCCGCGCCACCACAATCGTGTGGGGGTGATCGAGGTGCATCACCGCAATTCCAAACGTCCCCTGCACCTGCAGTAATGCCTTTTGCACCGCGACCTGCAGATTGCCCTGGTAGCAAGCCTCAACCAGATGCGCAAGCACTTCGGTGTCGGTTTCGGATTTGAATTGGTGACCGGTTTCCACGAGGTGCTTCTTCAACAACTGGTAGTTTTCAATAATGCCGTTGTGGACGAGGAACAACTTGCTGCCACAGTCCGTGTGCGGATGAGCATTTGCTTCGCTGGGCTTCCCGTGGGTGGCCCAGCGGGTGTGTGCGATGCCCGCCACGCCGTCCGGCGCGGAGTTCCACACCCGGCGTTCGAGTTCAGCGACTTTGCCGACAGACCGGGCGAGATAAGGCGGGGAGTCGAGAATAAAAATGCCGCTCGAGTCGTAGCCACGATACTCCAACCGCTTGAGTCCCTCGATCAGGATTCCCTTGGCGGGCTGATCCCCGGTGTACGCCACAATCCCACACATCGGTCCCTCCTCCGCGCTGAAACAGCTTATAGCCAGAATTAGGTACGGTAGCGCATTACGCTGGGCTATAATTTACCACAGCCGCGCCGTAGGTCCTGAATAACAATTCTCACTTCAAAAATGCCCTGCTGGGCAAGCCTCAAGAATGTCCGGCTCAGAGGCCCTAGGGTTAGAAGGGCGAACCTGCGCTGCTGGCTGTTGGGCGGCGCAAGGTTCAAGCTGCGACTGGGCGACGTCCGGGGAGTGGGCAGGAGTAGGACAACGGAAAAGGCCCGACTGCCCTCACGTACTTTGGCAATCGGGCCTTTGGTGTGTTCGGCCGCTTCAGGCTGCAGGGAGCCTGGCGGGCTGAGGTGTGCTCACTCGTCTCCGCCCATCGTCACGGTGACAGGGCTCTTGAGGGTGAAGTCGAGCTTGGTTTCGGAAGGCACCTTGACCTGCTCGCCCTGAGTGGCCACTTGCACTCCAGTGCCGGCGCCGGCGCCAACTGCCGAGCCGATCGCGGCACCTTTGCCGCCACCTGCGATGGCGCCAATCAGCGCTCCTAACACCGCGCCCCCGCCCACCGTCTCCGCTGTGCGTTTGCCGCGCGAGGCGCCATGCTGCTGGTAGTAGCCGCTCTGCGTGCTGTAGAGCGTCCCGTTGATCGTCAGGCCGATGAGCTCAAGCTGTAGCTCGGATTGGCCGGTCATGCGGCCCGCGCTCCGGGCATTGACCAGACGCACGCGAGCGTCGGCGCCGCTGGGAACGACCACGCGGTCACCCACGAGGACGGGCGCGTCGAGGCTGGCAGCGAACTCTTCGCCGGGTCGGTTGCGACCGGAGTCGATGCTATCACTCATGCGGACGGTCACGACCGTGCCGGACGGAATAGTGACGCGATCCGGCGGCTTGGGAGAAGGAGGCGGTGGAGGCGCCGGGGGTGCAGGCGCCACCACAGGCGCGGCAGCAGCGGGGTTGGGCGTCACGACGGGATTGGGCGCCGCCTCGGGAGCCACGGCATTCGTGTAGGCAGTTGGTTCGACGGAAGCGACTTCCTTGGTGCGAGCCGAGGGGTGATGTCGCCTTGGCCGAGGTTGTTCAGGCGCTGCCGTCTGCTCAGGTGGACCAGTCGGAGACACGGCTTGCGGGGGCGTGGTCCCCGGCGCCTGCGTTAAATCGGAAACCGGAGCCACGGGCTGGGCACTCACCGTGAGGAGGTCCACAACATTCCTGACGCCACTCTCCTGGCTGGCAATTCGCTCCACGGCAGCCTTCTCGAGGTCCGTAGCGACTGTCCCCGAGAGCGTGACGATACCTCTCTGCGAGTCAACGCGGACGTCGCGTGTCTTCAGTACCGAATCACTGAAGAGTTTCGCCTGGATGTCGGTCGTGATCGCCTTGTCGTCGGTCGTCTGGAACAGCTTGAAAGTGTTACAAGCCCCAAGGAAAAGCGCCCCCGCGACGAGCAAGGCTGCAAAGCGAATTTGTGACCTTCGCATGGTTTCCTCCCCATACTGGGAAGTTCGCTACATCATGGTGCTTTGATTCCTTCCCATCTGGATAAGATGCACGTTGGTTTCCACACGCGCCCGAATTTCCAGTCTGAACCGGAAGTGCTTGTCATCGTGGGGTTTCGACGGTTCGGGGAAATTCCCGGTTCTGCCTGCCAAGCGTGCTAAGATTGTGCGGAATGGCCGCGCGTTACATACCCTAAACTAGCGACCGAATTGCGGCAAGCGCCACAGTTTCGGCGCGGGCCTCGGGCGTGTCAGGCGCGCGGGCGGTCGGGCACGAAGGGTTCTTCAGCCTGAGGAGACGAGTGGAAAGCGATTCGCTAAGCGTCGTCATCCCCGTATACAACGAGGCTGAGAGTATTCCTCCGCTCCTTGAGCGGCTGCAAGCCGCGCTGGCGGGCTGGTCTGCGCCGACGGAGTTCCTATTCGTCGATGACGGCAGCAGCGACGCGACGTTGGAGCTCTTGAAGCGCGCCCAGCTCAGCGAGCCGCGGATTCGCATCGCGCACTTCCGTCGGAATCTCGGTCAGACCGCGGCCATGGAGGCGGGCTTCCATCTGGCGCGGGGCCGCGCCGTGGTCACCGTGGACGGCGACCTGCAAAACGACCCCGCGGAGATCCCGCGTCTCGCCAGGATGCTCGCCGATTGGGATGTAGTCTGCGGTATGCGAGTGCGCCGGCAGGACACCTGGTGGAAGCGCATGTCCTCGCGCATCGCTAACGGCTTTCGCAATTGGGTGACTGACGACGACATTGTGGACACCGGCTGCACGCTCAAGGCCTACCGACGCGAATGCGTTGAGCGGCTTGAGCTGTACAACGGCATGCACCGGTTTCTTCCCACGCTGCTCAAGATGCGCGGCTATCGCGTGACGCAGGTGCCGGTCAGTCATCATCCCCGCCTGGCCGGAAAAACCAAGTATGATACTTGGCGAAGATTGAAGAAGGGCCTCACGGATGTCTGGGCCGTGCGCTGGATGAAGAAGAATTGGATTGCCTACCAAAGTGTTCTGGAGGTTGTGGAGACGCCAGCGGCGATGCACTCTCGCGAGGGCGCGCCAATCCGCTGAGCAGCGGACGCCGGGAGGACCCGCGAGGGAGATGGCTCGACACCGGTATGCTTCCTTAGTCCACGCAAGCATTCGATTCTTGCACGAGACGGCTCTCGCGTCCTACGGGTTGCGACTTTCTTGTTCGGAGTTGTCAGGAACCTTTGACCGCACCAGACACCGCATCAGTAACGCCAACTGAATCCCGCCCCGAGCTCAGGACGACGCTCGCTCTCCACCTCGCGCTGCTGCTCGGCGCGGCTGGCGTGCTGTTCTTCGTCGGGTTGGGCCGGTCGCCTTTGCTCGAACCCGACGAAGGGCGTAACGCCGAGGTGGCGCGCGAGATGCTGGTCTCGGGAGATTGGATCACGCCGCACTTCAACAGCTTTGCCTATCTCGACAAGCCCGCCGTTTACTTCTGGATGGTGGCGGCCTCGTTCAAGACCGTTGGTATCTCCGAAGGCGCGGCGCGGCTGCCTTCGGCGCTGATGGCCGCCGCGACCATGTGGCTGGTTTGGTTTCTGGCCCGCCGGATGTTCGGGGAATCCGTGGGGCTGCGCGCGGGGATTGTCTTCGCTTCTTGTCCCCTGGCGATAGTCTTCGCCCGCGAAGTCATTTTCGACATGACGCTTACTTTCTTCGTCACACTCGCCATGGCGGCGTTCTGGCTCGCGGAGGACTCGAGTTTCCGGAGGCCGTGGCTCGACGTCTTGATGTTCGGCGCGATGGGGGTGGCGATCATCACCAAAGGTCCCGTGGGAATTCTGCTGCCGCTGCTCTCCATTCTGATTTACGAGGGCGTACGCGGTCGTTGGAGGGAACTGAAGCGCCTACGCTGGGGATTGGGTCTGCTGGTTTTCTTCGCCGTGGCATTACCTTGGTTCATCACGGTTTCCGTGCGCAATCCGGACTTCCCACGCTACGCCCTTTGGTACGAGAGCCTGAAGCGTTTCGCTACCGGCGAAGCGCATCGCGGAGGGGGAGTTTTCTACTATATTCCCGTCTACCTGGGCGGCTTCTTCCCGTGGAGTCTCTTCCTGCTTCTGGCCGGGTGGAATCGGCTGCGGTGCTGGAGGGAACTGAAACAAGCTGAGGGCCGGCCCGTCCTATTTCTTCTCTGTTGGACGGTTTGGGTGTTTGGGTTTTTCACGGTTTCGCATTCGAAGCTCCCAGGGTACTTCTTGCCGGCAGTGGTCCCGCTGAGCATGCTCATGGGGCTGGTTTGGCGGGATGTGGGGAAGGACGCCCAGGCGCGGTCGCCGGATTGGCTAACGGCGGGCTTTGCCCTGCTGCTCGGGATCGGCATCCTCGTGGCGGGGGCGTCGCACTCGTGGGTCTTCGCGAGCGCACAGGCACGCTTGGCCAAGAAGCTTCACCCGGGCGTGCTCGGGCTCCTCAAACCGTCGCTGCTCTATTCCGGGTTGATCTTGGGCGTGCTGGGGATCGTCGGCCGGAATCTCGCCTCGCGAATGCGCGGGCGGGTGCTGGCGGTTGCCACGTTCGCCCTGGTCGCGGCGATTGTTCCTATGCTGGTGTTACGCTGGCTCGTGCCGTTAAGGCTATACGCCGAGACCGATTCCAGCCGCCGCCTGGCCGCAACTATTCTGGCAAGCCCGGAGAAGCAATTGCCGCTTTTCGGTTACTACTGTTTTCGCACCAGCCTGCCTTTCTATTTGCAGCGCCCGGTCGGATTGGTCTCCACTCAATGGGGGGAGATGACGAGCAATTACCAAGTGGTACGTCAAGCGGAGCTGCGGCGCGTGGGGGCTGGCCATCCGGGCGAAGGGCTGCTGCTCGCGCCCGCGGAATTCCGCGCTCTCGCGAATTCCACCGCGCAACCGCTGCTGGTGATGGTCCTTAACTCGCAGGTTGGGAGACTGTCGGAAGACGTGGGGCGCATCGAACCGCTCTGGAATGAATGGGACTTTTCCATTTGGGAAGTCCCGCCGGCCAAGGCTACGCCGCAGGAGAGTGGGCCGTCGCACGTCGTCAGCCCCTTTCAGCCGTGAAGGCACCCCGGGATTCCCAGCTCCCGGTTTGAAGGTGGGTTGCTGCTGGCTATTCCCTGTTCTCTGTAACCTGAACCCTGATTTCTTATGTGTGGAATCTGCGGGATTTTCAGCTTGCGGCTTGAGCCGCTCACGCATGGCGACCGGATTGATCGGATGTCGGCCCGCCTCTGGCACCGCGGGCCCGACAGCGACGGCACATTTCATTTGCCCCATGTCGCCCTGGCCATCCGCCGGTTGAGTATCATTGATCTCCAAACCGGCAACCAGCCCCTTTCGAACGAAGCCGGGGACATCACGCTGGTCTTCAACGGCGAAATATACAATTACCGCGAGCTGCGCACAGAGCTGGTGAAGCGGGGTCACCATTTCAAGACGCTCTCCGATGGCGAAGTCATCGTCCACCAGTACGAGGAGCAGGGGCCGCATTGCCTCCGCGAGTTGAACGGGATGTTCGCCATCGCTTTGTGGGACGATCGCGCCAAGCGGCTGCTTTTGGCGCGCGACCGGGCGGGCGAGAAGCCGCTTTATTACTGGCGCGGTGACCAAACGCTGGTGTTCGCGTCGGAGATCAAATCGCTGTTCGAGTACCCCGGCATCGGCCGGACAATGGACCCCACGGCGTTAGCGCAATATTTCTTCTACGGTCATTTCCCCAGCCCGCGCAGTGCTTATGCGGAAATCAAGAAGTTGCCAGCGGCGCACCGCATGGTGGTGGAAGGCGGGAACATCCGCATCGACGCCTACTGGCGCCCGCAAGACTACTTGCGCTCGCCCGAGCAGCCGCCGGTCACGCGTCGCCAGGAGCGTGAATGGGTGGAGGAACTCGCCGCCCGACTGCGGCAGGCGGCGGAGTCGCGCCTGGTGAGCGACGTTCCCCTCGGCGTCTTCCTGAGCGGCGGCATCGATTCCTCCACTATCGTCGCCATCATGAGCGAACTCACTCCGGGAAACGTCAATACGTTTTCCGTACACTTTCCGGAAAAGACCTTCACCGAGGAGCCTTACTCGACGCTGGTGGCGAAACGCTTCCGCACCCGGCATCATGTTCTGACCGCTGATAAGTCAAACATGCACCAGGCGCTCCTGACGCTGGCCGATCATCTGGATGAGCCCGTCGCCGATCCCGCGGTCATTCCTACATACATGATTTCACGCTTCGCGCGCGAGCACATCAAGGTGGCGCTAAGTGGAGAAGGGAGCGACGAGCTTTTCGGCGGCTACCCTACTTACATCGGAGCGCGGCTCGCGGAGTACTACCTGCGAATCCCTGGCGTGCTGCGCCGCCAGGTTTTTGCCCGGCTGCGGCGTTTTCTTCCCGTCTCTTCGACGGCGGTTCCGGTGGGACTGTTCCTGCGGCGGTTCCTGAGTCACGCAGAAAAGAATCCGGCCGAGCGCCACCACATCTGGTTTGGCATGCTCGCGCCTACCGAGCTCGACCAGCTCTTTTCGCCGGATTGGACGGGCCCGCAGCCGCCGAGCCGCGAGATCTTCTCGCCGCTCGCACGTGTGCTGGAGGGCGCCCGATGCGACGAAACCGTCTCCGAGATGCTCTACCTGGATTTTCGCATGTACCTTGAAGATAACTTGCTGGTGAAAATCGATCGCGCCAGCATGGCGTGCTCGCTCGAGTTGCGCACGCCTTATCTCGATCACCGGTTGATAGAATTTGCCGAAGGGCTGCCAGGTAACTTGAAGGTGCGACGCTTCCAGCTCAAATACATCCTGAAAAAAGCCGTGGAGCGGTGGCTTCCGCACGAGATCGTCTACCGGCAAAAGCGCGGATTCTCCGTTCCCATCGCCAGCTGGATGCGGAACGAGTTGCGGCCGCTGCTGGACGAAACCTTGAGCGAAAAGAAATTGCGGCAAGACGGATTCTTCAACGTAGCCTTCGTGCGCCGATTGCTGAGGGAACATTGGGCTGGCAAGGCCGATCACCGCAAGGCGCTGTGGACCCTCTTTTGCTTCCAACTTTGGTACGACCGGTGGGGAAGTGGCGGGCGCACAACTCAGGCCTGACGTGGTGGGAGGTTGCCTGAGCGCTATCGGGGTATACATATGGACAAGCCACTAGCAGCTGTTCTTTCTGTTTCTAGCGTTCTGTTTGGGTTTCTCTTTACTGGATTCTGGTGGATTCTGAATCGGGAAATCGATTTTGATCCTGAAGAACGTCACTTCAAGTTGGGGACAGGGATGTTACTGGCCAGCATGATCCTCCTCGGGATCTTTGGAATCCTTGTGCCGTTGAAGGAAATCGCTGGGTCTGATCGCTTGTTGATCACCCTCTACCGGGGAATTGCGATTTCCTTGGTCGGCATCTATGGCTACATGTTCACGGAGCTGGGACACTACAGCGTGTACCAATTCTGGAAGTACACCACGAAGAGCGAGTGGGTCTGCTTTGGTTTAACCCTGGCCTTTGTACTCTTCCTTGTTATCCGGTGGTGGATGTTATAAGGGAACAGGCGCAACCCGACCAGGACAAGCGGGCCACGATATGCGGCCGGCTGACCCTGACCATAACAGAGGTCAGGTTACGCGGAATCTGACTCGCGATGCCACGCCCCACCCCAGCGACTGCGGCTTTAGAGACAGGACGCCGACCATCCTCTACCCCACCGGGGCGGGAGATATTTCGTCCTAAGGAGTGGGCGATCATCCGGCGCTGCCGCACGCCGAAGCAGGTGCAAGAATTTCTGCGCCGGCTTCCTTACAACTGGGAGAAACAGGGAGAAACGCTGCGGACGTTTCGGAGTGTCGTCCAACACGGCAGCGCGCACTGCCTGGAAGGCGCGCTGAGCGCCGCGACCATCCTCGAGCAGCACGGCTACCCCCCGCTGCTGCTGGACCTGGAATCCCAGGACCAGCTCGACCACGTGCTGTTTCTTTTCCAGAAGCGCGGGCGCTGGGGAACTGTGGCGCGCTCGCGGGACGCGGGGCTCCACGGGCGCAAGCCGGTTTTCCAGACCGTCCGCCACCTGGTGATGAGCTATGTGGACCCTTACGTGGATGGCTCCGGGCGCATCACGGGCTTCGGAGTTGCCGACCTGAGAACCCTGGTGAAAAGCGATTGGCGGCTCTCGACGGAAAACGTCTGGGAAGTGGAACGCGCCCTCATCAAAATGCCCCACAAGAAAATCCACACCTCAAACCGTCGCTACCAAACGGCCCTCCGGCAGTTCTTGGCTTTTCGCAAAAAGCACCCCAGCAAGCCCGCAACGTTTTATTCAAATCGACCCTTGTGGCTGTGAGGAACTAGGATCTAGGATTTAGGATTCAGGATTCAGCAATCCCAGTGAGGAGGAGCCCATGCAGGGGCACAGAGATTCGATAGTCTGGCAGAAGGCAATGAACCTGGTCACTGCAATTTACCGCCTCACGCGACCATTTCCGAAAGAGGAACTCTACGGACTCACGAGCCAGATGCGGAGGGCGGCAGTTTCAATCCCTTCCAACATCGCGGAGGGTCATGCCCTGAAACAGACTCAGGCTTATTCGCGACACTTGGCTATCGCCAGCGGTTCGCTGGCGGAGCTTCAGACGCAAATTGAAATCGCGGGGCGTCTCGGTTATCTCAACCGGGAGAGTGGAGAGGTCCTGAAACTGGCCGACGAGATCGGCAGAATGCTGGCAGGTCTCCGCAAGAGCCTGAAGGCGTAAATTCGAAGTCCTGGCCCTCGATCCTGAACTGTAAACCCCGAATCCTTGCTCCTGGATCCTGAATCCTTGATCCTGAATCCTACCGCAGCCCCATGTAGCGGGCGATCAGGGCGTCCCGCCAGCGGTCCGGAAGCCAGCGACCGATACGCACCTCCAGGCCCGCGTGACGGCCCACCATGTACCGCGTGCGGGGCCACCGGGAGAGCAGCGCGTGTGCCACGGCTTTCACGACCACGTCCGGCGGAGCCGCCTCCGCAGCGGATTTCTGGGTTGCGGTGCGCGCGGCGCGGAGGTGCGGCCCATACAACCGCTCCGCCTCTGCCGGAAGCTGCGTCTGGAGGGCCTCTGCGGCCGCGAGCGACTTCGCCCAGATGGGAGTTTGAATATTCCCGGGCTCCACGATCGAGACGTGGATCCTCCAGGGGCGAAGTTCCATGCGCAGCGAGTCGGTCAGCGCCTCGAGCGCGAACTTGGAGGCGGCGTAAGCGCCGCTAAACGGACTGGAGATGAGCCCGCTGACCGAACCGATGTTCACTATGCGGCCGCGCGCCTTGCGCAGGTGAGGAAGGAGAGCCTGCGTGACGGCGACTTGCCCGACGACGTTGACTTCCAACTGCCGGCGGAGCGCGTCGAGTGGC
>JAIQEZ010000215.1 GCA_020073545.1 Terriglobia bacterium | reverse complement strand
CTCGATATGGCCACCCTGCGCCGGTCGGAGGACAGTTTCGTCGACGAACTGATCGCCGGCGTGGTCAAGCAACTATACCTTTTCTCTGGACCGCGCCCGCCTCTTGGGTATATTATAAGTGCATAAAGTCTCGCAAATTGCGAGATAGTTCACATAGGATATACCATGACCTTGAAGTCAGAGCGTTTTTCATCCCAGGGACGGGCGAGGCTTTCTGCGGTGCTTCAGACCGCCATGGACCTCGTCACCATCGAGGATGCCGTGAAGACCCTCGGGGTCAACCGCCCCGCCGCCACAAAGCTCCTAGCCCGCTGGAAACAACAGGGCTGGCTTAAGCGTGTTGGCCCTGGAATCTACGCCCCCATTCCTCTCGACGCTTCGACAACCGCACAGGTGCTCAAAGACCCGTGGGTGCTTATTCCCGCATTGTTCACGCCTTGCTATGTCGGCGGCTGGACTGCCGCCGAACATTGGAATCTCACCGAGCAACTCTTCCGCAGCATCTTCGTATTCACAGTTCGTCCGCTGCGCAAGAAAGAACAAACCGTGCAAGGCGTGTCCTTCACGCTTAAACGTATCCCAGAGAGGGCCCTTTTTGGCGTGAAGACTCTCTGGCGTGGCCAGGCACGAGTTAACATCTCGGACAAACACAGAACAATCATCGATCTGCTCGCTCGCCCGGAAATCGGTGGCGGCATCCGGCATGTTGAACACTGCCTTCGAAACTATCTTCGCGACGAAGAGGCCAATACTGAGATGCTAATCAGTTACGCCGAGAAGCTCGGTAACGGTGCGGTGTTCAAACGCCTGGGGTTCCTCACCGCCCAGATACCCGGCAGCGAGCCATTGGCTCAGTCCTGCCGCCAACGCCTAACGCAGGGCATCGCTAAGCTTGATCCCTCACTCCCCAGCAGGCGACTAATCAAGGCTTGGCGCTTATGGATTCCAAAGACCTGGGAATCGGAGACTCAACGTGATTGACCGCAGGGAACTCCTCACTGCTGCTGCGAACCTCGGGCTTCTTCCCAATATCGTGGAAAAAGACTACGTACTCGGGTGGGTCCTTGCGGGGATCTTCCGGCATCCCGCCCTCGCGGACAAGTGGATTTTCAAAGGCGGAACCTGCCTGAAGAAGTGCTATTTCGAAACATATCGATTTTCCGAGGACTTGGATTTCACGCTCACCGATGAATCCCAGCTCAATGTCGATTTCTTAGTCGGCACCTTTCGTGAAGTATCCCATTGGATCTACGACCAAACCGGCATCGAGCTTCCGGCAGATAAAATCACGTTTGAGGTCTTTCAGAACCCTCGCAACCGTCCGGCTGGACAAGGACGAATCTCGTATCGCGGCCCGATCGCGCCAACATCGGGAGACCTTCCAAGAATCAAGCTCGACCTTGCAGCCGACGAGATCCTGGTATTGCCCCCAGTCGACCGACCCGTCTCCCATCCATATTCCGACGCTCCTGACGGTGGAATCACGGCTCGCTCTTACTGCTACGAAGAAGTCTTCGCCGAAAAAATCCGCGCCCTCTCCGAGCGTGCGAGGCCCCGTGACTTGTACGACGTGATTAATCTCTTCAGGCATGATGACTTCAAGCCCGCCGCACAAGAAATCCACGATGTTCTGTCCAAGAAATGCACGTTCAAGGGAATCCCTTTCCCGACCGTGCCAGCTCTTTCACAATTGCGTGAGGAGCTCCAGGCAGACTGGACGGTCATGCTTGCCCACCAGCTTCCATCGCTTCCTCCCGTCAACGCATTCTGGAATCAGCTTCCTGAACTGTTCGCTTGGATTGAAGAGGGCCACCGACCGGCTGTCCCTGCATCGTTCCCAGTGTCGTCCGGCGACACCGTCATCCGACCCCCGGCCGGTGCAATCTCTATCCCCGGCATGGCAAGTTCGGCACCCATCGAAGTGATCAGGTTTGCGGCGTCCAACCGGCTGTGCGTCGAGCTTGATTACGTCGACGATCAGGGGAACCGCGCAACTCGCATTATCGAGCCCTACTCTTTGCGGCGCACACAGGCTGGCGACATCGTCCTCCACGCGATTCGTTCCGACAACCAACAGCATCGCAGTTACCGGATTGATCGCATCCAAGGCGCCCGCGCCACACAACAACTCTTCTTACCGCGCTACGCAATTGAACTGACACCCACGGGGCCAATTCCCGTGCCGCCGGCATCACGTGTGCCTCAGATCGCAACTTTCAGGCCAGCCCGTACCCGAATTTCCGGCCGTTCAAGACCCACCTACGTGTACGAATGCACCAGGTGTGGCAAACATTTTGAGCACTCCGAGCGCAATCCGACTTTGCGGGCTCACAAGGACAAAGGCGGCTGGCGATGCTCCGGCCGTCATGGAATCTTCGTCGACACTAAGTGGTAGTCCAAGTGTCCTCCACCGTTCCTCCCGGTGTTAGCGTTCGGACCCCCAAAAGGCACGCCCCTCCGGCAAGTCTAAGTCGCTTTTGCTGTGAGAGCGCGTTCCCTGATTCCTGGCGATTCTGGAGGAGATAATTCGCAAAAGACGGCATTTCGATGGGCATTAGCACTGGGAACGGATCCCCGTGGCTGCCCGAGAGACAACTGCTTGACGATCTCAGGGGTCCCAGCTTTGCGTAGAAGGATGGCCCTGGCTTCTACAACTTTGCCGGGACACGAGCGTTTGTGGCGGCGGGAGCAGCTCTCAGATACTGGACGGGCCAGGGGACGGGATATCCCAGTTCGCGTGCCGCCCGCAGGGGCCAGTAGGGATCACGCAGGAACTCCCGCGCCATGATTGCGACGTCGGCCTGCCCGGTGCGGACGATGTGGTCGGCCTGCGCCGCACTGGTGATCATTCCCACCGCACCGGTCAGGATATTCGCCTCGCGCCGGATCCTTTCTGCGAAGGGCGTCTGGTATCCTGGGCCAAAGGGAATTCGGGTCGGTGGCACATTTCCTCCCGAGGAACAGTCGACCAGGTCCACGCCGGAATCCTTCAGGTATTTGGCCAGCGCCACGGAATCGTCGAGGGTCCAACCGCCTTCCTCCCAGTCGGTCGCGGAAATGCGCACGAACAACGGCGCGCTTTCCGGCCACGTTCCGCGGACCGCCCGGACCACCTCGAGCAGCAGGCGCATGCGGTTTTGGAGCGAACCGCCGTATTCGTCGGTGCGGTGATTGGCCAGCGGCGAAAGAAACTCCGAAAGCAGATACCCATGGGCGGCGTGAATCTCGATCGCTCGGAATCCTGCTTCGCGGGCGCGGCGGGCGGCTGCGGCAAACGCCCCGACAACTGATTGGATTCCCCCCAGCGTCAGGGCCTGTGGCATCGGGTAGTTATCGGTGAAGGGAATCGGGCTCGGGGCAACCACATTCGTCCAGCCGCCCGACCCCTCCGGGACGGCGCCATCCCCGTCCCAAGGCCGATAGGTGCTCGCCTTCCGCCCGGCATGTGCCAACTGCATGCCGGCCACACTGCCCTGGGAGTGAATGAACCGGGTAATTCGGGCGAGAAACTCGATATGGTCATCGCTCCAAATGCCGAGGTCTTCCGGACTGATCCGCCCTTCCGGGGCAACGGCGGCGGCTTCCGTCATAACCAATCCCGCGCCACCAACGGCCCGGCTTCCCAAGTGAACCAAGTGCCAGTCATTGGCAAACCCGTTGGTGCTGGAATACTCACACATCGGCGAAACGACGATGCGATTGGGAAAAGTCACGTCTCGGATCGATAGCGGATCGAACAAATTAGGCATATGTTTTACTCCTTGTGGGTCGCTTTCCTGGGTAGGCTTCGTCCCAGCCCGGTCGCCGGCTGGCGAAGCCCAGTGCTCCTGTCGTGTGCCGATTATCGCATTCTCGACTTCAGCTTGATCATCTCGCCATCCACAGCGAACCTGCCGTATCCGTGATGGTGGATGGTCTTCGGATCCCTTTGCGCAGGATCGGTCCAGGCCTTGAGCACTTCCAGGACAAACATACAGTACCTGTTGACGAAACGAGTATCGGCCACCCTGCATTCGAGATTGGCGAAACACTCGGCCACCAGAGGCGGGGCCACAAGCTCGGCCGGCGCCGCCGTCAGGCCGAATCTCTCGAACTTCTCCACGTTCCGGCCCGAGCAGTTGCCGACTCCTACGACTTTGGGCGCCAGTTCCAGTCCCGGGATGGCGATTACGCACTCTTTCGTCGCCCGCAATGCGGCAAAGCTGTGGTTCCTGTTGCTGACGACACAGGCAACCAGCGGCGGTTCAAACTCGACCATCATATGCCAGGACAACGTCATGACGTTGACGCGGCCCCTGCGGGCGGTCGTCAGCAGGACCACGGGGCCCGGTTCGAGCAACTGATAGACTTTCGACAGAGGTAGATTTTTCATTAGAGTCCCACAGCCACGCTCGGCTTCACCTCGATCATCGTGGCAACTTTTGGCCATTGTTCTGGCCGAAAGGCCCACAATCCTTCAGGAGGCTCGATTCCGCTAGGTATATTATAAAGGGCATCGCTGGGTCCCCAGCCACCCCCCAT
>JAIQEZ010000214.1 GCA_020073545.1 Terriglobia bacterium | reverse complement strand
CGACCTGCGCAAGCGCCTTGCGGCGCTGGAAGCCGACCCGTCTCCAATCATGGAAGCGGTGAACAAGTGGTATTCGTTGCCGCAGGAGCAAGGCAGAGACCGCTCCCATCTTATTCCGCTCATGCTCCAGGAAATGCGCGAATTCGTCGACTGCTACGAGAAGGCGTTCGCGAATAAGACGGAGTGGAAACCCGTGTGCCGCCGCCTCTTCGAGGAGGAAGAAAAGGGGCGGGAAGAGGCCGACCTCGCAATTGACTCCGCGCTGCCCGACTCGGAAGGCGAGGATGGCGAGAGCTTTGGCGGGCAGAGCGTGGAGTGGGGCGACCCGTCCTTGATGGAGCAAGCATGCAAGTACGAGAAAACCCCATCCGGGAAGCACAGGGATCCTTACATCATATTGTGGTAGGGCGGACGAGACGTTCGTGGGAAGGGAAAAAGGTAGTGACTTCCGAGTTGCTGGGCTGGCACGGCACCGAGATCGTGCCGGTCAGTACCGATGCCTTGTGCGATGCGGCTGGCGCTGTGAGACCGCGACGGGATTGTTCAGGGCTGGTCGCTGGACGGCGGGATCCTGGAATTGCGGCGGGATGAAAAATGGTTCCTGGCAGTATTAACCCAGTGCGGGAAGGGGGCGGTCCAGCCTCCGCCCTGGCTGCCATGCCGACGCCATCAATACATCATGCCTTCTCCTGGACTTCACGATATCCGGGAAGCGTAAGGAGCCAGTCACGGTGATGGTCGCAGACATGTGACCTGATGTTGCATCCGGGGCTATCGTTGACCACGGTATGCGTGGCTGGCTTCCCGCAGTATGGATACTGGTCATCCTTGTTTTCTGGAGTGTAGATTGCAGTATCGCACTTCCTGGCTTCGTCTTTGTCTCTCATCTTCCCTCCATGCGGGTGCAGCACTTTGCTTATCGAGGTGACGCAAGCCATTGACTGCCTTGAAATGCGGCCGAGATAGCCCCAGTCTGAGTCAAGCCCCAGGAGCCTGTCCCTGGCATCCGCCGGGCTTTCCGCATCCACGACAACCTTTCCCACCTTGAGAACATTGAAGGTCACCTCATACCTGCCGGGTGTGCAGTCCGTCGTGACAGGCTCTGCGTGCGCCTCGCACGCCTGCGTCTCCCAATTCAGGGGAAAGCAAATCTCCGCCGCCTCCTTGGCGGCGGCTTCCGCCTGCTCGGGGCTTTCGGCGGAGATAGGCACCTTGACTACCTGCTTGGCTGACAGCATGACTTCGTATTCGGTCATGGCTTTCTTCTCCTTTTCTCGATGTGGAAACAAAGGTTAATACATCAAATCGCTGATTTCGTCTGCGATGTCCGCCATCTTCTGCCCCTTGAGCGGATAGGAATCCGCAAGGCTGCGGAGGAAGGTTGCCATGGCGTCCAACATGGCGTTGTGGTCCTCGCCAAACTGCCCGTATATGGCTTCCAGGCAGTCCGTAATCATGTCCGCTTTGGCTTTCGCTCTGGCCTTAAGGGCGGATGCGGACCCGAAGGAATCCATGGAATAGTCAACGGGGGAGTCCTTCGGCATATACGGCCTCGACACCGTATACTTGACCACCCTCACGTCCTTCAGGGAGCGTGCTATCAGGCCGCTTTCGGGTATGGAATTGAAGACCATCCAGGCGGCGTCATGGACGGGCGCTTCCACCGCCACGCTGTCCTCGTGGTGCAGGGCGTAATTGCACTTGTATATCGGCATATCTCTCCTTCTTCCGCTTCCCGCCAGCGGTCGCTTGCTGGTCGGGATGCGTGAGGTAAGCCGCTCACTCCACCTATATAATACGTTGCACACTGTTGTTTTAAGGAGGATAATGCGACTTGATAATAGTGGAGCAAGCTAATGTGAGGTATATTCTAGCGGCCGGCAGCCCATGGACAAATGGGAAGTGGCGCAGATGAGGCCCAGAAAAATTCTAGCGGATGAAACCAAGATACCCGACAAGAAGCTTGAGCAATTCTTGCTCGACCTCGTCAATGCCCATGTGACCGAAACCGGGGATGATGTGACAAAGACCGAGGACGATACTGGTCGAATCTTCCGCCTCTATTCGAAGTTCCTGCCCCACGTGCCAAGCACGCCCGAGGAGGCGTACCAGACTTTCATGCTGCTGGTGGTGCTCAAGATGCGGCGGAAGCCGCCTGACCCCCGTCTCCTTCCCAAGGAAGAGGTGGCTTATCAGCGTGGCATCGTCGCCGAAATCCGGGACCAGTTGCGGGCCGTCTGGACGGCGGGGGACGCAGAGACCGCCGAGTGGCGGCTGTCGGGGCTTTACTCCCTGGCGCAGGAATTCATGGCCGGTGCCGCAAGGCCTGGGCTGCTCACGCCGGACGCCCCGCCGTCCCAACCCAGTGCCGGGACCCGCAGGGCGCTGCCCGCCGACGCTCCGCTGTCCCAGGCACTGTTTTACGTGTGGGGAAAGCTCGGGAAGCTGAAGAAGTGCCCCAACCCGGAGTGTCCCAACACGTTCTTCATTGCCGTGAGGGAGGGGCAGCAATGCTGCTCGGAGGAGTGCGCTTCCGTGAGCCGTCGTGAGTACAAGAAAGCATGGTGGCGTGGCAAGCGCCACGAGCTGGACGAGGGCGAACGGCCGGAAGGGGAACCCGTCTCCAAGAAGGGCGGGGTCAAGAAAGGCGAAATCCAGGGAGGACAGCCCAGCATGGCTGAATCTGACGTGAAGGCGTTCGTCCTCGATGTCGTCAATGCGGACGAGGGCAAGATTGACGACGGCAGGATGTATCTTTTCTCCCGGTATCCGGCATTCTTCCCAACCAGGGACCGGGACATCAAGGCTGTGTTGTCGCTCACCCGGCGGGACCCGAGCGTGCGTGAGCAGCTAAAGGGTGAGTTTCCACGAATGTACCACCGGCGGCTGTTCAAGGACCTACGGGATGGGCTCCGGAATTTATGGCAATCAGAGGATGAGTTCACGGCTGCATGGATGTTTTTCCGGTTGCAATCCGTCATGCACAGTCGGATAGAGGTTCGTGGGGATTTGGAGAGGACGCTCCGCCCGCCCTCAGCGCACGCTCCCATTCACCAAGCACTGCGATGGGTTCGGAAGAACTTCTCAAAGCTGAGGAAGTGCGGGAACCCCGAATGTCCCCGCCCCATGATTCAGATGCGCACCAATCTGGAGGTCGCCGACAATTCGGGCGCGCGCCGGGTGCAATGCATCAAGGTGCTGGGCGGCTCGATGCGCAAGACGGCGACCGTGGGCGACGTCATCGTCGTCTCGATCAAGGAAGCGATTCCGCGCGGTCGCGTGAAGAAGGGCGATGTCTATCGCGCCGTGGTCGTCCGCACCGCGAAGGAGATCCGGCGCCAGGACGGCAGCACGATCCGTTTCGACCGCAATGCGGCGGTGCTCATCAACGCGCAGAACGAACCGATCGGCACCCGTATCTTCGGCCCGGTAACCCGCGAGCTTCGCGCCAAGCAGTTCATGAAGATCGTCTCGCTCGCCCCGGAGGTTCTGTGATGGCGAAACTCAAGGTGAAGAAGGGCGACACCGTGATCGTGATCACCGGGCGCGACAAAGGCAAGACGGGAAGCGTGCTGCGCGTCGATCCGGGTGCGTGCCGCGTTGTCGTGCAGGGCGTCAACATGGTGAAGCGCCATACGCGCGCCTCCGCCGCGGGCCCGGCCGGCATCAACGAGAAAGAGGCGCCGATCCACGTTTCGAACGTCGCCCATATCGATCCCAAGACCAAAAAGCCGACCCGCGTGGGCTACAAGTTCATCGAGGGCGGTCGCAAAGTTCGCTTCGCCAAGGGCTCCGGCGAAGTGATTGACCGGTAAGAGAAAATGGCAAAAACGCGATTGCAGGACCTGTACGAAAAGACGATCCGCCCCAAGCTGGTGACGGAGTTCGGCTACAAGAACGTGCTCGCTGTGCCGAAGCTCGAGAAGATCGTCGTCAACATGGGCGTCGGCGAAGCCGTGCAGGACAGCAAGAAAATCGATGCGGCGGTGCACGACCTGGCGCTGATCACCGGGCAGAAGCCCGTCGTGACGTTGTCCAAGAAGTCCATCGCAACCTTCAAGATCCGCGAGGGCATGAAGATCGGCTGCAAGGTGACCTTGCGTCGAAATCAAATGTACGAATTCTTCGATCGGCTGATCACCATCGCCTTGCCGCGCGTGCGCGATTTCCGTGGCGTCTCGCCGAAGAGCTTCGACGGGCGCGGTAATTACGCGTTGGGTTTGAAGGAACAGATCGTTTTCCCCGAGATCGATTACGACAAGGTCGATCAGGTGCGGGGCATGGACATCGTGATTTGCACCTCGGCCAAGACGAACGCCGAGGCGATGGCCCTGCTGAAAGCTTTCAACATGCCGATTCGCAGCAATTAAGTAAGGTTCGGAGAACAGGACATGGCGAAAAAGAGCTCCGTCGAGAAGAACAAGAGACGGATGAAATTGGTCAAGCGGTTCACGGCGAAGCGGAAGAAGCTGCGCGCCCAGGCCCGCGATCAGAAGCTTTCGCCCGAGGATCGTTTCGCGGCGCGCCTGAAGCTGGCCGAA
>JAIQEZ010000079.1 GCA_020073545.1 Terriglobia bacterium | reverse complement strand
GATTAAGCTTCCGGTGATTCAGCACCCGGAGCACTGACCCGCACGCTCCGGCTTTGGGGTCGCGGGCGCCGTACACCAGCCGCGCGAGTCGCGCTTGAACAATGGCGCCTGCGCACATCGCGCACGGTTCAATTGTAACATACAGGTTGCAGCCCTCCATCCGGTAGTTACCCAGCTTCTTCGCGGCGCGCCGTAGAGCCAGAATTTCCGCGTGTGCGGAGGGGTCTTGCAGATGGATGGGGCGATTATGAGCGCGCGCGAGCACGCGTCCTGCCGAGACGAGGACAGCTCCTACGGGGACTTCCCCTTCGCGCGCGGCCCGCTCCGCTTCGCCGAGCGCCTTGCGCATGAAGCGCTCGTCCTCGGAAACCAGCGAGCCTTTCGCAGCGCCCTTTCGCATGT
Source organism: Terriglobia bacterium (assembly GCA_020073545.1). Classification (GTDB taxonomy): domain Bacteria; phylum Acidobacteriota; class Terriglobia; order UBA7540; family UBA7540; genus Bog-366. The sequence continues at coordinate 25,735 of JAIQEZ010000079.1, read as the reverse complement.
GCCTATCCTAGCATGACCACAAGCGGCGCCCCAGACCATCCGCCAGGGCGCAGTCCGCGCGGGAGCCGTGAAGTCCCACGTCAAGGTTTTCAGTTGCGCCTCTGTGCGGACTGGTGCTGTAATTGCACGCTTGGCGCTGTTCCAACGTGTTGGGCCAAAACGCCGTTGGAAGGTTGCGGCAAGCTTCCTGGGATCGTCGCTCGGGAATGTTGCTCCAAAAAGTTGGAAGGGCACTAGACTAGAGCAGAGGAGAGATTATCGCCATGATTAACCGACGAGCATTCCTGCAAAAGGGCGCTCTGGGAATAGCCGCAGCCGCAGTCGCCACGCGGATGCCGGGCCAGCTTTTTGCCGATCCCCTGGGCAAACCGATCGGGCTCCAGATCTACACGCTGCGCGATCAACTCGATAAAGACCTGTTGGGCACGATCAAGCAGGTCGCAGCGATTGGCTACAAGGAAGTGGAACTTTACGACCTTTACGGCAAGACGCCGGCGGAATTTGCCCAGATCCTAAAGGACAACGGGCTGACGGCTCCCAGCGGACATTACATGACCCGGCATCTGAAGTCGAACTGGGAAAAACACATCGAGGATGCCAAGACGATCGGGCTGGAATATATGGTGAATGCCATCCTCGACCCGGAGGAGCGGAGAATCTTTGATGATTACAAGCGCCTGGCGGAGCTCTTCAACAAGGCCGGCGAACAGACCCAGAAGGCTGGCATTCAATACTGCTACCACAATCACAACTTCGAGTTCAAGAAATACGGCGACACGACCGCGTACGACTACCTGCTCAAAGCGCTCGATCCGAAACTCGTGAACTTTGAAATGGACTGCTTCTGGGTGACGCACGCCGGTCAAGATCCGGTTGCCTACTTCGAGAACCACCCGGGCCGCTTCCCGCTGCTCCACATCAAGGACATGAAAGACCAGCCCGCACCCACGCAGGAGTTTGACGCCAAGTTAGGCCTGTTCGCACCCGTGGGTCACGGCACCATCGACTGGAAGCGCATCTTCGCGGCCGCGCCCGCGGGAGGCATGAAGCACTTCTTCGTCGAGCAGGACTATTGCGAGCAGCCACCCCTCGAAGCGGTGAAGATGAGTTACGAATACCTCCATGCTCTGACGTAAGGGTCCGCACGGTTCGCGCCGGCTTCCTCGGAGGCGACCGTCAAAAGAAGAGCGGTCGCCTCCCTTCAGCCCGCTCCGATCGTTCTCGACGAATCAAAGCAACATCGCGTCAGGATCCAGGTGGCTGACCCTCGGTGGGTAGAGGGCTTCCCTCCGCGTCGGAGCGGAGCCGTGCCGCATACCCCTGCAATTCCTTTTGCAGGAGGCTGCGGTATTCTGTGAGCCCGGCCTCGGCAGCGCGATTCATGGATTCCACCACAGAGTTCGTCAAGGCGACGAGCTGGCGCCGCGCTTCCTGCATCTGCGAGGATATCAGCGGCGCCCTCTCCGCGACAGGTTGCAGGTTCCGCTGTAACTCCTGAGTCTGTGTCTCGAGCTTTCCAACCTCTTCCTTCGCAGCGCCCAGCCGCTCGCCCACACGCTGGACTTGCTGAACAATGGCGCCGATCTCCTGCTCTTTCGCGGCGGCGGCGCGCTCGTGCAGATCGACCTCCAGTTGCATGCCGATCCGCTGCGAGAGCTTCCCCAGCCTCTCCTGGAATTCTCGGGCTTGCGCCTCGGCGGATCCCTGGAGTTGCTGGAGGAATCGAGTGGCGATTTGCTCGGCTACCGCGGCAAGTTGGCCGGCAAGACTTTCGCGCGCCGATTCGGGAACGAGCGCCCCGCCGATATCGCCGGCCCCGTGCGCAGGGCCAGAGGGAGGAGTTGCGCCCGTGGGCTGCGCTTCCTCGCGGCTCCAGTCGTCAGGGTGGAATTCGATACCCCAAACGTTCCGCGCCTCAAACAACTGAAGTCCCACCTGATGGAGCTCCCCGGAGCCGTGCTCGGGGCCAACCCACGCCACGGTCGCCTTCGCCGCGGTTCCCAAGGCCGGGTTTTCGATCAAGATCTCCGTGCCCATGACCAGTTGATGAGCCGTCACAATCTTCGCGCCGTGCTTGTTAACAACGAGCGTGCGGGTATTCTCCTTGAATGCGTTTTGGTCGATGTCCTTGCCCGAGATGATAATGGGGATGGAAAGGGGAACACGCGTGCTTCGACGGTTGTCTTCAGAAATCTGCTCACCCATGATGGATGCCTCCAATGAGAAGCAACGCTGTGATTATAGAGGAGGGGAACCCCGCGGGCAACGGGAACCGGGGATTTTGGCCTGCCAGGTCGATGAGTCGCAAGCGTGCGAGCCGCGCCACGCGCACGGGATTCCCTAGGCCGGAAGGCGTCACGCCCCCAAGGGGAGAAGCTGGCCTTTCTCCAATTGGCGGGTCACGGTAGCGTGGCGTGCGGCGCGTGGATCGTGAGTCACCATGATAATCGTCTTTTTGAAATCGCGATTCAGGCGGGTCAGAATATCCAGCACTTCTTCTGCGGAGTGCGCGTCAAGGTCGCCAGTGGGCTCGTCTGCCATCAACAGTGTAGGGTCGGTCACAATCGCGCGGGCGATGGCCACGCGCTGTTCCTGCCCGCCCGAGAGCTGGCGCGGATAGTGGTGAATGCGGTCTTCGAGGCCGACCAGTTTGAGCGCCGCCAGAACGTGCTCCTGGCGGGCGCCGGAGGAAAGCTTGGTCAGCAGCAACGGCAGCTCGACGTTCTCGTAAGCGGTCAACACCGGGATCAGGTTAAAGGTCTGAAAGACGAATCCGACGTGAACGTTCCGCCAAGTGGCGAGCCGGTCTTCACTCATCTGGGCGACGTCCTCACCCAGAACTCGGAGTTGGCCCTTCGTGGGACGATCGATTCCTGCAATGATGTTGAGCAAGGTGGTCTTCCCGGATCCCGAGGGCCCCATCAGGCAGAGAAACTCTCCCGACTCTAACGTGAGGTCGATGTCCTCCAGTGCGGCGACCGAGAAGGAATCGCGTTGGAAGATCTTGGAGAGACCTTGGATCTGAACAACTGTTTCAGCCATGTTACTTTCCTTTCCCATCCGACGCGAAGGTGTTCCAGCTTCGCCGTTCGCCGCAGGATCATCCTCCGGTGAGGGTTCTCTAGGAGCTTGGCGCGGTCTTGACGCGCTGCCCGTTGGTCAATCCTTCTGCGCCATGCACGACAACCCGATCGTTGGGGGAGACGCCCTCCACAACTTCCACGCGGTCACCGAAGTCACGACCCACCTGGATTTCCTGCCACCGGGCATGTGTCCCCTGCACCACAAACACCGCCGTTTTGCCTTCCTTCTGCACCAGCGCGCTGCGGGGAATGCTCAGTGTCTCTCGCGTGGTCTTCTTTTGAGGGTCAGCCGGCGCGATGAACGAGACGTGGGCGTTCATCTCCGGGCGGAGGTAATCCTCCGGGTGCAGAATCTTCACGCGCACTTCAATCGTAGCCTTCTGCCGGTTGGCCTCGGGAGCAATTTCCGCCACCACGCCCTCGTGAACGCGGTCAGGATAGGCGTCCGCAGTCACCTGGCACGTCTGGGCGGGCGAAATCCGGGGAAAGTCGTTCTGGTTGATGTCGAGCTGGACCTGCAGATCGTTCAAGTCTGCGATCGAGGCCACCGAAGCCTTGACGCCCCCTGTCCCTCCAAAATTCATGGTGGAAACCATTTCGCCTTTTTCCACCAAACGCTCCAGGATCGTCCCTGTAACCGGCGAGCGGATGAGGGTTGAATCCAGCATGGTCTGTGCGTAATCCACCGCGGCCTGGGCCTGTGCGACCTGGGCCCGCGCGTATTCGATCTGCTCGATGCGCGGCCCGATCTTGACCAGCTCGTAATTCTTCTGCGCACTCTCGAGCTGGCTCTTGGTAACTTGGGATTGCGTGCGGGCATTGTCGAGCTGGGATTGGGAAGCGATCTCCGCCCGAAACATTTCCTGGGTACGCCTCAGGTTAGTGTCGGCGTTCTGAAAGTTGGCGTGCGCCAGTTCCACCGCGGCTCGCGCCGCTTCGATCTCCTGCGGGCGCGACCCGGTCTCCAGCTCCTTCAAGTGCGCTTTCATCACCTCCAGGTTCGCCTTGGCCTGCGCAAACTGCGCCTGGAACTCACTATCCTCCAACCGGACGAGCACCTGACCTTCCTTGACGCGGTCACCCTTCTCAATTCCCACCCAGGCGACTTTGCCCACCACCTTCGAGCTGACCTGGATGGGATGATGAGCCACGATGTATCCTCCGGCCGTCAGGACCACATTCCCCGCACTCGCACTGGCTTCGAGAAGAGGGCGCTTGACCTCGACCTGTGCGACGTTGCCGAAAATCCCCGCGGCCGTGATCCCTATCAACACGATGAAGATCACACCTAGGCCGATGTAGAGGATCGGTCGCCACAGGGGTTTCCGCTTCTGATCGAGAGTCTCCTTCTGAGAGCGGTCGATCTGCAGGACGCTCAGGTCTTTGTGGAGTGGATCACCAGAACCCATACGAAAATATCATCCCTTCGTGCTTTGTTCCGCGCGAGCTTCAGGCGGAGCGCAAGGCGGTGACAATGTTCTCATGCGCGGCGCGCCAAGCGGGGAAAAACCCGCCAATCAGCCCCATGAACGCGGCGAAGATCATGCCGTCCATCAGGAGGCGGGGAGTGACGCGGAAATTGAAGGCCACCTCACTGAAGGTGGCAAAGTTCGTAGTGCCCGTGGTGATGCCGTTGACGGGCAGGGCGAGCACGCAGCCCAGCAACCCACCCAGGACGGCGATCAGGAGCGACTCCAAAATGAAGGATAACAGGATGCTGCCGCGTGAGAAGCCCACCACGCGCAAAGTTCCGATCTCCTTGGTACGGCGCGCCACGGCCGCGTACATCGTGTTCATGGCCGCGAAGGAAGCTCCCACGGCCATCAGTGCGGCGATGAACAATCCCAGCGCCTTGATGGGCGCGGCGAATCGCGTCTGATTTTCGTAATACTCGCGCTCCGAGACAGGCTTCAAATGCAGGCGGCGATCGTTCGAGATCTGATCGCTCAGGCGAGTGACGGCGCCGGCATCGATGGCGCGCACCATAACGGAAGAATACGCCTCGCGGTCGAAGTCCGCCGAGAGGTCGTTCGAATCCGTCCAGATCTCCGAATCGTAGGCCGTCCCGCCCGCATCAAAAAGGCCCACGACGGTCCAGTAGCCCTTGGCGAATTTCAGCTTGTCGCCGAGGCCGCAATCCTGGAAACGCTCGGAGATGCGTTTGCTGACGATGACTTCGCGCAGACCGGAGCGGAAGAAGCGGCCTGCGACCATTTTGAATTCCGGCCGCAGCGAGGGCCCATCCGGGCCGAGCCCGCGGATGGTCACGTTTGAACCCTGGGTTTGGCCGCGGCGGGGGAGGTTGATCAGAACAATCAACTCGGGAGACACCCAAGGCTCGCCTTTGTCGGTCTTAGCGATACCCTCCAGATACCTGATCACCTGCAGCGAATCGCGCGTGACCGAACTGGTGGCTTCCGATTGCGAGCCCTCGCGCATAATGATGACGTTGAGCGGCTGGCCAGTGGCCGAGAGGGAAATCTGCAGACCTTGCGCGAGGGCCATGAGCACGACAAAAACCGTGACGGTGAGAGTAATGCTGAGAGCCGTCATGAGCGTGGTGGTCCGCCGAACCACGAGGTTGCGGAAGTTGTATTTGATCGGAATGGCCATAAATCTCTAGTTGCCTCCCGGAGCGTGGTGACGACCGACCCGACCAGCGATGGACGAGGGCGCCTCCTCCCCGATGCCAACCGCTAGCCCGTGTGGCGAAGCGCTTCCGCAATCTGCAAACGAGCCGCGCGGTAGGCCGGCCAGCCTACCGCGGCCAGAGCCATCCCGAGACTCAGCGCCGCAAAGAACAGGAGTGTTTCCGGACGCATCCGCATGTCGGCGGGTACGAATTGGCTGATTTGGCGCAGCGCTAAGCCATCGAAAAGAATTTTGGCGCCACCCACTCCGACGACAGCTCCGGCAAAGGTCAACACCAACGATTCTCCCACAAAAATGCCGAGGATGTGGGATTTGCGGAAACCCACAGTGCGCATAATGGCAGCCTCCGCGAAGCGCTCGCGAACCGACATCGCCATGGTGTTGGCCACAATCAAGAGGATCGCAAAGGTAACGGCGGAGCCAATCAGGAGGATGATTCCGCGCACGTTACCCAGCATGGAAACGAAGCCCAGCAGGAAGGCGCTCAGCGATTCCGTCTTGGTTTCGGCGTCGGTGTTGCGAAACATCTGGTCGATAGTTTGGGCGACGCGCGGAGCTGCCTCCACGGGATCCACGCGAATCCAGTACATGCCGACAATGTTGAGTCGCCCCATGGCCTCATTCAAGTAGTCCCAGTGAAAGTAGAAGTGATCGTCCGGCCCCCCGGTGAAAATCCCGCGCAGCACCAGCTCGGGTGTGACTCCGTATGGACTGCCCAGCAGTGTAATCCGGTCGCCGATCTTCCAGTGAAACCTGTCGACCAACCTCTTGCCGGCGACCGCGGCGATGCGCTCGCGTTTAAAAGCTGCCAGTTGATCGGGGTGGATGACGCCTCCGGTCTGAACATCAAAAACCGTCTCCGCATCCACCGCGAAGTTGGAAAACTGATTGGCGGGATCGCGCCAGTACCCTCCGAACCAGCTCAGCTTGCTGACCGCAACGACTCCTGGAACCGCTTTGAGGCGGTCCTGGTAGCGGGCGGGCAGAGAGAAAACAATCCCCGCCGCGCGGCGTACCATCATGATGGGGACCGTGTCCACTCCCTCGAAAGGTTTGCCGAGGGCGGTGTAAACGATGGCCAGCGCCGAGAGGAGAAAAAGTGAGACCGCCACGCTGGCGGTCGTCAGTAGGGTCCGCCGCTTGTTCCGAAGGAGGTTCTTGAGAATCAGTCGCCACATGGCTTCAAGCTTCCTGGTCCCTAGGAATTGAGTCTCCTGACAGCGCGGGAATCCTGGAGGCGGAACCCGAACGTGAGAGCAGTCAGGGAAGGCGCGACAGGGAACTCACCCCCAGCGCAACCTACCGAAAGGCAAGAGGCCTCCGCATCGAGATGTGCCGGGCCGAGAACCTGCCGCGATTCTAGCGGAACGATGATACATCAGCGTTACCGATGGCGAAACACTTGGCCGCGGCTCAACGACATCTCGCCATCAATCTAACCATGCCTGCTTCTCCCTAACCCACAAACCGCACGGCGTCGGCGATTTTGACGCGCGAGACACGATAAGCGGGGACGAACGTGCTGAAGAAACTCGTGGCAAGGGCCACCGCCAGGACGAGTCCCAGGCCAGGCAGATCGAGATGGATGTCAATCGGCATCCATCCGCCGACGCGATAGCCGGAAATCAATCGGAACAGGCCGAAGGCCACCGCACAGGCCAGCGCCGTGCCCACCAGAGCGATCGTCAGCGACTCCGCGGCGAGGATGCCTTGAATTTGCCCGGTGCGAAAACCCAGCACGCGCAGGATGGCGAATTCTGAAGTGCGCTCGCGAATCGACATGGCCATGGTGTTCGCTAGGACCAGCAGAATCGCGAACAGCACCGCGCCCGAAATCATCAGCAAGATGCGCTTGACGTTTCCCAGCCGGCCGAGGAAATCCAACGCAAATTGCAGCATGGTCATGGTGCGGGTTTCCATAGGTTCATTGTGAAACGTGTCGTCGATGGTTTTTCCCAGGGCGGCCGCAGCCTGATCGCTCTCGGCAATGACGAGGTACGCTCCGGCCACGTCCGATTGGTGCCAGACTTCACTCAAGTACTGCCAGTGAACTCCGATAAAGGTTTCGTCCACCTCGCCGGTGTAGATAGCGCGCAACACGAGATCGAGCGTGACGTGCCAGCCCTCATTGCGAAGGGGAATGTGGTCGCCCAGCTTCCAGCCGTGCTTTTCCGCCAGCTTGCGGCCCACGATCAGCCCGGTCTTCTCGGCAATGAACGCCTGGCGTTGGTCAGGTGGAATCCTCCAGAGACCGCTGTACAGCTTCAGCAGCACTTCGGGATCCGTGGCGAAGCCCGCCAGCCACTCGTCCGTGCCACCGTACATGCCGTCGATGGTGACGAAGGGGCTTACCATGGCGACACCCTTCAACCGCGCGATGCGCTGGCGATAGCTGAGAGGCAGCGGGACCGACGTCGAGGCGCGGGGCATCACGAGAAGCGTGCGGCGTGTGGCTTCGGTCTCCGTAGGCGCACTCAGGTAACGGTACGTGGCGATGAACACGGTGAACAGGAACATGGAGACGGCAAGGCTGCCGGTGGTCAGAATAGTCCGGCGGCGATTTCGAAATAGGTTCTTCACGATGAGGTGCGAGCGCGTCATGGCCGTCGCTTAATTCTACGCCGGGACTTTCAGAAATGTTCCAGCTAATACTCGCTCATCGACGGGATGTCCTCTCAGGCATTTCGGCTTTTTGGCGCGTAACGTCGCCGTGTTGGTGATGATTGAGACACAGCCCGGTGATGTTCTCCACAGAAGGATGAGTGAGATGCTGGCTACTCTGCCTAACCAACAAACCGCAACGCTTGCGCGATGCTGCGGCCTAGAGCGCGGTAGGCGGGAATCAGGGTGCTGGAGAGGCCGATCCCAATGGCCACACTCAGGACGATTCCCACCGTGACTCCATCCACTTGGATGTAAATGGGCATGGCTCCCCCAATTCGATATCCCCCGATGAGAGCGAAGACGGTTCCCGCCAACAGGCAGCCGACGACCGCGCCGGTCACGGAAACCGTCAAAGACTCAGCAGCCAGTAGTGCCAGCAACTGCTTTGGCCGGAATCCCAGAACCCGCAGGATCGCCAACTCGGCGGTGCGTTCGCGGATCGACATCCCCATGGTGTTCGCCACCACCAGCAGGACTGCGAAGACCATGGCCGCCGAAACGCTCAGCACGATCAGCTTGACGTTTCCTATCATGGCCAGGAAATCGAGCACCCACTGTCCCATGGGTTGCGTGCGTGTTTCCATCTCGCCGTTTCGAAACTGATTGTCGATGGTCTGCATCAGGCGTGGGACGTCTTCCTCCGTTTGGGCACGCACCCAAAAGCCCCCAGGTTTGTCCAGGCGGTCCAGCGCTTCGTTCAGATAATCCCAATGGAACCCCAGCAAGGATTCGTCTTGAGCGGTATAAATGCCGCGCAGAACCAAGTCCAGATCGACGTGGTATCCGGGGCTTCGCAAGTGAATCCGGTCGCCCAGCTTCCAACCGTACTTGAGGGCTGTCCGGCGTCCGGCTAGAGCCGCCGTCCTTTCTCGAAGGTACGCGGCGCGCTGATCCTCAGGTAGATGCCAGTCCGGGTAAACCTTGAAAAAAGCGACGGGATCGCTGGCCAGCGCAAACAGCAAGTCGTCCTGGCCGCCATATAGGCCGTCCACCATGTTGATGGGCGTCGTGGCCGCCACTCCAGGGAGCCGTGCGATGCGCTCGCCGTAGCTCAGCGGCAGGGGAATCATCATCGAGGTGCGCGACGAAACCATCAGCAGCAGACGAAGCTCGCTCGGCATGAGCGGAGCGTCAAAGTAACGATAAGTGGCGCAGAACACCGCGAGCAGAGTGATCGTTGTGGCGACGCTCAGAAACGTCAGGATCGTCCGGCGACGATTGCGAAGGAGGTTCTTGATGACCAACCGGCTGCGCGTCATGGGCCTTGGTTGATTCTACGCGCAAAGCCAGGGGAAAGTTTAGAGGGAAGTTAACCGGAAGGACATTCTGGCTTTATCCCGTGTAACGCAGGGCCTCAGCGATGCTCATGCGCGAAGCGCGTAAGGCGGGGAGCGTGGCGCTCGCGATGCCCACCCCCGCCGCGATGGCCAGCCCCAGGCCCAGCGTGGTGTAGGTCACACGGAAGTCCGCGAGGAGGCCGCTCTGATTCATGACGAACCCGACGGCCACGTAAAAACCGAATCCGGCGCCTAAAGCCGCCAGCGCGCCAAGCAGGGTCACGACGAGACGGACCATCTTCCTCCATCCGTGCAGAGCAAAAGAGCCAGCGAAGAGCATCCAAGTGCCGTAGCCGCCGAGCAGGCCCACCCCCAGGGCATAAATGAGCCCGAAGACTCTGCCCTTCGTGGAAGTGATTTGGATGAAGGCGTAAGTGGTTTTGGCTCCCAGCGCGCCGACTATCCCGCCCACGAGAGCGATCATCACCGCCTCGCCCACCAACAGCAGCAGGACGGCATGGGGGCGGAAGCCGAGAGTCTTCAGCACGGCCACCTCGCCCGTGCGCTCGCGGATCGACATGGCCATGGTGTTGCCCGCAACCAGCAGAATGGTGAAGACCACCGCCAGCGAAATAGCGTTAAGAAGAGCTTTGACATTACCCAGCATAGAAACAAAACTGAGGTTGAAAGCCTTCTCGGTCTCCGTCTTGGTCTCGGCGTCGGTGTTGTGGAAAGTGCGGTCGATCGCGTCCATGAGCTTGGGAACAGTTTCCGCCGACACGGCCTTCACCGCCAGGCTGCCCACCTGGCCGGGGCGGCCCAGCGCCTCATCCAGGTATTCCCAATGGAAGAACAGGGCGCGTTCCTGCGATTCATCGGAGGGAGCCGTGTAAACGCCTCGGATGATAAGCTCAGGGTCAAAAGGATAGATGGTGCCGGTCAGGGTGATGCGCTGGCCAACTCTCCAACCGTACTGCTCCATCAACTTACGGCCCACCAGAACGGCGCTGCGCTCGCCTTTCCAGGCAGCCAATTGATCGGGGGGAATCCGGTAGTCGTCGTAGACGTCCTCAAAATGGTCTATCGTGGTTGCGAAGTTCGCGAAGAAGTTTTGGGGGTCTTTGTAAACTCCTCCGAACCAGCTGACGCCCACTACAAATTTCACGCCCGGCATGGACTGGACGGTTTCGAGGTACTTGATCGGCAGAGCCTCGGTCATAGAGGTGGAACGATGCACCACCAGGCGCAGGTTCGAGGTGTCCGACCCCTGCCCAAGCGACTCGAGCTTATCGAGGATCGCCCGCAGACTGCTCACCAGGAAAATGGACACGGTAATGCTCAGGACCGTCAAAACGGTTCTGCGAGCGTTGCGCGTGGCATTCTTCCAGATCAGCCGGGCCAGCTTCATCACGGTTCTCCTTGCATCGGCACAGATTCCAGGAAAACAATTGTCAGCGGGGCGCCCTGCCAAGTTCTGATTTTAGCATAAGAACCAGCGGGCCCGCGGACCGCAGGGTGGGCTGGCACAGAGCGTAGCGCGGCGCTAGTGTGCGGCGACGGGACCGGCACGGTGGGGCTTGGCGCTCTTCATGAGGAACATGAAGGGGATCATGGCGAGGAAGGTGACGCCGAGCAGCCAGAAGGCGTCTACGTAAGCGAGCATATTGGCCTGGCGAAGCAGGTTGCCGTAAAGCAGACCCTGGGCTTGCAGGTGGGCGAGAGTAGGATTGGAGCCTTGCACCATGAGCGCTTGTCCGGCGCCCTGGACGGCCGCGCGGTAGGGTGCGTCGAAGGGCGTCAGGTGGGCGACCAGGATCGCCTGGTGAACCTGCGCGCGGCGGACGAGCAGGGTGGTGACGTTAGCGATCCCCACGCTGCCGCCGATGTTGCGCGCCAAGTTGATCAGGCCCGTGGCGTTGTTCATTTTCTCTTTGGGAATAAAGTAGAACGCCATCACGTTAATGGGTATAAACAGGAAAGCCATACCCAGGCGCGAGAAGGTCCAGGCCCTGACGGCGGTCCAGAAATCGAGATCGAGGTCGAACTTCGACATGCGCAGCAGTGCAAAGCCGGTGATGGCGAGTCCGATCGCCACCAGCCAGCGGGCCTCTACTTTCTGGGTCAAACGGCCCACCAGCGGCAAGGCGAGCAAGGTGAACAATCCTCCGGGCGAAAGCACCAGACCGCTGAGCATGGCCGTGTAACCTATCAACGTTTGCAGCATGAGAGGCAGGAGCACGGTGCTTCCATAGAGCACGAACCCCAGCATGAACATCGTGACCGTGGCCAGGAAAAAGTTCCGCTCCTTTAACATGCGGAAATCGACGACGGGATCCTTACGGTTGAGTTCCCAAAGCAGCGCGCCGATCAGTCCCGCCGCCGCGATGAAGCAGCACCACACGATGAAGTTCGAGCTGAACCAATCCTCGCGCTCCCCCTTGTCGAGCACCACCTGCAGAAAGCCGAGCCCCACGCTCAGCAACCCCAGACCAATGTAATCAATCCGCAGGCCGCGCAGGCTTTTGCGAATGAGGTAGGGCGGGTCGAAGATCAAGAACGTGGTCATCAGGATGGAGAGGGCACCCACGGGAATGTTGATGAAGAAGATCCATCGCCAGGAGTAGTTGTCGGTAATCCAGCCGCCCAACGTGGGGCCGATGATGGGCGCCACGACCACGCCCATGCCGTAGACCGCCATCGCCATGCCCTGTTTTTCCTTGGGGAAGCTTTCCACCAGAATCGCCTGCGAAACCGGCTGCAGCGCGCCACCTCCCGCGCCCTGGAGGATGCGGAAGAAGACCAGCAGGCCGAGGCTGGGAGCCATGCCGCACAGGAAGGAGCTGGCGGTGAAGATGACCACACAGGTCATATAGAAACGCTTGCGGCCGAAAACCGAAGAGAGCCAACCGGTGAGCGGCAGCACGATCGCGTTCGAAACCAGGTAGGAGGTGAGCACCCAGGTGCTCTCATCGACGCCGGCGGAGAGATTGCCGGCGATGTGCGGCAGCGCGACGTTGGCGACACTGGTGTCAAGCACTTCCATGAAGGTGGCGAGCATCACCGTCATGGCGATGACCCAGGGATTGGTCTCGCCGTTTTGTCGCGCGCGCGCAAATACGTGCTTCATAAGGTGTCTTGAGCCCGCGGCAGCCCAGGAACTGCCACAGGTTTGACCTTGGCCAACGAACGGCCCGCCCGCCTCATTTCAACGACTCGATGTTTTACCGAGAGCCCTGAGTCTGCTTGCCGACTCCAACCGAACCGTCCCCGTTCCGACGGGGCAAAGATCCAACATACCCGACTCTTTCAGATCGCGCCCACGGACGCCTGGTGTGTCCCGCTCTTCTTCATCAAGAACATCAGGGGAATCAAAGACAGAAACGTAAGGCCCATCAGCCAGAAATCATCGACAAATGCCAGCATCGCCGCATGCCGCTGCAAAAGCCCATAGGCCAGGCCGTTTGCCTGGGCGACGGCATCAACAGAATTGGATCCCGCCCCGAACAAGACCTGCTTCGCACCACTGACCATCGCCTGATAGGCCGGATCGAGCGGTGTGAGGTGGCTGACCAGCACGTTCTGGTGAAACTGGGTGCGGCGCGCCAGTAGGGTCACGACATTGGCAATGCCGAAGCTTCCCCCGATGTTTCGCGCCAGATTGATGATGCCCGTGGCATTATTGAACTTCTCTTTAGGAATGAAGTAAAACGCCATGACGTTAATCGGCACGAAGAGGAAAGCCATTCCCGCGGACTGGTACACCCTCGCCATCATGGCCGTGCGGAAGTCGATGTCGAGGTTGAACTTCGCCATGTGAAACAGCGAGAGGGCCACGATCGACACACCCCACACTACCAGCCAGCGCGCCTCGAATCGAGTGAGCAGCTTGCCCACGATGGGCAGCGTGATCAGTACCAGTAATCCTCCCGGAGAAAGCACCAGCCCGCTCAACAGTGCCGTGTATCCAAGCAGGGTCTGTAGGAAGATGGGAAGCAAGGCAGTGCTGCCGTAGAGGACGAACCCCAGCACGAACATCGTCAGGGTGGCGAGGAAGAAATTCCGGTCCCTCAGTAGCCGGAAGTCGACAATGGGCTCTTTGCGCTTGAGTTCCCAGATCAGCGCCGCGACCAGCCCGACCCCCGCCACCACCGCACACCACACGATGAAGTACGACTCAAACCAGTCTTCGCGTTGTCCCTTGTCCAGAACGACCTGGAGGAATCCCAAGCCCACGCTCAGCAATCCCAGGCCGATAAAGTCGAGATGAGTTCCATCCTTCCATCCTTTGCGGACGAGGAACGGTGGGTCAAAAATCAGGAACAAGGTCAGCGCCAGTGAAATCACTCCCACCGGAACATTGATGAGGAAGATCCAGCGCCAACTGTAACTGTCAGTAATCCAGCCACCCAGGGTCGGGCCGATGATGGGCGCCAGCACCACACCCATGCCGAAAATCGCCATCGCCATCCCCTGTTTGTGTTTCGGGAAACTCTCCAGCAGGATGGCCTGGGAGATGGGCTGCATGGCACCGCCGCCCATGCCCTGCAAAATGCGAAAGAACACGAGCAAACCCAGACTGGGCGCAAGTCCGCAGAGCATCGAGCTGATCGTGAAGATGGCCACACAAGTCATGTAGAAACGCTTCCGCCCAAACAGCGAGGAGAACCACCCGGTGAGCGGCAGCACGATGGCGTTCGAAACCAGATAAGAGGTCAGAACCCAGGTGCTTTCGTCAACGCCTGCCGAGAGGTTGCCGGCGATGTGCGGCAACGCGACGTTCGCCACGCTGGTGTCGAGCACTTCCATGAAGACTGCCAGCATCACGGTGAAAGCAACCAGCCATGGGTGGGTTTCACCATTTTGTCGGGCGCGCGCGATCAATTGCTTCATGACAAGTCCTGGTCACCGCGTGGTTTCTGTCGAGCCACCGCCTGCAGCCTGCTGCCCAGCAGCCAGCTTGGCCTGCACAAAGCCCATAGCCGAAAGGATGATGGAAACCACCGCTTCCTCTCCCAGGCTCGAGGAAATCATCAACTGATACAAATGGCGATTCGACCAGTCCTGGCCGAAGTGGTCGCGGACGTAAGCAGCGCGGACCTCGTCCTGGGCGCCCAATTTCTTTTCCGCCTCGGCTTTCGTCAGACGGGCGTCCCGGCGCTGCAGGCGTTCCAGCCTTTCGCCCCGGGGCGCATAGATGAACACGTGGAAGGCATCCTTCCGCCGCTGAAGAATGCACTGACTTCCGCGCCCCACAATCACGCAGTCGCCGATCGCGGCGGCCTCTTCGATGACCCGCCGGGTCAGGCCTGCCGCCACTTCGGCGTCGAACCAGTTGGGGACGGGGCCTGGGATGTAACCCCTTAGGCCCGGCGACTGCCACAGCACCTCGGCCAGCCGGTTGAACCAGGGGTCAAGACGCTCGTCGTATCTTTCCGCCACCTGCGGCTCGACGGAGGCGGCTTGCGCGATTTTCTCCACCAGACAGCGGTCGAGCAACTTCCACCCCAGGCGGTCGGCGAGCAACTGGGCGATCCGCCCACCGCCGCTGGCGTATTCCCTCGCCACGGTCACGACTCGGAACATGGCTTCATCCTCATTTCGTGATGATCGTCGCTTGGACGTTCATGCCAGGGCGCAAGATGCCCTTGTCGGGCGGCATCGAATCCAGCAAAATCTTGACGGGAATCCGCTGCACGACCTTCACGTAGTTGCCCGTGGCATTTTCGGGCGGCAGCAAGCTCAACCGCGCGCCCGTGGCGCCGGCAACAGAGTCCACGTGGCCTGTGAAGGTCTCGCCGTACATGTCGACGTCGATCTCAGCCTTCTGGCCGGGGCGCACCTTGGCGAGCTGGGTTTCCTTGAAGTTGGCAGTAACCCAAATGTCGTGCAGCGGAATCAGGGTGAAGAGTCCCTGCCCCGGCTGCACGATTTGGCCGACTTCGACGGATTTCCGCGTGACCACGCCATCGGTCGGAGCGACGATGGTGGTGTAACTCAACTGCAGTTGCGCAGCCTCCAGGTCAGCGTGCGCTTTGGCCACGAGCGCTTGGGCGGAGGCCTGATCCGCCTCACGGATTGAGACCTGCTTGTGGTTCGCCACCGCCTGCTGGAGCATGGCGCGAGCCTGCTCAACCTGCGCTTTTGCCGCCAGCATGGACTCGCGGGCGATTTCCGCACTTTTCTCCGCGGAAGCGAGTTTTTCGTTCGCGGCTTTCAGCTCGCTGTCGGCCACGCGCGCGGCGGCCAAGTAGGCGTCGTACTGCTGTTGGGAGATCTCGCCCTTTTCCATGAGGGGCTTCATGCGGGCCAGATCCGCCTGGGCGCGATCGTTGTTGGCTTGCTGAGCCGCCACGTGGGCGCGCGCGTAGGCCAGCTCCGCCGTGGAATCCCTCTCGTAGGTGAATCTCGCCTTATCGTAGTTTGCCTGAGCGGCGACGAGTTGGGCGTCGGCGCCGGAGGTGACACTCTGGGTGGTTTCCCGGCTCAGGGGAACGCCCACGCCCGCAGCACGCGCCTGGGCCTCGGCAAGCTGGAGCGCCGCCTTCGACTGGTCTACGCGGGCTTGGTAGTCGCGCGGGTCGATGCGCACCAACACTTGGCCGGCCTTGACCGGCTCGTTGTCGTTAATCACGACGTCGGCGACCGTCCCGTAAATCTTGCAGGCGATGGGCACGATGTGCCCGTCCACCTGCGCGTCGTCCGTGGAGATGCGGTTGTGGTAGTGGACGAGCAGCACCACCGTGACGAGCGCCAGCACGGCGGCCACGCCCGCTACGCCGCGGCGGAATTTCGGGTCGGCCCAGCGTGACGTGCCTTTTTCGGCAGCTTCCTCTCCCGCGGGTTCGACGCGGCCTAGTTCTTTCTCCAATTCAACAACGTTGGGATCCATACTCGGCATAGTTGAACACCTTCACTTGGAATAAAGCCCTTCCATCTGGCCGGTAGCGTGCGCCACATCGGCTCGTGACTGGTTGTAACGGTAGAGCGCGACGATCTGGTTGTCGTTGGCCCGAGCCAGAGCGTCCTGCGCGCTGATGACTTCAATATTGTTGGCCACGCCCGCCTGGAAGCGGTCGCGCGCCTGCGAAACTTCCTCTTTGGCCAGTTTGACACCCAGGTTGGCCACATCCACCTCGTGCCGCGCGGACTCAAGCTGTGCCAGCGCGGTCTTTACCTCCAGCGCGATCTGGTTGCGAAGGTCGGCCTGCTCCTGGGCAACCTTCTTGATGTCTAGATCAGCCTTGGTGATCTCGGCGCGAATCCTGCCACTGGTAAAAAGCGGCACGTCCACGGTCACCTGGTAGACATAAGAGGGAATGGAGCTAGGGGCCGACAACCCCTGTTCGGCCCAAAAGCCGCCAAAGTTGATTGAGGGCAGTCGCGACTCGCTGGCACCGCGCTTTTCAAGTTCCGCGATGCGCTCGCGCGCCACAAGGGCCTTCATCTCCGGGCGGGTCGTGTAGGCCTGCTCGAGACTCTGGCTGGCCTCCAGTTCCGGCGTCTCGTAAAAACTCGGCGTGTCGGCCAGCTCGATCTCCCGGTGCGGGTCCAGATTGAGCAAGCGCGCCAGGCCATACAACGCGACCTTTTGTTGCGTCTCCGCTTCCAGTAGCCGCTGCTTCTCGTTCTGAAGCTCCACGTTGGCGCGCAAGGCGTCAATTCCCGTGCCTACCCCATGGTCCTGCAAGTCCTTGGCCTGATCGTAGAGCGCTTGCGCCAGCTCCACGCGCGACTGCGCTGCGCTTACGGCCGCATTGGCGCGCAGCCCGGCCAGGTATTGCGAAACCACCAGCAGCACCACCTGCTCGCGCACGGTCGTCTCCTGCGCCTGGCTGGCGTTCACGCCTTGGTGCGCCGCCTGCCAGCGCCGCCACAGTGTCAGGTCGAGCAGCGGCATGGAGAAATTCGGGCCGGCTTGAAAGAACTGAAACGGGCCGGCGTGTTGGGCTAGGCTTGGAAACGGCTTGCCAAACTGGGCGTAGACGTTGAAGCGCACAGCCCGGTCGAAAACCTCCAAGCCGGCTTGTGGCAGCAGGGCGGAACGGGCAATCGTCTTGTCTTCCTGACTCTGGGCAAAATCCAAATTGGCGACCTGCACTTGAGGATTCTCTTTGAGCGCTGTCGCCACGGCATCGCGGAGCGTTAGCCGGAGTGGGGAAGAATCCTGTCCCCGCATGTTCGAGGCCGCAAGGAACGGAAGCAAGAGGATCAAGACCAGCTTGTGGGCTTCCTGCTTCAACCTCTCCGCCCCTTTGCCGGGCTTCGCCTGGATTTTCTCCGGTGCGATTTCGTCAATCAACGACTTCGGCACCAACCCGGAGCCGATCAGTTGCGCTCCCTGACTCGCAATGGAGCAGAGCAGTTTCTTTCCCGCCGGGTCGGCGAAAGTCACGCCGGACAAATCCACCACCAGCCCCTTCTTCTTGTAGATGTCCGTCGACATGCGCCAGCAACGCTCGAACTCCTCGACCCAGGGGCCTGAGAGTTTGCCCTCCAGCCTAAGTGTCACTTTTTCACCAACATCGGTTGTCGTGATGCGAAGCATGATGGCAAGTCTCCTCTACCAATCGTACCAAAAGGCAAGGCCAGGTCCAAACTTGCCTCCTTTTCGCAGTTTATAACTCACTTATTTTCAATGAACTACTCGGATGACGATTTTGGACCAAGCGGGCAGTGAGGTGTGACTGCCGAAATATCGTCAATTGCCGGGATTCAGTCAGCAGCAGGAATGGTGCCGAGGGCATCAATGAGGGCCATTTTCAATTGGGTGGGAATCGTCGCCCCAGCGTCATTCCGGAATGCTGGCCAAGATCAGCCCAGAATGATGACCACCTTGCTCCAAAACTTACGATTTATCCCCACGATAAAAACAATTCATTTAACATGAGCACGCACGGTCGAGGATAATGGGGGTGGTCCGGCGGGGGCATGTGTCTCTCGAGGGTAACGCGGGGGCTCCAGGCGTAAACGCGACTACCCCCATTGGCAAAGACATCTCGACCTCTTTGTTGAGCCTCTCGAAGTCGCTCCCCTTTATCTCTTGCGGACGTTATAATTTCAGGGGCTCTCCAGTCGGAACAGTTCTCCAGTTTGGCTAGAGAGCGGAGGCGAAGGCGCATCGGTTAAGGGTCGCAGGCCTTCCTGCGATGTTTCGGCGCAAGCGCCTAGGAATACCCTGGCCATCCAGGTACGGATTTGACATGAGCGAAACATCCACACCTCAAGGTTTACCCCAACCGCAGGGTCTTTACGATCCGCGGAACGAACACGATGCTTGTGGGATAGGGTTTGTCGCGAATGTTTCAGGTGTGAAGTCCCACGATATCATCCTCAAAGGAATAGAAATTCTCATCAACCTGACACACCGCGGGGCTTGTGGGTGCGATCCTCAGACCGGTGATGGGGCCGGGGTGTTAATCCAAATTCCGCATGCCTTCTTTGAGGCCGAATGCTCCCGGTTAGGTATGGCGCTGCCTTCGCCTGGCGAGTACGGGGTGGGCATGGTGTTTCTTCCGGTGGAGCCACACGAACGCATGGCGTGTGAGGCGATCCTGGAAGAGATTGTGCGTGACGAAGGCCTTACGGTGTTGGGCTGGCGCGATACACCGGTGAATGCCAATACGATTGGACGTCTGGCTCGCGGCACCCAGCCTTACGTGGAGCAGATCTTCATCAAGCGGGCCTATGGCATGGACGCAGAGACGCTGGAGCGCAAACTCTACGTCATTCGCAAGCGTGCGGAAAAAGAAGTAAGCCAGACCGAGTTGCACGAGAAGAGCTTCTTCTACATTCCCTCTCTCTCCGCACGTACGATCGTCTACAAGGGTCTGCTGCTCGCGCCGCAGATTGCGAACTTCTACGTGGAGCTTTCAAACCCGGAAGTACGCAGCGCCCTTTGTCTGGTTCACCAGCGCTTCTCGACGAACACCTTCCCCACCTGGCATTTGGCGCATCCCTACCGCTACCTTTGTCACAACGGTGAAATCAACACGCTGCGGGGCAATGTGAACTGGATGCACGCGCGGACTTCCATCCTGGCTTCACCCCTCTTCGGCGAGGACATCAAGAAACTCGAGCCCATTATCGCCCCGGGCGGAAGCGATTCGGCGAACCTTGATAACGCGGTGGAACTCCTGCTCCTGACGGGGCGCAGTCTCCCTCACGTCATGGAAATGCTGATCCCCGCGGCCTGGGCGAGTGATCCGACGATGCCTGAAGACGTCAAGGCTTTCTATGAATATCATGCCTCGCTGATGGAGCCTTGGGACGGTCCGGCGGCCGTGGCTTTTACGGATGGGCGCTTGATCGGCGCCAAGCTCGACCGGAATGGCTTGCGTCCCGGGCGATTTGTGGTGACGAATCGCGGCCTGGTCATCATGGCTTCCGAGGCCGGAGTGTTGCCGGTCGATCCGGAGGAGGTCCGCTTCAAGGGCAGGCTCGAGCCGGGGCGCATGCTGCTGGTGGATACGGAAAAAGGGCGCATTATCCCTGACGAGGAAATCAAGAAGCAGTTGGCCGCGCGGCAGCCGTATGCGGAGTGGTTGAAGGAAAACCAGATCACGCTGAAGCACTTGGCCGATCCACCGCGCATCCAGCCCACCGACCACGCCACCATCGTGATGCGGCAACGCGCCTTCGGGTATACGGACGAAGACCTGAAGACCATTATGATTCCCATGGCCGCCAAGGGTGAGGAGCCCGTGGGGTCGATGGGAACCGACACACCCCTTGCCTGCCTTTCCGACAAGCCCCAACTGCTCTTCAACTACTTCAAACAGATGTTCGCGCAGGTCACCAACCCGGCGATCGATCCCATTCGCGAAGATCTGGTCATGTCGCTGTATGACTATATCGGGCGTGAGGGGAACATCCTGGAAGAAACGCCCCAGCTCTGCCACACGCTCAAGAAGCGTCATCCGATTGTGACCAATTGGAATCTCGAGAAACTGCGCCGCGTGAGTCAGGGGGATTTCCTGGCCACGACGCTCCCCATGCTCTTCCGCGTGGGTGAAGGCGAAAAACGCTTGCAGGAGGCGGTGGACAGTCTTTGTCGCCGCGCCTCGTTGGCGATCAAGTCCGGCTACACCCTGTTGATTCTGTCTGACCGCGGAGTGGATGAAGAGTACGCGCCGATTCCCAGCCTCCTGGCGCTCTCCGCCGTGCACAATCATCTGGTCCGGGAAAAAACCAGGAGTCAAGTTGCCCTCATTGTGGAGACCGGGGAGCCGCGCGAAGTGATGCATTTCGCCTTGCTGATCGGTTACGGCGCCAGCGCCATCAATCCCTATCTCGCCATCGAAACGCTCGAAGACCTCCAGGCCAAAGGCTTCTTTCCGCCGGAATACCCTTTTGAGAAAGTCCTGAAGAACTACATCAAAGCGGTCGATAAGGGATTGCTGAAAGTCCTTTCCAAAATGGGGATCTCCACCCTGCAAAGTTATTGCGGCGCACAGATCTTCGAAGCCATCGGACTGAACAAATCGGTGGTGGAGCACTATTTCACGGGCACGCCCTCACGGATTGAGGGGGTGGGCCTGGAAGTCCTGGCTCGCGAGGCCCTCCTGCGGCACAAGTTTGCGATGCAGACTCCCGATGAATCCGACACCGAACTGGAGGTCGGAGGCAGCTACCAATACCGGGAACGCGGTGAGCGCCACCTGTTGAATCCTCTCACCATCAGTAAACTTCAGCATGCCGTGAGGCAATCGAGTCCGCAGACATTCCAGGAATACACCCGAATTGTCAACGAGCAGAACAGGAACTTCTACACGCTGCGCGGGATGCTGGATTTTCGGCCCGCCGGACCGCCGGTACCCATCGAGGAGGTGGAGCCGGCCTCCGAAATTGTCAAGCGGTTCGCCACGGGCGCCATGTCTTTTGGGTCCATCAGCAAGGAGGCGCACGAAACGCTGGCCATCGCCATGAATCGTATTGGCGGCCGATCCAACACCGGCGAGGGCGGCGAAGATGAAACGCGTTTTCAGCGTGACCCCAACGGTGATTGGCGGCGCAGCGCCGTCAAGCAGGTAGCGTCAGCCCGCTTCGGGGTCACTACCAACTATCTGGTCAACGCCGAGGAGCTTCAGATCAAGATCGCGCAGGGCGCCAAGCCCGGCGAGGGTGGCCAGCTTCCCGGCCACAAGGTGGATGAAGTGGTGGCGCGCGTGCGGCATTCCATCCCCGGCGTCACCCTGATCTCGCCCCCGCCGCACCATGATATCTATTCGATTGAGGATCTAGCGCAGCTCATCTACGACCTCAAGAATGTGAATCCGCAGGCAAGGATTTCCGTGAAGCTGGTGGCCGAATCCGGCGTGGGGACCGTGGCGGCGGGCGTGGCCAAGGCGCACGCCGATGTCATTCTCATCTGTGGCTACGACGGAGGGACGGGCGCTTCGCCGATGTCCTCGATTCGGCATGCGGGAATTCCCTGGGAACTTGGCCTTTCGGAGACCCAGCAGATTCTGGTCATGAACGACCTGCGCAGCCGCGTTCGCCTGCAAGTGGATGGAAAGTTGCAGACCGGCCGTGACGTGGCCATCGCCGCCTTGCTCGGCGCGGAGGAGTTCGGATTCGCCACCACCCCGCTCCTTTCCATGGGTTGCATCATGATGCGCAAGTGCCACTTGAACACTTGCCCCGTGGGCGTGGCGACGCAGGACCCGGAGCTGCGCAAGAAATTCAAGGGCCAGCCTGAGCACGTGATTAATTTCTTTTTCTTCCTGGCGGAAGACTTGAGGCAAAGCATGGCGCAGCTCGGCTTCCGCAAGGTTGATGAGATGATCGGCCGGGTGGATTGCCTGGTGCAGCGTCAGGACGTGGACCATTGGAAAGCCCGCGGCCTGGATTTTTCCGCAGTGCTGTTTAATCCGCATGTGCCTGCGCGTGTGGGCCGCCGGTGTATGATCAAGCAGGACCACGGCCTGGAAAAATCCCTCGACTGCCAGTTGATTGACCACGCGCGGGAGGCTCTGGAGCGCGGCAAGCAGGTGTCCATCAGTCTTCCCATCCGTAACACTCACCGCACCGTGGGGGCGATGTTGAGTGGCGAGATGGCTCGCCGTTATGGGGCCGCCGGCTTGCCCGATGACACAATCCGGTTTCAGTTTACGGGCTCAGCGGGACAGAGTTTCGGTGCCTTCCTGGCCAAAGGCGTCACCCTGACCCTCGAGGGCGAAGCCAACGATTACGTCGGCAAAGGACTCTCGGGGGGTAAGCTCATCATTTATCCGCCTCGAAGTTCGTCGTTCCAGCCGGAGGAGAACATCCTGGTGGGTAATGTCGTTCTCTACGGAGCAACCAACGGGGAGGCTTACTTCAACGGCATGGCCGGCGAACGCTTCGCGGTGAGAAACTCCGGAGCTACGGCGGTGGTGGAAACGGTTGGCGATCACGGTTGTGAATACATGACCAAGGGAACCGTGCTTGTCCTGGGCAAGACGGGCCGCAATTTCGCCGCCGGTATGACAGGCGGGATTGCTTACGTTCTCGATGAGACGGGCGAGTTCGCTCGCATTCGCTGTAACCACGCCAGCGTGGATCTCAGCCCCGTCACCGATCCCCAGGATGTCGAACTCATCCAACGTCTGACTGCCCGTCATGCGGAACTGACAGGCAGCCCGCGGGCCAAATGGATTCTGGATAACTGGGAGACCATGCTGCCGAAGTTCCTCAAGGTCTTCCCACATGAGTACAAGCGAGTCTTGGGCATCCCGCGTGCCCCGGCCGTACTGGTTGCGCCCCCTGCCACTGCAGTGCCGTCAACCGGGGAGGTGCTGCGTGGGTAAAGTCACCGGATTCATGGAGCACACCCGTGAGCTGCCGGCGCGCCGGCCCGTCGAAGACCGCGTCAACGATTTCAGGGAAGTGTATCAGGAGTTTCCCGAGGAAAAGTTGCGCACGCAAGCGGCGCGCTGCATGGATTGCGGCGTGCCCTTTTGCCATACGGGTTGTCCGCTCAACAACATCATCCCCGATTGGAATGACCTGGTTTACCGCGATCGCTGGAAGGAAGCCATCCGCACGCTCCACGCCACGAACAACTTCCCGGAGTTCACCGGCCGCGTTTGCCCCGCGCCTTGCGAGGCCGCATGCGTGCTCGGCATCAATGAGCCTGCGGTAACCATCAAGAACATCGAGAAAACCATCATCGAGCGTGCCTTCCAGGAAGGTTGGATCCGCCCGGAGCCGCCCGCGCGCCGCACGGGCAAGCGCGTGGCGATCGTCGGCTCGGGGCCTTCCGGACTCGCCGCCGCGCAGCAACTGAACCGCGCGGGACACGCGGTGACGGTGTTCGAAAAGGCCGACCGCATCGGCGGCCTGCTGCGGTACGGTATCCCGGATTTCAAGCTGGAAAAGCCGATTCTCGACCGGCGGCTCGATCAGATGGCTCAGGAGGGCGTGGTCTTTCGGACTGGAGCGCACGTTGGGAAGAGCGTTCCGGTGGAGAATATGCGCCGCGAGTTCGACGCCATCCTGCTAACCGGCGGCGCGGAGAGCCCGCGCGACCTCCAGGTGCCGGGGCGAGAGCTGCGAGGGATTCACTTCGCCATGGAGTATCTACCGCAGCAAAACCGCCGCATCGCTGGAGATGTTGTGGACGGGCAAATTCTCGCCACGGGTAAGCGAGTAGTGATTATCGGCGGTGGTGATACGGGCGCGGATTGTCTGGGTACCGCGCATCGGCAGAAGGCCGCTTCCATCCACCAATTTGAAATCATGCCCATGCCGCCCGAGGAACGCTCGCCGAGTACTCCCTGGCCGCTCTGGCCGCTGCAATTGCGCACCGAGAGTGCGCACGAGGAAGGCGGAATGCGCGACTGGGCTGTGGCCACCGTGCGCTTCACGGGGGACAAAGGCGGGCACGTGAAACAGTTACACGCGGTCCGCGTCGGCCCGCCGCCCAAGTTTGAGCCGGTCCCGGGGACCGAGTTCACTCTGGATGTTGATCTGGTCTTGATCGCGATGGGCTTCTTGGGTCCGGTTACGAATGGAATGATTGAGACCCTCGGCGTCAAGCTCAATGCGCGCGGTAATGTCGAGACCGACGCGAATTACATGTCGTCAAACCCCGGTGTCTTCGCCGCCGGGGATATGCGCCGCGGGCAATCGCTGGTCGTCTGGGCGATTACCGAAGGCCGCCAGGCGGCACGCGGCATCGACAAGTTCTTGATGGGCGAAACCCACCTGCGGTGAGGGGCAACGGAGTAGCGCTGACCCCGCAAGGCCGGGTCAGCACGAAGGAACCTGATAGCGCCTCTGGGGCGCAGGCTGCTCCCCCCCTCTCACCCTGCGTGCCGAGCGGTTGCCCTCCATTAATACCAGCGGACCTTCGACAGCGAGTCCGCGCTATCCTTGCTGCGAAGACCGCCGGCCGAATCTCGCTGTCCCCCATCGGCGACGGCCCCGATGGCCGCGAAAGCCCCTTCTGGGTATGGAATGGAAGAGATGAGATGCACCAACAGGTAACGAAATAATCACCGGCGCGAGGAACGAGCGTCCGGTGCATTGAGTGGTTACACTTCCGTGGTCATATCCGTGTTGAATTTGGGAACCAGCAGTTTGATAATCTGCAGTACATCGTCTGGCGAAGTGACGAACCACTCGCTACCGGGTGAATCCTCGCTCCATTGACCTCTAAGACCAAGCACATTTTTGACAACGGTCTCGACGGCCCTTGAATCGTCAGTCTTGATCACCGATCCTATCACCGGTTGCTCGGGTATACCCGTTGTTTGTTCGGAGATACGAATTCTTGGGAGGCGATCCGTCCTGCCGATCTTGCACAGCCAGTGATCCTTTCCTGCCGCGAGAGCCGACTCCTTGTATGTGGTGTAATAGTAAACGTATACGGCCTCCTCCCCAACACCTCTGACGGACTCGATCCTGTACTCCTCTGTGTCTTTATCCGCGTCCTCCTTAGCCACTAGGTTGGGTGGAACCAGCGAGATCAGATCCTCAGTGTCTTCGTTTTGCCCTATTGACCTGCCCCCCGAAAACTGTACCAGTGTAAAAGAGAGTGCTCCCAGGGTATAAAAGCCCGAAGGAGGACAGGAGATG
>JAIQEZ010000078.1 GCA_020073545.1 Terriglobia bacterium | reverse complement strand
GCAACGGCGGCGTCTGGGCCTACACCACGACGGACCCGAGCACCGACCAGTTCGGCAAGCTCGTCGTCGCGTCCGACGGAGGCGTCACGAATCCGTGCACCGCGCCTTGCTCGTGTGGCGCGTGCTCGGGCAAAGGCCAAGGCCAAGGCCACTAGCGTGGCCGCCGCGCGACGATGACCGATGAGCCGCGATACGAAAGCTATGATGGAATTCTCCATGGTGATGCGGAAGGATTCCAGAGTGGACTACATCGTCCTGGGCGGAGGAATCGCCGGGATACGAGCCGCCATCGAGCTGGCTCGTGGCGGCCGGGTCCTCGTCCTCACGAAAGACGATCTCTATGAGTCCAGTACCGAGTACGCGCAGGGCGGCATTGCTGCGGCGCTGGGCGAAGACGATGAAGTCACGCTCCACCTGCACGACACGCTGCGCGCCGGCGATGGGCTATGCCGCGAGGAGGCCGTGCGTATCCTCGTGGAGGAAGGCCCGCGGCAAATCCACCAGCTTGTCGAATGGGGCATGCGCTTCGACCTCAACGGGATGAAGCTGGCTTTCACGCGCGAGGGCGCACATAGCCGTTCCCGCGTCCTCCATGCCCACGGAGATTCCACGGGCAGCGAAATCTTGCGCGCCCTCATGGCTAAGGCCAAGTCGCTGCCTTCGATAGAATTACTTCCTCACGCCTTCGCCATGGAACTGCTGGTGGAAGACCACCGCGTCTGCGGGGTCACCTACCTGGACGAGAAAGGTTCCACGCCGAAATGCACTCGTGCCAGCGCCGTGTTGCTGGCGACGGGCGGGTTGGGCCATGTCTATAAGGAAACCACCAACCCTTCCGTGGCCTGTGGCGACGGCGTGGCCATGGCCTACCGTGCCGGAGCCCTTTTGAGCGACATGGAGTTTGTGCAGTTTCATCCCACGGCGTTGTTTGTCAAAGGAGCGCCCCGCTTTCTGCTTTCGGAAGCATTGCGTGGCGAGGGTGGCTACCTGCGCAACCTTCTGCTGGAGCGCTTCATGCCGCGTTACCACGAAGCCGCCGAACTTGCTCCGCGCGACGTCGTCTCGCGCGCCGTCACCCTCGAGATGCAGAAGACGCGCGGCGAGTTTGTCTACCTCGACCTCACCGGCCTCGACGCCGAACATGTCAAGAAACGTTTCCCCCGCATTTACACCACGTGCCTGAATTACAATATCGACATCACAGCTGACCTTGTTCCCATTCGTCCAGCGGCCCACTACGCCATGGGCGGAGTGGCAACGGACCTCGATGCCGCGACCTCGCTCACCCACCTCTTCGCCGCCGGGGAAGTCGCGACCACTGGCGTCCACGGCGCCAACCGTCTAGCCAGCAATTCGCTCCTGGAAGGGTTGGTGTTCGGCGCCCGAGCCGCCGCGGCCATGCTGGAGAAGCACACGCCGAGAGAGTTCCCTTCTCCCCAAGAGAATCCACACCTGGCTGCCCCGCATGCCGGGACCACATCCACCCCTCCTGCGCCCTTGCCAGTCACGGATTTCGAGAAGGCCGTCGAGGAAGCGCGCGCCCTCCTTTGGGACAAGGTCGGAATCATCCGCAACGGCAAGCACCTTTGCGAGGCCGTCAAACGGCTAGAGGAGATCCAACTGCCGGAACCTGATCCCCCTTCTCGCCGAGCTTACGAAACCTGCAACATCCTGGCAGTGGCTCGCCTGATTGCCCGCTCTGCCCTGGCCCGTGAGGAAAGCCGTGGCGCGCACTACCGCTCCGACTTTCCGCTGAAGAACGAAGCAAAGCCGGCCCGGCATTCTTATGTCTCGAACAACTTTCCCGTCTTTTTCGAGTGATTCGCACCAGCCCAAGGGCGCCCGCTCCGATACAACTCCACGATGTTCCCAGTCCCCGCCATAGTGAACGTGAAAACGTGGCGTGGATGAGCCAAGTTCTCAACCTCAAGATTTCTAGCCGTTGCCACGGAAGTTCGCTGTTGATACTCTTGCCGATGAACGCGACAGCAAGTGTGGACCCCGGACCCGGCACACGAGCCTTCGACGCCTCGGGCCACCACGCGGAGGGAGAAAACGATGAAACTCGGTGAACTCGCACAGCGCCTCGAGTGTCAATTCGAGGGACCGGCCGATCTGGAAATCACGGGAGTGGCGGGAATGGAGGAGGCCACCGCAAGCGAAATCACCTTTCTTGCCAATCCCAAATATCTTCCCAAGCTACAGACCACTCGCGCCGCGGCCATCATTGCAGGCAAAAAAGTCGATACCTTGGGAAGGCCCGTTTTGCGGTCGCCTGATCCCTACCTCACCTTCGCCCGGGCCCTGGAGGTTTTCTATCCTCCCCAGAGACCGCCAGCGGGAATTCATCCCACCGCCGTCATCGCCCCGGACGTCAAGTTGGGCCGCAATCCCTCGATCGGTCCCTATGTGGTCATCGAAGAGGGCGCCGTACTGGGTGACGACTGCGTGCTCAAAAGCTTCGTCGTGATTTACCGTGGAGCGAAGATTGGCGATCGCTTTTTGGCGCACTCACACGCGGTGGTCCGCGAAAACGTGCGCATCGCCGACGATGTGATCCTGCAGAACGGCGTGGTGATTGGCGGCGACGGCTTCGGCTTCGCGCCGCAAGCAGATGGGTCGTATTACAAAATCGTCCAGGCCGGAACGGTGGTCATCGAAGGTGGGGTGGAAGTTCAGACGAACAGTTGCATCGATCGCGCGGCGGTGGGCGAAACCCGTCTGCGCCGCGGCGTCAAGGTCGACAACCTGGTGCAAGTCGCGCACGGCTGCGACATCGGGGAGAACACCCTGCTCTGTAGCCAGGTCGGAATCGCCGGAAGCGCGAAAGTCGGCCGAAATGTGATCTTGACCGGCCAGGTCGGAGTGGCAGGGCACTTGACGATCGGTGACCACGTGATCGCCACACCACAGACCGGGGTGCCGAACGACGTCCGGCCCAACACGACGATCTCCGGCTCGCCCGCCGTCGATCATGAGCTTTGGCTGAAGTGCTCGGCAGCTTACAAGCGCCTGCCCGAGATGTTTGCAGCCTACCGCAAGATGCGGGATTATCTCGAGAAGGCAGGAGAGAAATCCTAGCAGCTTACAGTCCCCACGTGTCAACGCTCCAGGCCCTGCACTCTGCCCCGCAGCACGGTGATGGAGGCTTTCGGCAGCGTGTACGTGGCTTGGGGGCCGTCCGCCGCGGGGACTGCCGCCGGTGGTCCATCGGGGTCGGCGTGACTGTTCGGGCCGTCGTCTTTCCACACATACTGCTCGCTGCCGAAAGTCACCAGAGTGACCGGCCCGGAAAAGGACCCGCTCCGCTGGCTCCTGGAATCCTCAAAGACAACGCGCACCGTGTGTGGGTTAGTCTCGTCGCGATTGACCAGCATCAAGGACCAGTTCCCATCGGGGCGATGCACCGCATAAGAGGTGACCAGCACATTCCCTTCGCTGTCCTTAATGCCGGTCGAAGAGGGAAACATGTGATGCACGCCGGAGCGATGCTGCACCCACTCCAGGTTGATCATATGGGCGGCGAAGTAGGGCGATGTGTATCCCGTGATGCGGTAATCCCGATCGGCCACGAAATTCGACCACGTGGCCCAACCGAGGCAACTGTCTTGGACCGGTTGGGGCTGGATCGGCGAGTGGTAGAAAGCCGCGCCTCCCCCCTCGAAGAAAGACCCAATATTGTCGGCGAGCCACAATGCCGCGAAGATGGTGCTCATGGGCCCGGTGAGGCCCGCAGAAAGGTGGCTCTCAGTTACGATCAGGGGCACTTCTTTCGGCACCCCGTCTTCTCTCCACACCTGCAGAATGTGCTTCATCAGTTCCGGTTCCCGGTATAAGGCCTTCCAGGTTATGTCGCACCGGTCGAAGGGATAGTGCTCGAAGGATACGAAGGCGAGGTCGCGAAGGTGCTTGTGCGCCTTCAGGTAATCCAGGAAGCGGCCCATCCAGGACGTTCGGCCTTGGGCGTCGGGCCACACTCTTATGTCTTCGTTAACCCCTTCGAAGACCGGCCCTCCCAGCTTGAGCTTGGGATCCACTTTGTGAAGGGCTGTCGCCCACTGGATGTAAAGCGCGGCGTAGTCCTCCGGCAGGGCGTGCTTGCC
Source organism: Terriglobia bacterium (assembly GCA_020073545.1). GTDB lineage: Bacteria > Acidobacteriota > Terriglobia > UBA7540 > UBA7540 > Bog-366. The sequence continues at coordinate 22,114 of JAIQEZ010000078.1, read as the reverse complement.
GTCAGGCTCCTCGCCCATCTCAATATAAGCGATGGGGTAGCCGCGCTTCTCAAGGTAAGCAATCTGGGCGGCAGCATCGTCCGGCGTACCGTAAAGCAGTGTGACCGGAATCATCGCAGGCAGGTTGTTGGTAAGTCCGCTGGTAAAGAAAAGATCGAAGCCGCTGTGCTGGTAGTTTCCGCTGGCGTTTACGTCAGCGGCGGAGTGCCAGGGGTCAATGGAAGAAGAGTGATACCGGGGCTTGTTCTGGCCGGAAGCATCCTCCGCGACATCCACAAAGACGCCACTCGCATCGATGCTGCCGGCATCGATTGCCTGTATGGCGTATCCCACGCAGTTGCGGACGTCGTCCGATCCATGCAGATCGCAGGTGTTCGATGATTCCGTCATCCAGACGCGCAGGTACTGGGTGGAGACGGGCGCTTCCGTGAGCCGCAGAATCACCGTGCCGCCTTGGCTGTTTTTCACCCTGCCCGAGGGAAAAGCCTTCCATTCGCCCTGGGGACCCTGATCGAAGTCGAGGGCATCTTTCCCTATCCAATAATCCACCTGATAGGTTGTGGCGTAAGGACTGGCCCAGGTGATGCGGATGGCGCTAACTGGCTTCGCGGCCCGCAGGTCCATGACGACCCATTGCGGGTGCAGGAAGTCGCTTTCACCCGTGAACTTGCTGGTGAGATACGGGTTGCTCTTCCAATAGCTGAGGTTGGGACCTTGCACCGGGCGGTCACCGCTGGTGGAGAAACCGCGGTGGGGCAGCGAGTAGGCAAGGATGTAGCGGAGTGGTTCCTTCAGCTCGGCGCTGCCGGTAAAGTACCCGCTCTGGTGGGCTGGATCGCTCCACGTCCCATTCTCGGTCCAGTGCCAGGTGGCCATGCGGAGCTCGGTATTGTTCCGATAAGTGATTGGTCCCCAGCCCGCCGAAAGGGCCTCCTGGATGATGTGGGGAGTATAAACCTTGTCGATCCCTGTGCGGGATAGGACGTCGATCGAGCTGCCGAGGGCACTATCCGGATCAAAAGAATTCAACATGTGCTCGGAAGTCGCGTCAACTCGGACGATGCCGACGGGAGCTCCCGACGCGCCTGTTCCTGCTTTTGCAGGCCCGCCATTTTGAGCATGCGCCGCTGCAGCAAAAAAAGTGGCAGCAAGTGCCAAGCCCTTGAGAACTTCCCAGCAGAAGGTCCACTTCAACGGTGTGCTGGGTGCTAGATTGTGAGCCTTTGTGTCGGCTTTCATTCGATTCCCCCGGCGGACCCCTATTCTTCTTGATGCAACCGAGATTGCAGCGCTGAACCGCAAACTGGGCTAGCGAGTGGCAGCCCGTCGCTTTCCGCTGCCTTGCGCCTTTCTCAACACCGTCGGGACTCGCACAAAACGCTCGCTGCCCTTCAGGCCGGCCATTCTTCCGGCGCGAGGCCTGTCAGGATGGCCTGGCGTGTCAGGTCGATCACCGTTTGGCGCTCGTCGAGATCGAAGTGGGCTGTCGGGATGGGATCGTGGATCGTAATGCGGACTCGACCCGGCCGGATCACGAACTCGCCTTTCGGCATGATCTTCCTGCCGCCCGAAACGGAGATAGGGACAATGGGCGCACCGGCTTTAATGGCCATCATGAACACGCCCCTCTTAAACGTTTGAAGGCGGCCGTCAAGGCTGCGTGTACCTTCTGGAAAAGCCAGAAAGGAATGCCCGGCCTTCAAAGCGGCTACGGCCTGTTCGACGGCGGCGATTGCCCGCTCCCGGTTTCTGCGGTCCACCGGAATGAAACCGCGGGCGCGCATTCCCCTTCCCAAAACCGGCACCCGGAAAAACTCCTGCTTGGCCATGACCAGCACCGGAGGAAGGATCGTAATGATCGCCGGAGGATCGCAATTGCTCTGATGGTTCGGCATGAAGATGACAGCGCGGTCCGGGGGGATCTTCTCGAGCCCATGAACCTCCAAGCGGACGCCGGCGAGCCAGAGCGCCATGCTGGCTCCCCGCACGCCCACGCGGTAAAGCACGTCGGTGTTCCCCGTCAACCAAGCGTGGATGAGCATGGGCGGACCCACGATCAGGATGTAGGCAAAGGTTACGAGCGTGACAAAGAAGGCGCGGATCATGGCGTTCCTGGGACCGGCGCTGGAGCGGTCTCGCCCTTCAGCCAGCCTTCGCGCACCCGCAACTGGCGGGGCTCTGGGTTGGGCTCTTCCTTGACTCGATAGGAGACCTTCTGGCTCACTCCTACCCTGAACTTCATGACCTGCGTCTTCCCCTCGCGTGCGATTTGGAGTTCGACCGTTTGGCCGGGTCGCCAACGCGGCAAGGTGGCCTCGGCGGCGGCTGGCAGCGGCTCGCCATCAGCCTCCAGAAGAACGTCACCCGGCTGCAGGCCGGCTCCCAGCGCGTCGCTTGCCGGCTCGACGGAATCCACTTGCATCAATCCGGTGGGGGCCCGCGATACAGCGAACCCCGGCGCGGCGAGTTGCGTGATCTTCGTCGCGAGGCGCACGCCTGCATAACCCAAGTAGGTAGCGTAATCAAGCTCCTGGGTTCCCTGCACGTAGTCGGCGAGGAATCGGTCCACACCAAACGAGGGCGCGAGCTTCGAGACGATCGCGCGGATGTCAGCAAGCGTATAGAACCGGCCCTGGTGCGCAAAGTCCTGATTGAGCCGACGCATCACGTCGTCCAGGCTAGCTTGGTTGTGGCTGGCGTTCCGGATGCCCAGATCCAGCAAGAATCCGAGCAATTCGCCCTTGTTGTAGTACGAGATGCTGCGCTCGGGCCGATGGTAATCCGCGTACTTCTCGAACCACGCTTCCCGGCCGGAGGTCTCCACGCCTTGGAAGCGGCGTGCAGCCCGCTCTTGAAGAGCTTGGATGGCGGCGGCCAGGCGACTGTAGAACGTGTCCCGGTTAATGAGTCCCGCGCGCAGCAGAGCCAGCTCAGCGTACGTGCTGGTGACGCCCTCGCAGAACCACAAATCGCGTGTGTCATTCCCGTGAATGTAGTCGATCGGCTCGAGTCCCTGGGGACGAATGAGCTTGACGTTCCAGGCGTGGAAGAACTCGTGGGCGATGACATCCTCAACGTAGCCCTGCCGTTCCCGCGTCACGGAAGCTGGGACGGTGATCGCCGCTCCATTCCGATGTTCCATGCCCCCGCTCGGCCCCGCTGCACGCGGAAAATGCAGGATGAACGTGTACCGTTCGAAGGGAAGATCCTGCATCAGGGTGGTCTCCGTGGCGGTGATCTTCTGGATGGAGTCGAGGAGGCGATCAGCCGAATAGTCTCCTGGGTCGGCATGTACGATGACGCGGAAAGTCGCCCGCTTCCCCGCAGAGTCCGGCGTGGTGTTCGAAGTGTGGAAACCCTGCGTGTACGTGTACTCTGCAAAATGGCCTGCCTCGACTGGACTGTCCACCAGGGCGTCGTAGTTTCCCGCCTGGAACTCATCACCATCGCCTGCGAGCAAAGTCGCCAGCTTCCAGCCCTCGGGAAGAAGGATCTTGACCTGGGCCGCCCGGTCGCGGTCGTTAGGCAGGTAGAAAAGCAGCATGGCAAAATTCAGGTAGGCATGTTCCGAATCGAGCGTGCTCGAAAAGGGTCCATCCTCTCGCGCATAAACGGCGTAACGGAATTCGAGGTTGTCACAGGGTCGGTTCGACCCCCGCCAAGTGTTCAAGTCCACACGGCCCAATTCCACGCGTTGTCCATCGCACTTGGCTTCCAGGTCTTGAACGTTTCTCACGAAGTCTCGAATCTGGTAAAGACAGTCCCAAGCGGGGATTTGAATTTCCGTGGCCGGGGCCGCGCCGGGAACGTTCATGGTCACTTGCACCAGGTGTGAATCGGGCGCGCGCAAATCGACGACATAACGGATCGGCTCAGCGGCTTGTGCGGTGCCACGAACTGAGGCAAGGAGAAGGAGGAGAAACAGGCGCCAACTCGTGCCGCGCGTGCGTCGGATTGACCGGATGATTGAGGAGTGAGTCTGGTCCGAGGTGCCAAAATCAGTTTCGCGGCCGGGAATCAGGAAGTTGCGAGTCACTGTTACGCTTCGGCAATATCAACCAGCACCGTAAGACCACAGGGGCAACGACAAATGGCTTGCATCCCTCGCGTTGCATTCTTAATATAGCATCTTGTGGTCTCAGGGCAATTGCACAAACTTTACAGGGCTGACCTGCACTGCCACAGCCGCTATTCGGGGTGCGCGAAGCATCTGCGCTTCCTGCGCTGCAGGGATTGCTATTCCCAGCCGCTGGAGATCTACCGCACGGCCAAGCGTCGCGGGATGGACTTGGTCACCATCACCGACCACGATTCCATCGACGGCTGCCTGGAAATCCTGAACAAGCTCGGCGATTTGCCGGATTTCCTCATGGGTGAGGAAGTCAGCGCTTACTTCCCTGCCTTCCATCACACCGCGCACATCGGCGTCTATGGATTCACCGAGGCCCACCACCGCGACCTCCAGAAGCTGCGATCCAACGGCGAAGAACTGGTCGCGTACCTCCGCGAAGCCAATCTTCTCTTCGTGCTCAACCACCTCTTCCACGATTTTGCTGACCGCACCCGGGTGCTCGAGTTCATCGAACGCATGGTCGAGCTGTTTGACGTGTTCGAAGTTCGCAACGGATCCCAGCAGCGCGAGCACAACACCTTGATCGCCAAGTTGCTGGAGCGCTGCCGCCGAAACGGTCGCCCCCTCGGCATGATCGCGGGTAGCGATTCCCACACGCTCCGCCGCCTGGGGCGCACTTACACGGCTAGCCCGGCCTGCAATCGGGAAGAATTCTTGCGGGACATCCGGGCCGGACGCACGCAGATATCCGGCACGCACTCCAATCATCTCTCGCTGGCGGCGGATATCTATGGCGTCGTGCTTCGCTACTATCCGACGGTCCTGTCGATCCGCAACGGAGAGTTCTCTCCTTCCCTCCGTGTGAAGAACTTCGCTTTGAGTGTGGTAGCTGCGCCCTTCCTGTTTACTCCTTACGTAATTGCCCTCCGCCACAGTCACATCGAGCGGTCGCGGGTGAATGCCTATTCGCGGGTGGTCGGGCTGCACCACCACTCGTCGTTGCAGATTCGCAACAGCCCCGCAGTGCCCTTGGAGACAAGCCTGCCGAGTTCCGTCGATGTCGCTCCGGAATGAACCAGCTCAGGCTGATTGGGAATTCCGCCGGAATCTCCAGAAATACAGTCCTGCACCCAACAGCATGGTCAGCAACCCAAGTGCCGACTCCTTGGGCCGCAAGGCGGCCGTGTAACAGAGCATCCAGGCACTCGCGATAATGAATAAGGCGGGAGCCAGCGGGTAGCCCCAACTCACGACGGCGAGCTTTTTCCATCCGCTGCGACGGCGTAAAGAGATCAATCCTGCCGTCGCCAGAGCTGCAAACAGAATCAGGGCGAAGCCAATGTAATAAATGAGGCTCTCGAATGTGCCCGTCAAGATCATCACGGCGGCTGCCGCCGATTGATAGAGGATGGCTTCGACGGGCGTTCCCCAACGCGGGTGAACTCGTGCCGCGCCCCGGAAGAAGCAGCCGTCATTCGCCATCGCGTAATAAACGCGGGGACCGACGATGACCATCGCGCTCACACAGGAAAGCAGCCCCACCGCCATGACCCCACTGAAGATGCCTCCTCCCAGGGTTCCGAAGAGCGCGCTCGCCGAGGCAGCGCCGACCCGCACAATCCCTTTCATGGCCTCCAACGGCAGGGCGTAAATGAACGCCGCATTAAGAGCCAGATAGACAGCGGCGACGGTGAGTGTTCCCGTCACCAGGGAGACGGGCAGCGTACGTTCCGGCGTTCTCATTTCTTCCGCCACGTAGGTGGCAGCATTCCAACCGCTGTAGGCAAACATCACGAAGATGAGCGAGACGGCGAACTGCGCTCCCAGGCCATGCGTCGAGGTTCGAATCGCAACTTGGGAAAAATGCCCTGCGCTTCCGTGGCCAATCGTAAAAGCCAGGCACAGGAAAAGCAGCAGGACACTCAGCTTGAGCGCCGTGAGAAGGTTCTGGAGTCTGGCCGCGAGTTTCAGCCCGAGAATATTAATTACTGCAAAGAGCGCGACAATTCCCACCGCCAGCCATTGCCCCGGACCCATGTGAAGCCATGCAACCATGCTGCCCGCCCTTCCGGTCGAGGGGCTCACCGTCAAGGATGGGAAGAAGTAGGCGAAATACTCGGAGAAGGCGAGCGCGGCGGCGGCAATAGGCGCAGAGAATCCCGCGAAAAAGGAAATCCATCCACTCAGAAAGCCCCACGCTGGCCCCCAAGCCTCGCGCAGGAAAACGTATTCGCCTCCTGATCTCGGAAAGTTCACTCCTAACTCAGAGTAACAAAAACAACCCGCCAGAGCGATGACCGCGCCCGCCAGCCACACCCCCAGTACGAGCGTTGGGCGCCCTAAATCGCCCGCCAGAAATCCGGTGGTGGTGAAGATGCCCGTTCCGATCATGTTCGCAATCACGAGGGCAGTCGCGTGAGTGAAGCTCAGTTCCCGTCGTAAGGAAGGTTGGCTCAAGCGGTGAGTTCTCCGATGTTTCCGATGGCAACGCCCGAAGCCGTGGGCTGCTGCCCTGCAGACGAAACCATCCGATAAGATCGAGCCCCCAGCCTAGGGTGTAAATCCGCGCAGCGCAAGGGACTTTGTGTTCTCGTCTCGACAACCTTCGCACCAATCAGTAGAATTCCATCCATGCGTATGAAGCCCCATCGAAACTTCTCTCCCCGTTACTCAGGTGAACTGCTTGTATCCGCCGCAGTTCTGTTGCTCTTCGTTTCGAGTGAAGCCTGTTTTGCCCAAGCGAAATCGTCATTCGGAGAAGGCCCACCCGGCAGTTATCTCGAACACATTGTTCCCTACGTGCCAACTCCCGAGGATATCGTCGAGAAGATGTTGGAGTTGGCCAAGGTCGAGCCGGACGATGTTGTCTATGATTTGGGATCGGGAGACGGCCGCATTGTGATCACGGCGACCCAGAAGTTCGGCGCGCGTGCCGTAGGCGTGGAGCTCGATCCTGACCTCTACAAACAGTCGAGCGACCGCATCAAGGAATTGGACCTGGAAGGCCAGGCACAGATTCTGCACGAAAATATGTTCAACGTGAACGTCCGCCGGGCGACGGTCGTCACGCTCTACCTGCTAACGGCGGTTAACGAAAAACTGCGGCCCATACTCGAAAGGCAACTCCGTCCCGGAGCGCGGATCGTTTGCCATGACTTTCAGGTCCCCGGTTGGGAACCCGAAAAAACTATCGACGTGATTTCAAAGAACGGGATTTCTCACAGGCTTTATCTCTACGTTCGCCCGTAGTGTTCCGTCCGGGTGCAGGCACATTGAGCCTAGTTCACTTTGTCGCGTGGTGATAGTATTTCCCCTTCATGACTCTCTCGACTGGACCCGTCAACCAGACCTCGCCACCCTGAGGCCAGGTCACTTCCAGCGTGCCGGCCTCGGTCCGAACCCGAACCCGGCGATCCGTAAGCCCATTCAGGATGGCTGCGACCGTCGCGGCGCACGACCCGGTCCCGGAAGACATCGTGTGCCCAACCCCACGCTCCCAGAACCGCACCTCGATTTCATTTCTCGACAGCAGACGCACAAACTCCACGTTGGTTCGGTTCGGGAAATGCTCATTTTGCTCGATCTCCTGGCCCAGGTTCGGCCAGTCGACTTTTTCGAAATCCGCCACGAACACGCTGCAATGGGGGTTCCCCATTGAAGTGACGGTGACCGGCAGCTCGCCCCGGCGGGTTCTTAGACGATACCTGAGTACGGGAGATGAAACCTCGGTGGGCTTGAACGGAATTTTGGCAGCCTCCAGAATCGGGGCTCCCATCCGCACCCGGAATGTCCACTTCCCGCCGCTTTCCTTCATCCTCTCGAGTGATTTCAGGCCGGCAGCCGTCTCAATTTCCAGGGTGCGCTTCCGGCTCTTCCGCTCGATCAAAAATGCTCCCGCGCAACGAATGCCGTTTCCAGACATTTCCGCTTCACTCCCGTCCGCATTAAAGAAACGAATCCGGGCGTCGTGAGGCTTGATCGTGGGTTTCATTACGACGATAAAGCCATCACCGCCCACGCCGGTGTGGCGATCCAGAATCTGTCGCACGAAATCAGGAAAGCCGTGGGGAACGTCGCTCGCGAGGGCCACGAGGAAGTCGTTTCCGAGCCCGTGACATTTTACGAAAGGAATCTCAAGAGTTTTGGCCATGACTAAGCCGCGGGCGAGACCGGGCCTGATCCCGAATCACCCGCTGTCTCCTCCGTGCCACCGGTGGCCCCCAGCATCCAGATCAGCACGAGCGCAGCCAGGAAGGCAAGTGCCACTCCGTTCCAGCGGAAGAACGCGTTCGGCTGTGAGAAGGACTCCAGGAGCGGGTCGGCAAGCTGGATGCAAAATAGAACGGCCACATAACCCAGGATGTTGTGGCGAAGAAAGAGCGCGACCAAACCCACTGCCACCACCAGCGGGAGGAAACTCTCGACCCAGCCTACGGCGTAAGCTGCAAGAGAGTGCGCACGCGCCGGCCCCAGCGAAGCCAGGATGAGGGCGACCCCTGCCCAAACCCACCACGCCCGAAGGTTCCACGCCACGCGCACGACGAAGATGGCCAAGCCGACCCAAGCCGCGCCGACCAGAGTCCAGATGAGCCCCGGAAGGAGGAACCCGAGGGCGGGCCACATGGTGTTGAACGCCCCGGGGAAAAGCTCAACCTTAATGGGAGCGTAGGCGTGAAACAGGCTCGTAATGAGCGCCTCCAGCCGGGCCAGCCCCGCGCCCGCGGCAAGGCTCACGACTACTGCTACCAAAGCATCGCGACGCCACACGCGGCGCGCCGACCGGCGGAAGAGCTTCCAGACATCAGGATAGAAGCTGGCCGCCAAGCCCACCACCAGCCACGCCAACAACCCCATGACGAGAGGTATAACAATCACGCTGACGGCAACTTGCAGGTGGAAGCTCGCGAGAGGGATGGACGTGTCATAGCCACGGTCGAACAATTGAAACTGGTTCAGCGTCGCCAGGAGCATCAAGATCGCAACCAACCCTCCGAACTTTGCCGATCGTTTCCAGGGCATCTGGCCGGACCGCACCTGCTTGACGAAGAGAATCAACCCGGCCGCCACCAAGCAGAGGATCATCAGATACGAAACAGCCATCAGCACTACGTGGCTGAGACGGGTAGCTCGCCGCTCGCGTTCCCATTCTTCCGGTAACTTGAAGGAACGCGAGAACCCCACGACCTGATCGCCGGCAATCTCCACCTCGAGTCGATAATGCGCGTCCCCCACGTTGCGGGGATCGCCCGGCTTGGCCTGCCATACGAGCCTGTAATCTTCGCGGGCTTTGCGCTTGTTCGCCTCAGAGTTCTGAAGTTCAAAGTCCTCCTGGCGATATCCATGCTCGCGCACCGCCTGCACCGCCAGTTCCCGTGCTTGCTCGGGTGAAAGCGCGGCGCCTGGCGCGTCCTCATCGAGCAGGCGACGGGACCCGAAAACCTCGCCGGTCACCGGGTCGACGAAGACCAGGTACTCCTCCTTCTGCAGCGGACGGAAATAGCGAACCGCCCACAGCGCGAGGCGCGTCGCCTGGCGATAAGTCTGGTCCGATTGCTTGAGGGATTTTCGCTCTGCCAAATATCGCAGCGTCAAAGGGTCGACGTTGTCACTAATCCAGACGACGTGCCGGTAAGTGTCCGGGTCGACCTGGCGGTGACGAAGAAAATCGTCGGCGGCGCGTAGCGCATCCTTCGGGGATTCGTGCAGAACAATCCCCTTGCCAAATCGATAGGCGGGAATCGCCGCCAGGGCGACGAAGACCAGCGTCAGAACGCCCGCCAGCGCCAACCGTGACCTGGAAAGCGGCTCATAAACGAGAGGCGTTTCCGCTGCCACCCCCTCCTCGCGCGGCGGCCGGATGACTCCTTCCGCGCTATTGGTGAGCGTCCCCTCTTCGGCAAACGAACCGGTCTTCCAGTACGCCCCCAGCGCCACGATCAGTGGGACGAGCATGATCCCCGCCGCCACTCCACCTGATACCATCAGGTAATGATTGGGAGAACGGAGCAAGAGGAAGGCCGTATAAAGCGCATCCACCGAGTAATGCCAGATCAGCGTGGCCAGGATTCCGAAACGCAGCATAATCAGGCCAATGAGCACGCCCGCTAAACCAACTTCCAGGCCACGAATGAAGAAGGGCTGATTCGGATATGACGAGTGCAGGAATCCCCAGATGAACGCCGCTAACACTACGGCTACAGGTTTCGACCTCAGGAACCTCCGCAGGAACGGGATCGAGAAGGCACGGAATTGCATCTCCTCGGAGACCGCGGGGAAGAATCCGATGAAGAGGACCGTTACCCAGGGAAAGCGCGTGTTCAGCAGATCCGTAAAGGGAACCTCCGCAGGCGCCCACGCACCCAGTCTATCGGCAGCAAGGTAAAAGACCGTTTGGTAAGCGATAAAGAAAAAAGTGAGCGTAATTCCCACGACGTTCGCCAGGAGGAAGGAACGTGTGCGCAGCCCCTGCCAACTGAAGTAGCGGCGAATGGAGAGGAAATTTGGGTAAGCTTCGCGATAAACGGGCTCCGAGCTGGCCAGCAGCAAGAAAATGGCTGCACCCAGCGCCAAAGCCCCCAGCAGGTTGTCGCGCAGATAGCTACCTACGAAGCTCGAATACGAATCCGTGGTGCGGTAGCCGAACTCCGCGAGCGAAAAGGTGTTCAACTGGCCGAGGAAATAGAGCAGCGCAGCGACCATCCCAAACGTCAGGGAGAGGCGAATGGGCACCTCGCGCCCGCGAAGGCGCTGGATGAGAATGACCAGTCCGGCCGCGCACAACAGGATCCAGAAAACCTGGTCTACCTCCTGCGCGGAAATGTTCCGGGAGCGCAGCTTCTGGTAGTCGCGCGTCCAACCTTCAGGGATCTTGATGAATTCTCGGTAGCCGGCCACCTGGTCGCCGTCCACCTCCACCTCCAGTCGCAAGCTGCCTTCGCCCAGGTCCACATTCTTCTGTTTCCAGGTAAACGAATGATCGGTGCGCGCGGGGCGTTTCTCCGTCAGCGTATCGACGAACTCCAAGTCCCCCAAGCCGCGCCGCATGACCCCCACCAGAAACCGCTCCGCGAGGGCACGTGCTGTAGCAGGGTCCAAATTTGCACCAGGGGCCGACTCCGGTAGTTCATGATCGAAGCCCACAACCTCCCCCGCCGGACTGACGTCTACGCGCAATTCTTCTTTCTGTTGCGGCTTGAACCAGCGATGCGACCAGCGCCACAAATGGACCGGGCCGTGCGTCAGAGTGTCCATGCGCGCCAGCCCTTGCGTGCGCTCGAGATAGACCTTCGAATCATCGTCAAAGTCAAAGACCGTGGCGTGCCGGTAGTCGTGGACGCTCCACCCGCGGTCGGCCAGGAACTTCAAAGCCAGAGGCGCGGAATCGTCCCGGTTCACACGGAATTCAATTGCCGCCTCGGGGAAGGCGTGGGAAAAGTACTTCAATCCGATGGCCAGTGAGATGCCCGCAACCAAGGCGGCAATGGCGATGACCCGGCGGTCGGCAGAAGTCAATGTGGTCGACATGGAATCCTCTTCTTCACAGCGCAAAGGCCCCAAGCACGGTCGATTATACCCGCTGCAGACGTTCTTTCACGAACGAACCAATGGCAGGAGAGATGAGGGCCGGCATTAGGGCAACTCTTTGACCATGATCCAAGCGGCGGTCCCGTCTGCGTAATAGTGCTCGACCTTGTCCACTTTCCGATAACCGCGCGCTGCGTAGAAACGCTGCGCCCCAAGATTGTCCTGAGCGGTTTCGAGACCGATCAAACACAATTCGTGGTCCCTCGCCCACTGCTCGGCGGCATCCATCAGGACCGAACCCACACCCCTCCGGCGCCAGGCTTCGACGACGTCAATAGTGACGATGTGCAGAATCTTGCGGGGTTCACGTTTGGCAATCAGAAAGCCGACAACCTCCCCGGCTTCTTCCGCCACCCACGTTTGGGAAAGCCGGTGCCCCGTGAAACGCGCCAGTTCTCCCTGCGAATAAGAAATCCCCGGAACAAAACAAGCCTGATCGATTTCGTATAGCTTAGGTAGGTCTTGCGATCGGAAGCTACGAAGTCGCATGGATGGCGTAACTCATCGACTGGGGAGCATAACGATGGGCCATTCACAAAACCCCAGCAGGATCCTGGATTCCCGCCGGAGCCTGCCCCCATTGCGTCGGGGCGGGAATGACACCGCAGGCGCGCCGCGTCCCGCCCTCACCCCCGCGCAAGCGGGGGTCCACCATTTTAGCCTGTTATCTCGATCCTGCTTAGGCCTCTTCCGTCGATCGATCCCTCACCGCTGCGCGATCTCCAGCAGCCGGTCGATGTCGGCCTCGTCATTGTAAAGGTACGGCGAAACCCGGATCACGCCCTGGCGCAGACTCACAGCAATATGATTCGCGCGGAGCCCTAGATGCAGCCCTGCGGTGGCTTCGGGCGTGGGGGCCTGGAACCCGAGAATCGTCGATTCGTGACCAGGCAGCGCCGCTGCCGAGAGGGTATAGCCCCTGGCGCGCAGACCCTCCGCTAGCCGGTCAAGGAGCCGGCGACAGTGCTCGTTCACCGTTGTGGTCGTAACTCCCCCCACAAATTCCAGGGATGCATCCAGGCCATAAAGGTTGATGAAATTTCCGGTTTCACCGGAATCGAAGACTCGAGCGTCGTGGATCAAGGTGAACTGGTCCTTGGGGAGCGAGTCGAAATCCTCAGCGCCCTCGACCGAACACCAGTTGACAACCGGTAGATCCAGTTGCCCCATCAGGTCGCGCCGCACATAGGCAAACCCCGTCCCATAAGGGCCGAGCAGCCATTTGTAGGCGGCGCAGGCCAGGACGTCCACAGGGAGCGCGTGCAAACTCAACTCGATCCCGCCCACCCCCTGCGAGCCATCCACCACAAAGATCCCGCCTCGGTCGTGAATCAGCTTCCCGAACTCGGCAAGGTCGATCCGATACCCGCTGGAATAACTCACCCAATCGAGCGCCAAAACGCGCGTGCGCGCAGTGAGCGCAGCCGCCACCTGTTCGAGCGTCACTTCACCATCGGTCGGACGGACGACTTTCACGATCACACCCTTCCGGCGCAGGTGAAGCCAGGAAAAAAGGTTCGACGGAAAGTTCGAGCTCGCTACCACAACTTCATCGTTGGCGCCGAGCTCCAGGCCCGCGGCCACGATGCCGATACCTTGCGTGGCGCTGCTCGTCAAAGCGATCTCCGCGGTGTCAGCACTTACCAACCGTGCGATTCGTGCGCGGACGCGCTCCGGCAGGCGGAAATATTCCGCGGCTTCCAGCCGGGCCGGATTGGACTTCAGCTCGATCGCCTGGCGAAGCCGCTCCACCGTGGCGCGCGGGAATGGCCCCTGATAGGCGCAGTCAAGATAGACAGTCGGTGAGAAATCTGCAAATTCCTGACGGTAGTCGCGCATAAGCAGAACCAATCTACAGCCGGGAAGCAGCACAAGACAAGCGTTTCAATGGGCGCACTCGCACGCCAGCACAATGACGCTCGAGGGCAGCGGGAGACTGGGCCGGGCCTTCACCCTAGGAGGCGGAACAGCTCTACCTGCCGAGCCCCGATCCGTCGCTAACGTAACGCGCAATGGACGGAACCCGGCTTAGTAGAACCGCTCGCCGCGGGATCGACAGATCGGGGCGAGCATTCGGGCAAGCAAGGAGGTCTTGGGTTTTTCTCGAGCCTTGATGGGAACTGCCGCGAGCAGAGGTTCAATCTTCTCCGCCGGCCAAGGCGCTGTCGCGCGCTCCCAGGAGACGACTTCCAGTAGAGAGGTCCAAAGCTCCAGGCAGTGCAGACAGGCGCTGCGATGCTCCTCCACCGGAGTTTTGTCATACCAGCTCGCCTGCCCGTCGAGGACGCGAATGAGCAACCGCAGGGGCGCACAATCTTTCTGCCGGCTTGCCCGCGCCGCGCGGCTGATGCCAATCCAGGCCGACGGCCAGGAGCACTGGCCCTCGCTCCGATTCAGGACTGGTGCATAGTTGGCGCGCAGGCGGTCCAGCCCTTCGCCCGCTGCCGAGGGAGTAATCCTCAGAACCTCTTCGAGTGTCCCCTGCGAATACCCCGCCAAAGTCAGAAAGGCAATCTCCTGGTGAAGCAAGGGCAAGCCTTTTAGCAGCGCAGCGAGGGTCTCAACCGTAGGTGCGGGTGGGTCCTCTGCATCCTGGGACGGTTCAAGCTTCGTCGCGATCCAGTCCAAGAGAAATGCGCGCAGGTCCACCAGGAATTCGCGCTCCGACTGGTGCGAGAAGCTCCGCAGAGGCGTGCACTGGTCGGCGCTCAAAACGCGCAGGGCTTCGCGCCAGGCGTCCAGACACCTCTCGGGAGTCCACGGCGAATAGACTCCGAAAAGCTGGAAGACCATGGGAGTGTTGTCAGCAAGGAAAGCTCGCCAGGCCGCACGATTCCCTTCCTCGCATCCAGGAAGGATCTTGTGAAATGTCATTAAATTGGACATCGTTGGGATCTGCTAGCCCTGGGCGGGACGCGGCGCACGCCCGCTCTTCACGAACGTCGGAGAAGATCACGCGTCCCTTGGATCGTCGCTTACTTGCGCTCGGCCTGTCGGACGCTTTCCTCCAGGTGCTCGGTGAACAACGTGGCAGTATCGCTCACCGCCTGATCCAGGGAGGGAGGATTGAAAGGCCTGTAGACGGTATCCTGCCAGACCGAAGCGCCGTTGCGGTCAGAAATGAAAATCTCCGAATGCACCCGCTTCAGCCGGCGCGACTCCAGGCACGACCCACGCACCGTGCCATCGGCCTCCTTGAGTTTCGCAACCACGCGGAAGCGCCCTGACTTGGCGAACGCTTCCAGCAGTTTATCGCTCAGCGAATTGTCGATTCTCTCGATGTAGAGCGAGCGAATGTGCATCAATTTCCGGCCGTCGCGCGTGGTAGCAGTTCGCGGGCCCGCCTCCAGCGTAGGCACAGGCGCCGGACCGAGCGTGGGCCGCTGCTGCTCCGGCGGTGGTTGCTGTTGCGGGGGCTGCTCCTCCTGCGCCGGCGGTTCCTGCTTCTGCCCCTCCAGTGCCCATACCGACAAACCGATGAGCAGGCACATCGCCACGCACCAACCACCCCTTTTCATGGCGACCCTCTCGAGCAGAAATCGCGCGCTTCGAGCTTGCGCTAACAGGGCGGCAACTACCGGCCATACGCTCTTTGGCTTTCCCTGAGCGCCCTTTGACGGTCCTTCAAGTCCTGCATCTCGTCCTTCTGCCTGTCGCGCATCGCACGGCGGTCGCGCTGCATCTGGTGTTTTGCCTGAAGGCGGGCGGCTTTGGATATCACCTGGCCCTTTAGAGAGTGCTTGTGATTCTTCTCTAGCAGCTTTAAGGCCTTCCGCTCCCGTTTCTGCAGCACTTTGAGCTGGTTTCTTTGCTCTTTCAGGCTGGAACTCTGGGCTCGGACCGTGCTGGCCAAGCTGAAACTCAAACAGAGCGTAGCGACCATCACGATCAGAAGGTTACGCATTCTGCCTCCCCCCGCGCTCAGATGGCTGTCAGACGCGAGCTTGTCCCGCCGCCAGCTTTGCGGCTCCGCAGATACCCTCTCCACGTGCATCTTATCGAGATTGGAGGCAGAGTACAACACCTTCGCTTGCTCGTTCCCGCCCACCATCAAACACGCGTGCCCTACCGCTGGAGCTCTGAAGCCCATAGGCGCCAACGTAAGCTGTTTCTCGATGCGGCCCTGGCAGGGGCCCAGCGCGAGTACTCCCGCCTTGCGAGATGGCAACTTACGGATAATGCCATGCCCCAAAAAGCGGCCTAATTTAGCCAGCCTGCGCCGAGGCAGGTCGGAAGAAGACGTAGAGCATCCAGGCCACGGTCGCGATGCCGGCAACCAACAGAATGGCAAACAGGGCGAATACTACCCATTGCCCGTGCACAGGCAGACTGCGAGGATCGAAGTAACGCTGAAGGTAAGCAACGCGAACCAAGTGCCGAATCACCGCCATCAGGCTGATGGTGCCCACGATGGCGATGGTCGAGACCGCCAAGCTGAGGCGCGCCGCCACCAAAGCCACAATCGCCAGCAGGACAGCCGCAACCAGGAGCAGCGTCCCCAGCGTGCTCGCGCCCAGAAACTGTCCGCGCACCTCCGCAGGCAGGCTGAGCAGGAACCAGATTCCCACCAGAAATTCGACGCCCGTCCCCGCCTGGAACCAGCGCAAGCCGTAGCGATGCGCCCAGGCGGCGAAACCCGGGGCATCCCTCCGCCACAGGCGCGAAAGCAACGCGACACCCAGCCCCGCCATGGCCAGCGAAGCCACCACAAAATGCAGCAGGCGCGCGAGGCCGGAGCTGGTCAGCGGGCCGAGGATGACACCCACTCCACCCCTCAGAAACTCGTTGTAGAAATCCTGTGGCCGCAACATCGCCGTCATGTTTCTGGAAAAAATAAACGCCACAAGGAGGAAGATGACGGCGGTGGTCAGCATCACCCACGCCGCACGCCGGCCCAATTCTTCCTGCTGCATGTTGTACCAGTACACACCGTAATAGCCCAGCATCACCAGCAGGACGACGGCCAGCCAAAACCACGCCATCAGCACCGATGAGGTGTAGAAGAACTGACCATACACAAGCTGCAGGAAGAGCAGCGGCGCTACTCCCAGCGTGATGGCGAAGGCCACCACGGGCGGCAGGGCGCCTCCTGCTCGACGGGCGAACTCGCGGTGCTTGGCGTCGTTCCGGCCGAGGAAGCTCGAAACGCTCACCATCACCACGCCGCCCAAAAGAAAGTTCATGGGCAGCAGGTGGAGGATGAAGGTGAAAACCAGCAGGAATTCGAGCAGCCACGCGGGCGCAGGCAGCGGGACGGGAACCGGCGCAGGGATCACAGGAGTCATGGTTTGGGCGCTCCTTCCGAGGTAACGGGCCTGGTCTCGGCTTTCTCGCTGGGCGCAATCTCCAGGTTCGACGGCAGCGGGCTCAGGCTGGCCAACCACGCGCCCAGGGCCCTCCGTTCCTCCTCGGTTCCCACAAAAGGAGGCATGAAACCCTTGAGTTCGTTCAGGTGCAAGAGCTGGTAATCGATCATCGCCCGGCTCCAGCCTTTCACCGCAAAACGGATGCTGTTGTAGCCGTTCAAGGTGTGGCAGCTTGCGCATTGCACGCGGAAAACTTCCTCGCCGGCCTTCTCGGGCGCCTTGGGGTCAACCTCGTGCACGCGCACCCAGAGTGCGGATTTCAGAATGCCCTGCTGGCGGACGCGGTTCAGGTCGTCGGTGCGCAGAGTGTTGGCGTACATATAATCGTAAATGATGTAGGGTTTGCGGACGGCCTCGCGCACCCACTCCGTGACTCCGGTGGTGGAAAGCGCCATCACCGCGATCACGAAGGCGAAGGTCAGGTTGAAGTAGCGGGGGTTCCGGTAAGGGCCGAAGTAGGTGAAGAGGACAACGAGCGCCGAGAAGAAAATCGAGAGCCCGGCGAAGATGGTCACCGCCGGCGCCGCGCCCATGGAAATCTCCCGCGCCATGGCCGGCAGCGTGGAGATATACCAGAGCCCGCCCAGGGGGATCACCACCGTGCCCACCAGCAGCCACTTGGCGGCGTACTGGATCACTTCCGTGCGTAGGCCCACGTCACGGACAGCCGCCGCCGTCACCAGCGCATACACACCCGCCAAGGCCACAGAAACCGCGGTGCGGACCAGGCAGGAAGGTAGCATTCCGGGATTGAAGAACGCGGCGGCAAAACTCTGCGTCTCCAGCCAACGGCCCGGCGTCAGCATGAACGTCAGGATGCCGTTGATGACGAACAGGCTCGCCCACGCCGCCCCAAAGTAAATCCAACCGACCAATAAGTGCGTCTTCGCGTCCAGGCGATCCCAGCCGTAGTAGTAAATGAACGCCGCAGCAATTTCCACAAAGAAGAAAACCCACTCGATCGCCCAGCCCCACACGAAAACGTGAATGAGCGTGGCGGTAGCTTCCGGATTGACCAGCCCGATGCTCCACCAGATGCCCACGCCGCTCACCGCGCCAAAAACCAGCACCACCAGCACGAAGAACTTGGAGTGCGAGCGCACGTACTCAAGCAGCATCGGGTTGTTTTCGCGATAGGCCTTGCGTTCCGTCACCGGCAGGAAGAGGCCGCCGCCTACCGCAAAGTGCGAGACAAAAACGTGCAGGATGGCGATGATGCCGATGATCAGCCCGCCACCCAACATGGGGGCTTCCCACACAGGATAGTTCATGGTCACCTTGGGGCGAGGTCGGGCCTGACCCCGCCGAACGCGCTCATGTTAGACCCGTCATAGGGGGGTTTTCAAGGGGTATTGGCTGATCGAGGTGGGTAGATCGCTCGCCCGGATTCAAGCCTCCGTACGCCATCGCTGAGCCAAGTGCGGCGGCGGGTCACTTTCCGGTTTGCCGACTACACGACCAACTAAACCGGGATCGATAAATCCTCCGCCGCCACTGAGGGTCTTGGCCGGCCATTTTCCAGTGATGGGGGAACTCTTCAGGCAAAATCATACAGGCCGCCAGAACTCCGCGATCGGGTGGCGCATACATCGCTTCGCATGTGTGCGCCTTTCGTCCGCAACAATTCCGCGAGTATCCGCTGTGCAGGAACGCGCCTCTACTCGCTGCCCTTCCACGATGCGGCTCAGGAATCTGTCACAGACCACAACTAGGGGTGGCCCGCGCCATCTATTTTGTGGTTGCCCCGCGCACTCCCTGGAGATCGTTGATGAGTGCCCAGAATACGTGGTAGACCGCATCCAGCCTTTCAACGGGACCCCCGTGCGATGGGGGTTCTGTGGGCCTGATCTGGGCAGTGTATGGTCTATCCGTGCCCAGAGGCATCGCCTCTATGCGGTAAAGGAGTTTCTGGGATGAATCGCCGACGGTCAATAGGACCTTGATTTGCGTTTCCGGATCCCGCGCATCGGTGCCACTCGTGGGCGGGCCCGCAGGCACGCCGCCCGGGCCCGTAGGCACGCCGTTTGAAATTCGAACGGTGTTGAGGGGAACGAAATCCACAGTTGCAATTGCATCGGGATTGTCATCTCGGCAGCTCTCCACCAGCTTCCACGGCATCTTCGTTAACAGGTGCTTAGGCTTGCTTTCGGTTTTCAGGAAGCCGTCCACAATATGACGGTCGGAGTCACTCAGTCCGCTCTTCTCGATGCAATAGGTCCGGACTTCTGCCAGCGCACGCCGGTCGGGAATCTCTCCGCCGGGCTTCTTTACCAGCCCGGTAATCGGCAGCGTAAAGATCAGCATGCAGGCAGTCAGCGTCAACTTGGCGATCATGGCCACCACCTCCAAGTTATGCTTTATGGTCCCGGCAAAAGCATCTAATGGTACCGCTATGAATGAGAGGCTACAACTCGACCCAAGCATCACTAACAGTAGTCGCCTACTGGTTGCCAACGAATCTCCAGTCACAATCCTCGCTTCTGGCCGAAGCATCCAGCAACATCCACGTTGACGTTAAACGGGCAAACCGGAAACTGAATCACTGTCCCAATTTCGATGCGGTTGAGAAACCCCAAGCGAACTCGGCGTGGCGGTCTTCCATCCAACGGAAAAGTGAACGTGCTGGGAGAAAAGCCTCGGGCGTGTCGTGCGCGCGGACCAAGGTTACCGACCCCCGTGTAACCTAAGGGGATCATTGGGCCGTCTAAGAAGATGGCAAGTTCGGGTTTGTCGGCTGAAGTTTGAGATCACCTGAAGGTTCGGGGATGGCGCGCCTCGTGTTCTCCCGAAAACCGGCGAGGCCGACGAACGGGAGGCAGGTTCTGATAAATGAAGTCGGCCCTCAGCCCGGAAGACATCCCGGGGCACATGGAGCAACTTCCTTGCTGACGCCACAAACGGTGAAGCCCGCCAGGAGATCTCCTGGCTATTCCTCAAAATGCTGGCTCCGTAGGGCGCGCAGACTGGCTATTACCCTCTCGGCAATCTCGCTGTTCCTGCTGGGTCAGCCCTTGGGGAGCCAGCAGCCGCCGGCGATTGCCGTCAAAGTAAAAGTGGTTAACGTGCTCGCCACGGTGCGGACCAAACACGGAGAAATCGTCCGCGACTTGACCAAAAATGATTTCACCCTGGAAGAAGATGGCCGCCCGCAAGAGATTCGTTATTTCAGCCATGAGACCGATCTCCCCCTGACCTTGGGCCTGCTGGTCGATACCAGCATGAGCCAGCGACGCGTCCTTGGCCAGGAGCGCAGCGCCAGCTCGACTTTTCTCGACCAGGTACTGCGCGTGGACAAGGACCAAGCCTTCGTAATTCACTTCGACCGGGAAGTGGAACTCCTGCAAGACCTCACTTCTTCCCGCCAGAAGCTGCAGGCGGCCTTGGAACTGTTGCAGACGCCGCAGCGTTCCGAGCAAGACCGAGGCAATTCACCTGACTCCTGGCCCGGCTCGGGCCGCGGGGGCGGCGGACGTGCCGGCGGTGGGCGTGGTGGTGGCGGACGTGTCGGCGGCACGGATCTCTACGACGCCGTCTACCTGGCATCGAACGAACTGATGAAAAAGCAGCAGGGGCGCAAAGCGCTCATCGTTCTCTCGGATGGAGTGGACCGCGGCAGCAAGGAGACTCTCGCCAGTGCCATCGAGGCAGCCCAGCGCGCCGACACGTTGGTCTATTCCATCCTCTTTGCAGATGAGCAGGGATATGGCGGCGGAGGTTACGGTCATCCCGGAATGGGCGGGATGGGGGGCGGTATGGGAGGCGGCATGGGCCGGCATGGCGGCGGCGGCCGCCGCTATCCCCAGGAAGCGTGGCCGGACGGTAAGAAGGTCCTCAAGCAGCTTTCCAAGCAGACAGGGGGCCGCCTCTTTGAAGTTTCCTCCAAGCACCCGCTTGAGGAAACCTACGCCCATATCCAGGAAGAACTCCGCAATCAATACAGCCTGGGCTATACGCCCGACCGGCCGATCACCGAACCGGGCTATCGCAAAATAACCCTGACCGCCAACAGGAAAGACCTGATCGTGCAAGCCCGGGACGGATATTACGCCGGGCAGTAGCAAGGGCGCCGCAGCCTGTTTTCGCCGAACCCTTTTGCTTTTGCCTCCGCATCTCGGCGATAATCATCGTCGTCGTGAAGACGACCCGCTACTTCGAAGAGCAGGTCTTGCGCAAGCGGCCATACATCCAGCGCGAGTGGTACGTGCGGATTGTGGCGAGCCCACTCCGGCGGGAAATCCAGCCGGATGGCAGGATACGCCATTGGGGCGCAGTACCGGAACTGGGAGGCCGCGTCCTTCGTGTCGTGACTCTGGAGGACGGCGAAACCATTCACAACGCTTTCCCCGACCGCGATTTCAAGCTACTATGAGAGGGGTGGGAGAAAAGAGATGAAGCTGCACTATTATCCCGAGACCGACTCTCTGTATATTGACCTCAACTCACGGCCCAGCGCCGATTCGCGCGAGATTGTTGCAGGGTTGGTCATCGACTTCGACGCCGAGGGCAGCATCGTCGGCATCGACATCGACCACGCCTCCCAGAAGCTCGACCTGAAAACCCTCGAAACTGTCGCCGTCCCCGCCCTCACCACCCGCTCTTCCTGACTGGGTCGCCCCGGTTGGTGCTTTTCCCCGCCACGGCCGCAGGTCCGCCGATCCTAATGGTAGGCGGGTCAAGAGAGGCCATGGGGGTTTCCGTTTCCCACCCCTGCGAACCTTAGCACCATCGGGCGGAAACGAGGTCCGCCCCTACAACAAACGCTCGCGTGCCCTCATGGTGTCATCCCGACATAAGGAAGCTGTGAAAATATTGATGACCGCGCAGTTTTGCACAATGTAAGTTCTTGAATAATTGTGTCGGTGCCATGGCCTATTTCGATATTTTCACAGCTTCAAGCTGTCGGGACAGGTTCCCGCCCCGGCGCAATCGGGGCAGGCTCCAGCGGGAATCCAGGTTGTGGGTGGACCCGCTAAGTTCACGCTGCAAGTGCAACACCTTGCTTGTATAAGAGGTGTTGCGATGGGAAAACGATATGGGCAATTGACGGTGGAGGAGAGGGTTGAGGTTTACCGTCTGCATGCAGACGGTAAAC
>JAIQEZ010000213.1 GCA_020073545.1 Terriglobia bacterium | reverse complement strand
TGCAGCCGTCAAAAGCTGTCAAATCGACGCTCATCTTGTGGACGGTAAAATCGCCCTTTTCAAGAATACGTAACGTAGTAGTACTAGCCATGAAACCTGTTCCTGCAACGAAACCCCGAGAGTACTTCTAAGTGCTGTCCCGACTTCCTCGGGATCGTCGCTTAAAGAGACAGACTCCTCAAACGCTGGAACAGTAGCTCTGGAGGCCTCGAAAAGCTCGAGGACTACGGCGCGCCTCTCCCTCGCGTCCTGTACGTCAGTTAGAATCGCGGAGCTTACCTCGCGGCCCATGGTACCGGCTAGACGCCGATAATCCTTCGGCACGCGAATTCGATACGCGGGCGGCTCGGTAAGGTAGAACGCGGCGAAGGGAATTCTATAGAGCTTTGCTAGGAGGCGAGCTTGGCGAACCGTGGGCTTGGCCCTTGGGAAGGCGTCGGGCAGGACCTTGTCACGGAACTGTTGGAGTACCGTGCGAATCTGGCTCTCCGAAACGATATCGCGGTCAAGCTGGTTTGCAGTGTAGGTGAGGTCCTGCTGCAAAAGTTCCAGCCGCTCGGCGCGCGTAAGCTTGTGCCGCTTTTCCACGTAGACACCGGTGTCGCCCGCCTCGATCGTGGCGCCTTGTTCGGTGACCCGGGTCCGGATGCGGTAGACATCAAAGTCCACGTTCACACCATCGGTCACCGCCTCGTCGTGGCCGTATTGCATTACGAGGTTCTGATTGAAGAAGCCGATGGTCTTGCCGGCAGGCGTGGCGGTGAGGCCGATGAGGAACGAGTCAAAATAGAGTAGTACCTGGCTCCATAGTTCGTAGATGGACCGGTGGCACTCGTCCACGATGATGAAGTCGAAGAACTCTGGTGGGATGCCAGCGTTGTAGACCACATCGGGCGGCTCGCCCTTCCGAGATGCCCCAGGTCGTAGACGTACCTCAATAGCTCCATGGCTTCGATCTCAAGGTGGTTTGCCTCGTCGACGATGATCAGATAATGGCCCGCAGTGAGTTTCCTGACCAGGCTCTCCGCCAGGGTCGAGGCCGTGGCCTGATGCGCAATCCCGGCTTGCACGCACAGGGCTGCCATCAGCGACTTGGGCGTCGAAGCCGAATGGGCGGTGACGACGAGAACCTCAGGCTTTTCATGGTTGTCCTGCTTTTCAACTCGATCGATGAACTCTTCAATTGCGAAGGTCTTCCCAATCCCTGGTGGTCCATACAGCAAGCCCAGCGCCTTGTGCTCGTCAGCTTCCCGCAGTTTCTCCAGGATCAGATTCGCCGTCAGCCTCGGGATGAACTCTGGCCTGTTGGCTCGTACTTCTTTTCGCTCCAGTTTAAGGAAGTAGGCCCGCAGTGAGGCTTCAACCGATTCCTTGCTACAGCCCGGCAGATCGTCCAGATACTTCGCCAGGATATAGGGACGGATGTTCAGAAGTTCCGCCATCTGCTGCCTGCTCAGATGATAGGCTTTCATGTACTCTCGCGTCTGTTCTCTCAGATTCATAAGACCAGCTTCCTTAGGTCAGCTTCCTTCCATCATTGGGGCTCGATGCCTGTAATGATCCCTCGCTGCCTTTCCCAGGCCTCCTTCTGGGCCCGCGAGGTGAAGATCGGTTTATTCCCTCTTGCCAGCGCAAAGGATTGTGAAATGGGGTCCTGTTCTGCCAGTTCCTCAATATGGCCCTTGAGCCGTTTGCGGGGGAAGGGAAATGCTTCCTCCGGCTTCGTCGCCAGTTCCAGCAGGTTGATATCGCTCGCTGCTATGTGCATCAGCGCCAGGTGCGCCATCACCACCTCCCGCTGTACTCGCTGCATCCGCTTGTAGGCCTGGAACTGGTCGAACGTGGCGTGGAAACCCAACAATTCCTGGTTCTTGGCTTCACATAGGAACCCCTGATCCGTATAGATCAGCACCTTCCCAAGTTCCCTCGGGTCCCAGCGGACTTCTACATAGGTTCCTTCCCTCCCTGCCAATTCTTCTGCCCAGTACCACCTCCCTCGCTCGAACATCTCGATCCCGTTTCTTCTAATGAGCCTTCTCTCAGCCCGCATAAGCAGGATGTCCAAGGCTCTTTCTGAAGGAACTACCGGGTGGCCGTAGTCCTTTTCGTAGGCTTCTATTGGCATCGAGCCAAGCCTCGCATGGGGAGTCCTCAGATACCGGTCATGGAGCCAAACCTCGAACTTCAGTGCGACCTCCGCAATGTGCAGGAAGGGTGTCTCCTCCCGCTTTCCCTCCCGCCACTGCTCGTGCTGCCGGAGGAGGGGTTTTAGGAGGTCGCTCGGTCTTGTGTCGGGACTGTTCCCGCACCACCCGGGGAGTTCCTGGATCAGATCTCGTTCCACAGTCCCAAAGAACCTCTCGATGGGCTTCGCCTGGGGGGTCCCGGGAAGGCTGTGGATGGCCGAGACCCCCAGTCCTCTCCATACCCCCTCCATCCGTTCTTCACCAAGAACCTGAATCCCATGAGCCCTCAGGAACAGCTCCGTATTCCCCCGCTCCATCCTCAAAGGGCGGGAAGTCCCCTCCAGGTATCTTGACCGGTAGTCCCGCCCGTTATCGACACAGACCGACTCTGACAGCCCCATAATCTTGTCCCGCTTGGGCAGCACGGCATGGCGATAGGCCAGGGCAATAGTTGAGGAATTGGGCCTCTCAGAGATAAACCACCCCGTCAGCACTTCTGTCTTCAGATCCAGCCAGGCCGAAACCCAGGGGCGGAAGAGCTTTCCGGGGGACGCATAGACAAACAGGTCAAACTCATGGTGGTCACCACCGAAGATCTCCCGGTTCCGGAGGTCTTGATAGGTTCTCGGGATATAAGCCCCGTACTGCTCCCGGAAGGCCCGCTTGCCTTCTCGACCCAGAGCTTTCACGGAAGGGGGTATTTCCCGGATGATTCTCAGGACTGTCGAATAGGACAGCTCAAACCCACACCGCGGGCAGCGATGGAGCTTGTAGAGGCCCTGATACCCTCGCTCGGTAGGAACCATTGCTACTTGCCGGCAGGCGATACATTGGGTGAGGAGGCGTTTCCAGACTTTGGAGCAAGAGGGTCGAGTCCTCCGGGAATAAAGACCCTGAATCAGCAACCGCAGCCGTTCATTGACCCGGATACGGCCATCGGTCGAGGGAAACAGGATCGCTCCCTTCTTGCGGTCAATCAGGGCGGTAAAACCGAGATACATGGCGAGGACCGGATCCCCTTCAGCTGCCTTCCCAGCCCGGATGAACTTGCCCCGCCAGCGGTAGAGGCTCGAGACACTGATTTGAGCTTCCTCGGCAAGGGCACGGACACCCTCGGACGGAACTCGAAGACCGCCTACCAGCTGGGTCTTGGGATGAAGCTGCTGAAGCCTGGCGAGGAGGGAAAACCTACTTTCCGCGAACTTCACAGCCCTCAGACCATGCTGAGAAACGAGATCTGCCAGTCGCTGGCCCAACGGGCTCCGAGAAAGGGCCAGTTCCTTCTCTCGATCACCCTGGATAAGAGAGAGGCTGGAAAGGAACCTGGGACGGCCAGAATGGCCTGCCATGGGAGGCCTGCCTTTCTTCCCGGCTTGGGGAGCCGGGAGGAAATGTGATAAGAATTGGAAAGGCAGGTTGAGCTGATGCCTAGATCATCGGCTCGGCTTGCTTAGGGAGGTTGCAGAGTTACCGCTCTGCAACCTCCCGCTTGATCAACTCAACCTACGGTTTGCTCCTCTTCGCTTTTGTTCTCGCCGCCTTCTTGCGGCGGGGTTTCTTGCGATAATTCGCCTCTTTGAATTTCTTGACACGCTCCAGATCTTTCTCAGACCAGAGGCGATGGTTCTGCATCGCGATCCTGCCGTGTCTTGGCTCAGCGATTAGGCCAGAACGGAGCCATCGTTTCACGGTGTTTTTATGAACACGAAGTAGGTTTGCGACCTCCTGGGTTGAGCAAAAGTTCACAGTCCTACCTGGTACCATATTTCGGTCCCCGTGTCAAGCAATAGGCTAAAGTCATCCTCGCCACAACAGCGACAGAGCCCGGCTGAATCTCTCTGCCGCTATCAGCCCGGCGGTTCTGGGAGAGATCGTGCCAGAGCTCCTCAAGTTCGACGGCTACCTGGGTTATGACCGTGGGATGACAATGTGACGCTCCCAGACGTCACCACCGGGGGGTGGTGAAAAAACCGCAAATGTTGGAAGGAGTTAAGGTGTGCAACCAATTACCTCCATGCGTAGTGCCGCCCACCAAACAAATGCTGGCTTGTGGAGTGACGTACAGCACGATTGGATTGCAAACTCAGCCACGTGAGGTTTTGACACAAAGCAATAAATGCCCTGTGTATAATCGCATCGACAAAATATGTTGCCATTGCGCCGAAAGCACCCAATCGTCAGATTCCCGGGCAGAGGCCAACCGGCCGAGGAGATTCACGTTGCAAGCAGGCTAGCGAGTGGAACGGCAGGATAAAGGTCCGACTACTCGGAGTAATCAGCTAGTGAAGACCAGACTCCGACCACCTGCCCCGGCTAGCGCGGCACGGGTGACTCAGTCCACCGAACTCAGGAATGTCAATCTGTCGGGGTGACTTGCTGTCCTCTGGCCGAAAAACAAGCACATTTGG
>JAIQEZ010000212.1 GCA_020073545.1 Terriglobia bacterium | reverse complement strand
ACTGCGGTTCCCGCACCGCGGGCAGACGAAGCCGTCCGGCCAGCGGCACTCAGCCAGATACTTCTGGCAAGCCTCTTCGGTAGCGAACATCGACTGAAACTCGCGCAAGGTTTTCGGAAACGCTGGGCGCGGCATGCCCATATACTACTAATTGGGGCTTGCTGAAACAACCGGATAAGCATGAGTCGCTTAGCGTTTATCGACGAGTCCGCAGGGGCAATCTGAAGTTCTGGCCGAGCCACAGCGCACTCGGAAACTGATCGGCTACGATGTGTGGAGGTAATCCCTCGCAGAGGGAGGGAGCCTTGGCGGCAAGGGTGGTCGTCGGGGCGAAGGGGTTCTTCAACTTGCCGCCAAGGGCTCAGCGCCGCAATTGGGCGGGTCAATTCGCAGCGCTGGCGGGCTATTCCACTGCCTGCTCTATCGGCCAGTCACGAGGAAACTTGAGACCATTTACACGCTGCGCAGCGTCCGGACCGTAATCGCGCACCCGTGCAAAATCGTGAGGGTTTGGCATTAGGAAGCGTTAATACGAGGCACCGGGCAACCGAAGCCGGCACAGCGCGGACTGGTTCTTGAACTCTGGGGCTCAGGGTAATACTGGAGAGAAAGCTGCAGACCTGCAGCACGGGTCTGCTCGACGCGCTGCACGAGTGTGGAGTGATCCGAAAGACGGTTCGAAGGCGTGACGGCTGGGCGGGTTCAGAACCGCGCGGGTACCCGCGGCGCTCGTTAGTGCTGAAAGCGGCAGTACATAACGTGCAAAGAGCCCACAAGATTCGTATCAATCACAGGTTGACGCGCGGTAGTTGATGGCGTATATTGCACATTAGTAATAGGCGTCAGGCTGAATCGGTGAGGGGAACGGTTCGGTCGACTCGATAACAAAATCTCTCTGCACCCATCGAGTTAGCGCCAGTCGACGGGAATAGCTTTACTCGGCAGAGGTCATGCAAGCGGGGGTTTGTGCGCCTCCCTCGCCTGGAGTGACTGCGATGGGGATCTATCTCAGCGGCCCGCTGCTAGCCCTGTTCGTTCCAGCCCTGGCAGTCGCGCTTGTGCTGGCGTGGTTGGTCGTCCAGTTCCTGCGGGGACGAACCGCCAGGCTACGTCGGAACACGGAAGTCTCCTGGTTTTCCAGCCTGCATTTCTTCAGCAAAGAACTTTCCGAGTGTAGTGATCCTCAGCAGATGGTGGAGCAGGCGTTGCGTGGTGTGCTGGAGATGCTGGACACGGAGGATGCTTACATCCTGTTGCATGAGGAGAGCACCGAGGGAAGGGCCCACCACGGCGCCCGGGGGCTTTCACCGCAGACGGTCGAGCGGCTCGACAGCGATCCCCTGCATCGCTACCTGCTGTCCAGTGGCGAGCGCTGGGGCACCCTGATGGTTTTTCCGGACATGCGCCGGTCGGAAGTGGTGACGGCGTGGCAGCGCGATCCCGTCTTCCAAGAATTCCGCAGTGTTCTGAGGGCTGAAGGGTTGCGGACGTTGGTCGCAGTAGGGTTGCAGGTCCGCGAAAGATCCTACGGTGCCTTGCTGGTGGGCTTCCGCAGCGTCCGGGGTTTCGATCCGCCGGAGCTGCGGGTGGCACTGGCCATCGGCAATCAGGTGAGCGTGGCAGCCGAGAACTGGTCACTGAACCGCGCGGCGGAGCGCCGTGAAGAGGAGATGAAAATTCTCCACCGCGTGAGCGAAGCCCTGCGTGCCACATTCGATCTGAGCGCCCAGATCGAAATCTTGCGCCGGGAGCTGAGCGGCTTGATGGGCAGTACGAATTTTGGCCTGGCTCTGCAAGACACTCCGGAAAGTCTGCTGGAAGTCGTGGTGGCGTTCGAGAATGCCGGGCCCCAGGGCACGGTGGTGGGCGGACCGGCCAGCTCGCTCGCGCAGTATGTGCAGCGGACACGGGCGCCGCTGTTGGTGTCGAGCGACGTTCAGGATACCGCCCGCCAACTCGCGCTGGCGCCGATGAATCCGCGCGTCCGCACCTGGTGTGGTGTGCCCGTGCATTTCTCCGATGGCTCGATGGGCGTGCTGGCGCTGGCGGATTTCGAGCGCGAGCAGGCCATCACCAAAAGGCAGTTCGATCTGATTCAAGTGCTGGCGCAGGAGGCTGCCGGCGCCATTGAGAACGCCCGGCTTTTCAAGAGGGAACAGCGGCGGGCCAGCCACCTGACACTGCTCAACGAGCTGGGACGCAAAGCCAGCTCCGTACTGAATCCGCGTGAGCTGCTCCCCACAATCTGCCGCCAGGTTCGTAACGCCTTCGGGTACGATCTGGCGCGGATCGAGGTCATGGACCGCGGGCGGGAGGAATTGGTAGTCTCGGCCGAGGCCGGCTACGGCCCGGAGCTGGTGGGTCGCCGCATTCGCATGGGTGAAGGGCTGGCGGGAGTGGCGGCGGAAGCTGGCGAGCCGGTCCTGGCCAACTCCGTCGTGAAGGAGCCGCGTTACGTGGCCCTCCATCCCGGCATTCGCGCGGCGCTGAGCCTTCCCTTGATGTACCGCGAGGAATTGATGGGGGTGTTGAGTCTCGAGAGCCGGCGCGAGTATGCGTTTTCGCAGCAGGACGTGCTCACCCTGCGGACCCTGGCGGACCAGCTCGCCATCGCGCTCCACAACGCACGCGCCTATCAGGTGGCTCTGGAACAGGCTATCACCGACGGGCTGACGGGTTTGAAAACCCATCGCTACTTTATGGAAGCCCTCGATGGCGAATGGAGCCGTTCGACCCGCTCGGGACACATGTTCTCCGTGATTATGATGGATCTGGACCGCTTCAAGCAGGTGAACGACCGGCACGGCCACCTGGAAGGCGATAAGGTACTGACCGCGGTCGCTAACCTGCTCAACGACCGCGTGCGGCAATCGAACGTGGTGGCGCGCTACGGTGGGGATGAGTTCGCCATCCTGATGCCGGAGACACGCACGGAGCAGGCGGAAATCCTGGCCGAGCGCCTGCGCACGCACATTGAGTCGGACCCCTTCCTGGTCGCGCACGGTGTGACCGCGAGCTTCGGGATTGGCACTTTTCCAGTGCACGGACCGACGCAGGAGGAAATCCTGCGCGTGGCGGATTCCGGCATGTACCTGGCCAAGCATCAGGAGGGCAATCGCGTGCGCGTGGCAACTGTGACGCTCGAGACCGCGCAGGCTGACTGGGAGCGCCAGTTGCTGGAAGCTTACCTGGGCGTGACTATGAAGCGCATGTTCTCGACCGGTCCCGAGGCGTTCAATCATTACCTGGAACGCTTCCAGCACGTGACAGAGGGGAGCAACGGGGAAGCACCCTCGCTGCTCGACACCGTAACGGCGCTGGCCTTCGCCATCGACGCCAAGGACCACTACACGCAGGGTCATTCGCAGGCCGTTTCACGCCATGCAGCCCAGATCGCGCGGCAGCTCAGCCTGACCGACGGGGAGATTGAAGAGGTTCGCCTGGGCGGCATCCTGCACGACATCGGCAAGATCGGTGTGCCGGAGGCGGTCCTCAACAAGCCCTCGCGCCTGACGGCGGAAGAGAACGAGTTGATGAAGACCCATGCGGTGCTGGGCGCGAAGATTCTCGAGCCCCTCAAGGTGAGAGCGATCGAGCGTATCCGGGGTATCGTGCGTAATCACCATGAGATGGTTAATGGGACCGGCTATCCCGACGGGTTGAAGGGTGAGACCATCCCGCTGGGCGCGCGTATCATCACCGTGGCCGACTGCTTCGATACCATGGTTTCCGAGCGGTCCTACAAGCGCGGGCGCACCGTGGAGGAGGCTGTGGAGGAGTTGCGCCGGTGCAGCGGCACGCAGTTCGATCCCGACATCGTGGAGGCGTTTGTCCGCTCGCTGGAACTTGCGGCGACCCGCGGCGCCGGTTGAGCCTGAATGGACCGGGCATAAACTAACCCGCGGCCTTGGCAAGCCGTAAAAAGCGCGGTCACGTCCGCGGCTCGATTCCCCGCGCGGCGAAACGCGTGGGGCGGTAGGCTTCGATGGGCCGGGAAGTTGAACCCTTCAGAATCAGCTCCGAGATGATCTCCGCCGTCAGCGGCGCCAGCAAAATGCCGTTGCGGAAGTGGCCGGTCGAGAACACCAGGTTTTCAATTTCCCCATAACCCAGAATCGGCAGGTGGTCCGGGGTGTCGGGTCTCAGGCCCGCCCAGGCGCGCTGGAAGCGCAGACCGTTCACGAGTGGCGCCAGGCGCGCCGCGCCTTCCAAGATCGAGCGCAGGCCTTGCCCCGTGACGGCCTTTTCGTAACCCACATATTCCGCGGTAGTCCCCACCAGCACGCGTTGCTCAGGGCGAGGCACTAGGTAGTGAATCCCCGCGCGCACCACTAAGGGCAGTTCGCGGGGGGTCGCGAACTCCATCATCTCCCCGCGGCACGGGGCCAGCGGCAGATTCAGCCCCAGCGGCGCGGCGAGTTCACCGGACCAGCAACCCGCCGCCAGGACGTAAGTCTTTGCGGTGTAAGTCGCGGCCCGGCCTGCCGGGTCGCTGGCCGCTTCGAGATTTTCGATGCGCTGGCCTTTCGTGTTGAACTTGCGAACGCCCTGTCCCGCCTCGATGTGCACACCCACGTGGCGGCAGGCGGTGAGTA
>JAIQEZ010000077.1 GCA_020073545.1 Terriglobia bacterium | reverse complement strand
TGCAGACGGTAAACCTCAACCCTCTCCTCCACCGTCAATTGCCCATATCGTTTTCCCATCGCAACACCTCTTATACAAGCAAGGTGTTGCACTTGCAGCGTGAACTTAGCGAATCCAGTGGGAGGCTAAAATCATTAGGGCCGACCGTTTCTGGGCAGAGATACTTGTCCAAAGCGGCAACGCCATTGTCGGCGCGTGGATTCCCGCTTTCGCGGGAATGACTGCCCTCCAAATGACACCACCGCCGAGCAAGCCTGGGAGGTCAGCGCTTGTATCTACGATTCCTTCCTGACAACAAGGCGCCACTCGGGCCATTTTGGGGCTACCGGTAGCCCGCAGGACGTGCACTCCACATGCCACATTCCACTTGTGGCGATGTAAAATCGCCGCTACACACTTTTTTCCTACCGATAGCCCAAAAATCGCGGCGCCCCCTTTACAGGCCCCTCGCGATTGTGCCTACCATAGAGGGGTGAGACGACGCGCCCCGCACCGGCACGAGAAACGCCGCTACCGGCTGCGCCCTATATTGCAGGATCGTAATTTCTTGTTTTTTGGCACACATTTTTCGTCGTGCGCGCAGGGCCACCCCTTGGGGCGGCCTAGGCCGGGGCCCCCGCGCTCGGAGCGGCCGGCCCTACAAGGCCCCACGTCATGTTTGGTTGCGGCCAGAGGCCGCGGTTTGCCACGATGTATTAGAAAAAAAAGAGGTTAGCAGTGGAGATCCAAAACCCTGCAAAAATATATTCGGAAGTATGCACTTTACGCAAGGCTTAGGCACTCTGCAATTTCCCGACGATGTACAGTAAGCCCCCCGGGACGACCATTGGCAGACCGATTGCGTAAGGAGCCCTCGACTCAACGAAGCATCCTACTGGCGTCACGACGAAGCCGGTCAGTAAGAGAACCGCACCTAGAATCTGCGGTATTCGCCCGTTAGTGTTGGTCATTTCGGCCATCCCTCGGGCGGCTTTTTCTTGGCCAGTGACTTCTTTATTGCCTGCTTCCAGTTGCCCTTAACCTTGAGAAGTTCTGGCTTTGGGCCTGGGGTGGTCTTATCCTGGCGCATGGTATCTTTGCTTTTCTTTCTCCGGTCATTCATGGGCTTAGAAAAGATAGCACTTTTGTACCTTGACAAGCCTGCCGCGTTTCCACTAAAGTGGAATTGCTTCCAAGGCATGTGTGTCGTAAGTTCCGTCAAACGGACTTCGGCCACATCACAAAATGGAAACCTCTCCATTGAAATGAGAGGCGCACGTAATGCAGGGGGCCAATCCAATGAGCCCCCTTCTTCTTTTAGACGAGCTTCTTCTCGATCCGCACACGAATTGTGTCCAAATCCAAAAACTTATTCACAACATTGATTAGGTCATTAGAAATTGACCCTTTGCGACCGACGACCGTAACGACTTTTCCGATTGCACGCAAGTGACTGATGATCGGAATGTAGTCGCTATCGCAACCCATTAAGACAACTTCATCGTAAGTGTTGGCCTCAGTAAGCAATCTGAAAACCAACTCAATATCGAGATTGCCTTTGACCTTCACGGGGATGTCTGATGTTGCACTTTTGATAATCCTGACTTCCTTGTCCACAACACTGTACCCCATGCTCTGGAGAGCCGTCTTGAAGCGGCGATACTTCGTAACTCTTTCAGGGTCTCCTACCGGGGGCGTTGCGGTGAAATAGTAAGCGGCAGCCTTTTCTTTGTTGTCCGTAAAGAAGTTAAAAACCAAGCGCCAATCTATATGCCAGTGGTTATCCCGCTGTGCGTAGAACATATTGGCGCCGTCTACAAACAGCGCTACTCTTTGCATTGTTTTGTCCTCCCAAGGCGGCGGGGCTTCCAAGGCCCGTCCCTTAAGGAGTATTATAGCATGGTTGATCACGGACAACCTCCTGTGCGGGGGTGGCGGAACGGTATGCGCTCATGCCTTGGAAGCATGTGGGCGCAAGCCCGTGCCGGTTCGAATCCGGTCCCCCGCACTCATCCAGCAAGTGGCTGCTTGTACATAAGCCGCCTTCCTTCAGCCGCTTGGATTGCCGCTACTGTTCGTTCTCCGTCATTCAGGCTACGGTTGTTCCACAGAAAGTCGAACTGCCATAAGTAGCGGTGCAAGTATTCCTTGCTGACATTGTGGTACACGCCCACGATCCCGCGCTTGATGATTGCAAATGACGATTCCGCTGTATTCGTGTGCGCAGTTCCCCGGACATACTCCCTCTTGGTGTGCCGGACTCTACGATGACCGCCAGCGAATTCTTTCCCGATGCCGTCATACGCGGAGAAGTCGTCCGTGCAAATCCGCGCATTCGGATCGACTACCTCACGAATGGCTGCCTTTAGGGTTTTGCCGCTAACGTCAGCGACCACGCGCCGTCGGATTTCGCCCTGCCGCTGCACAGCCGCGAACACCGGCGTCTTTCTCGTACCGCGTCCCGGCAGGCTCTGCCCATGATAGCGCGGTCTGCCGCCGATGTAAGTTTCGTCACATTCAACCGTACCCGTCAGTTTCGGCGCCGTGGCTTGATCTGGAGCCATCGCAAAGCGAATACGGTTCATGAGGAAGAGTGCCGACTTGTAGCTGATTTGGCAATGGCGCTTGATCTCAAGGGCGGCCACACCTTTCTTCGATGTAGAAGCACGCCAAAACGCATAGCACCAGTGGCGAAGGTCAAGGCGGCTCTCTTCATAGACCGTGCCAATGCGCACCGTGTATTGCTCCTTGCAGTCATGGCAGCGCCAGAGAAACCGCTTGTTTCGTTTGCCAGTCGCCGCATCGGTCATCTTATAAACCGCCACGCTTCCGCAGTGGATGCACGCGGGAGTCTTTCCCCAGCGCAGTTCCTCTAGGAGTTCCACGGCGGCAAGTTAATCGGAACACGCAGGTGGAATCTCCTCGATGGTGACCGACTTCGATAGATTGTGTCTTTCATCCTTATTTTTCATGACATAATTCTATACCTACCGCAAGGCTTGTGTCAAGTAAAAAATCACACTTTTCAAAGATTTTTTGAGACTGGCCCAACCTATTGTGGAAGGGCTAGATATGTGCCCCACGGCTCGGGCTGGGACAAAGTTCCACTTGACAAGATAGTGACCATCGTGCTCCAATAAACGCGACACAGTCGGCAACCTGCATGGTTGCCTCGTCTGTGTCACTTGAAAGGGGAAAGGTGGAACCTTCGATGGAATCCTGAACCAATTCCATCTTAGAATTACTCCTCCACCTCTGTCAAGTGAAAAGTTGGGCAAAGCCTGAAAGGGTGAAGTGTGCCCAAAATGGAGTATCCAGTGCCTTTTCCAAATCAGCAACCGACTATTTTCACTAGGACAAACGTCGAGGCTATCACTCCCGGTCAGATGGGATGCTATGGCCTCTTCAAACAAGGTCAATGGATTTATGTAGGGAAAGGAGACATTAGGAGTAGGCTCCTTGACCATCTGAATGGAGACAATCCCTGCATAACAAGAAGTGGCGCAACTCATTTCGTTACCGCTGCCACGGCTGACTACGACAATATGGAGAAGACGTTGATTCTGGAGCTGACTCCCACCTGTAACCAAAAAGTGGGTTAGCACCCGGAACCGGTTCCACCGAATTTTCCGGTCAGCCGGTCAAAATAATAGTCTCTTCCGTTCACCGACAATTTGGTGTAGAGGGACCGAGATTTTACCTCTATCATACAGCCAGTTAGTTGATCGGTGATAACAACGTCTGCAACAGGGTTAGGGATACCGAAATAGTTCAGCACCTTTCCAAGGAATTCCCTAGCCCGTCCAATTAGTACCTGTATGCCTGTTGCGTCATTGGACGCCTGTCGCGATTTTCGATCTGGGAATCTAAGACAATCTCTTTCCATTAGATACACTCCTCTCCCTTGCGTAAAGGACATACTTCCGATAAAAAGGGTTAGCTTATACTGCCGTAGCCAGGGTGACGAAAAAAAGGGGGCCCCAAGATGAAGGTAAGTCTCACGATGTTATTGAAAACAAAGTGAGAAAAAATGTCACTTTGTAGGCTTGCCACGATGTTGTTGAAAAGAAGCAAGTTATAGATTTCCTGTCACGATGTTGATGAAAGAAAAGGACTTAGGATCTAGGATTTAGGATTTAGGGGGCAGGAAAACAGGGAACGGGTGGCGGCGAACAGGAAAGGATAGGAGTCGGAATTCAGGAGACGGGAGGCGAAATGCTTCTCCCGACTTTGTCGGGACTCCCAGGCGGCGCTGGCTTCCCACTGCGTACTGCCTTCTGCTTACCGCCTTCTGCATAGTACCGCAGCTGGGAATGCCATTTACAAATGGCATCTTCCATTCTAGAATGCCACTATGGTTGCTAAGCTCACTTTGGACAAGGCCGGCCGCGTGGTTCTCCCCAAGCCTTTGCGGGACGAGCTACAACTCAGTCCCGGCGACGCCTTGGAGGTCGAGAGCCGGGGTGAGGAGATCACCCTGCGCCCCATCCGGGGCAACGCGCCACTGCGGAAGAAAAACGGAATTTGGGTGTACCGCGCGGGTGAGCCCCTTGCCGAATCCGTGGTCGAGGACACCCGGCGCCAAGTGCGGCGCGAGCGCGACCAGGATAATATGGGAAAGAGCCATTGAGGGTTTTCTTCGACACTTCGGTCTTGATTGCGGCCTTCCTCGAGGATCATGAACACCACGCGGCCAGCCTGGCGGCCTTTGTCAAAACCGACAAAAGGCACGGTTGCTGTGGAGCGCACAGTCTGGCGGAGGTATATTCAACGCTTACGCGGCTGCCCGGCAAGCACCGGCTGAGTGGCGAGCAAGCCTTGCTTCTGCTTGGGAATATTCGGGAGCGCCTGGCCATCGTAGCGCTCGATGACCAGGAATACTACGCGGCGATCGTGGAATCCGCCGCTGCGGGAATTGTCGGAGGCGCGATCTACGACGCCTTGCTAGCACGTTGCGCGCTGAAGGCTCGGGCGGACACGCTCTATACCTGGAACCTGAAGCACTTCCAGCAATTCGGGCCGGAAGTGGCGGAGCGGACAAAGACCCCCTGAAAGGGCCTGCCCGGGCCCGGCTCGCGAAGCCCGGCTGCACATAAATAGATGAAACACTCGGTCCTTATCGTTGACGACGAACCCGGAATCCGCGAGTCGCTCACGGATGTTCTTCAGGACGAAGGATACGGTGTCGCATCCGTGGAAAGCGCTGAGGCCTGCCTGGAATCCCTTGCCACGAACAAGTACGACGTGGTGTTGCTCGACATTTGGCTGCCGGGCCTGGACGGCATCCAAGCACTCGAGAAAATCCAAACGTTCGCAGACCCTCCCACGGTCATCATGATCTCCGGCCACGGGACCATCGAAACTGCCGTCCGCGCCACCAAGCTGGGCGCCTTCGATTTCATCGAAAAGCCTCTTTCCATCGAGAAGACTCTGCTGACCTTGCGACACGCGCTGGAGCAATCCCGCCTGGCCGCCCAAAACCGCGGATTGCGCGAGGAACTACGGGGCCGTGACCGCATCATCGGCGACAGCGTCCCCATGAAGGCCTTGCGCCAGCAGTTGGCGCTCGCGGCGCCCACCAACGGCCGGGTGCTGATTTACGGAGAGAGCGGCACGGGAAAGGAACTGGTGGCGCACGCGCTGCACAATCTGAGCCAACGCGCTGAGCAGGCTTTCGTGGAAGTCAACTGCGCGGCGATTCCCGAAGAGCTCATCGAAAGCGAACTTTTCGGACACGTCAAAGGCTCCTTTACGGGTGCGCTCGATGATAAGGTCGGCAAGTTCGAGCAAGCCCACGAGGGGTCCTTGTTCCTGGACGAAGTGGGCGACATGAGCTTGCGCACGCAGTCCAAAGTCCTGCGCGTCATCGAAGAGCAGCGCTTCACGCCGGTCGGTTCCGGCAACAACCTTACGGTTGACGTGCGCGTCATCGCCGCCACCAACAAGCGGGTCGACGACGAGATTCAAAAAGGCAATTTCCGCGAGGATCTCTTCTATCGCCTCAACGTCATTCCTTTTTATGTTCCCCCGCTGCGGGAGCACGCGGAGGATATCCCCGCTCTGGCCAACTATTTCCTGGCGGAGTTCGCGCGCGCCTATGGACGCCGTCCCAAAAACTTCGCGGAGGCAGCGATGGAAGTCCTGTGCGGCTACCGATGGCCCGGGAATGTTCGCGAACTCAAGAATCTTGTGGAGCGGCTGGTGATCATGGTGCCGGGCGAGAGAATTGAACGGCGGCACCTTCCCCCTTCCCTGCACCACAATCATGCGCGCTCCAGCCCCGTCAAGTCCGTGACGGGCGGCTTCTCGACTTTACAGGAAGCCCGCGCCGCTTACGAGCGCGACTACATTCTGCGCAAGCTCGAAGAGAACCAGGGAAACGTGAGCCGCACCGCCGAGGTCCTGGGCCTGGAACGCAGCCACCTCTACCGCAAGATGAAGTCTCTGGGGATTCCGATCGGAGGCTAGTGGACCTCGCCCGCTCACGCGCCACCAACCTAGGAAACACCGATAACTGGACCTATGATGTAGCGCAACCAGAGGCACGGATGACGATATGAGCTTTCGGCGCTCCATAGAGGACATCGTAGAATCTCTCCGCGACCCGCCGCTCCGGGGACGGGGCTGCAGTCTTCTGATCGGAGCTGGATGCTCGGTGGAAGGCGGCATCCCCGACGCGGCGGGTTTCGTCGAGATCATCGAGCAGCGTTACCCGCAAGCCTTCCGGCGTGCTTCTGAGAAGACCTATCCCCAATGCATGGCGGAGCTGACGCTTGGCGAGCGACGCGAGCTTGTTGCCGAATATGTGGATAAAGCCAAGATTAACTGGGCTCACATCGGCATCGCGTGCCTGATGAAGCACGGCTATGTTGACCACGTCCTCACGACGAACTTCGATCCACTTGTCATGCGTGCCTGTGCCCTGCTTGGAGAGCTTCCAGCCGTCTACGATTTTGCCGCTTCCCAGTTTCTAAGTCTCGCCGATGTTCCAGATAGGGCTGTTTTCCACCTGCACGGCCAGCGCACGGGCTTCGTGTTGATGAACACAAAAGCCGCATGTGAAAGGCATTCGCGCCGTCTGGGCCCGGTCTTTCAAGACGCCGGCCAGGGCCGAGTCTGGATCGTTGTAGGTTACAGCGGCGAGAACGACCCCGTGTTCGACGAGCTGGCGAAAGTGGACCGGTTTGACAACGGTCTTTTTTGGGTGGGGTACAAAGATAGCGGGCCTGCTCCGCATCTGCGCGAGAAGCTACTGGTCGAGGGCAAAGATGCTTTCTTCACCGAGGGATGGGACGCAGACTCCTTCTTTGTTACCCTGACACAGAAACTCGGAATCTTCCCGCCTTCACTGGTACAGCATCCTTTCACCCATTTGGACGGTACCTTTGAGATGCTGGCCCCATTCCGTCTGCCCATGGAGTTCACGGATGCGCCACAAGAGGAGCTGACTGCCACTCCTCGAAAGTGGATTCGACGCGCGATCGCCGATTTTGAGCCGTGTATTAGGACCGCTGTTGGTGCCGTAGGCATGCTCGTGGCAGGCGACTACGAAGGGATATTCGGGCTTGCGAAAGAGCATAGCGGTCCCCTGCCTCCCGAGCTGGCCCACGCGCTGGCGTGGTCCTACATAGCGCAAGGTAATGCGCTCTCAGACCACGCGAAGGCCCAGACGGGGGAGGAAGCGGGCAGGCTGTACACGCTGGCGGGCGAGAGTTACGCCGCCGCCTTGGCCAGCAAGCCGGACAAACACGAAGCTCTCAACAACTGGGGCGTGGCGCTCTCAGACCACGCGAAGACCCAGACGGGGGAGGAAGCGGACAGGCTGTACAGTCTGGCGGGCGAGAAGTACGCCGCCGCCTTGGCGATCAAGCCGGACAAACACGAAGCTCTCAACAACTGGGGCGTGGCGCTCGCAGACCAGGCGAAGACCCGGACGGGGGAGGAAGCGGACCGGCTGTACAGTCTGGCGGGCGAGAAGTACGCCGCCGCCTTGGCCATCAAGCCGGACAAGCACGAAGCTCTGTACAACTGGGGCGTTGCGCTCGCGGCCCAGGCGAAGACCAAGAAGGAGGAGCTAGCGGCCAGGCTGTACAGGCTGGCGGGCGAGAAGTACGCCGCCGCCTTGGCGATCAAGCCGGACAAGCACGAAGCTCTGTACAACTGGGGCGTTGCGCTCGCAGCCCAGGCAAAGACCAAGACGGAGGAGCTAGCGGACCGGCTGTACAGGCGGGCGGGCCAGAAGTACGCTGCTGCCTTGGCGATCAGGCCGGACAAGTACGAAGCTCTCAACAACTGGGGCCTTGCGCTCTCAGACCGGGCGGAGACCAAGGCAGGGGAGGAGGTGGACAACCTGTACAGTCTGGCGGGCGAGAAGTTCGCCGCCGCCTTGGCGATCAAGCCGGACGAGCACGAAGCTCTCAATAACTGGGCCCTTGCGCTCCTGGGCCAGGCGAAGATCAAGACTGGCGAAGACGCCCGCCGCTGTCTCGGCGATGCACGCGAGAAACTTATGCGCGCCGAAGAGATAAAGCCGGGGGCTGGAGCCTACAACCTGGCCTGTCTTGGTTCATTCATGCGGAATGAACCAGATTGCAGGAGATGGCTGGAGACGAGCCGGGAGGCTGGAACCTTGCCTCGGTACGAGTACGTCCTCGCCGATGCCGAGCTTAACTTCTTCCGAGAGCGCGAGTGGTTCAAGGAGTTCCTGCAGCGGGCCTACCTAGGGCAGGCCCCACCCTCGCAAGCGTAACGCCGGGGCCGCTCCGGTGCCCGTCTCTCGCAGGACATCCGGCCATGAGCATCCCCCATCGCCCTGACGCCAGACAACCAGCCGGATGGGCGCAGAATCGAAGGGGAGAGGATCGGGCAGGATGCGAGCGATGGGGGTATTAAGCGATGAGTAGGTTTCCCAGCTTTCCGGCAAGGGCATCCATTCCACTTGCGACTTGCTTTCTCGTGGCGGGGCTCGTAGGGGTTTCGCGCGCGGCCGACAAGTCTCAACTGAAGGGCGTTTGGAACTTCAATCAGGATCAGAGCGACGACGCGCGGGACAAGGTTCGCGACGCCCAAGAGAAGAGCGCCAGCGCGCGCCGCGATTCGGGTGGCGGTTACCCGAGCGGCGGCACCTACCCAGGTGGTACCTACCCGGGTGGAGGCTACCCGGGAGGTGGCATCGGTGTCGGAATCGGGCGGGTTGGAATCGGCGGGCCGATCGGGGGTGGAACAGGCCGCCACGGCGGCATGGCGCATCAAGGCGGAGGCGTGAGCAGTGAGGAGTGGGACGAGTTAGCTGCGGACCCGGGGTTCCTGAAGATTGACCAGCGCGAACAGCAGATCGTGATCAGTGACGACACGGGGCACGCCCGGACTTTCTACCCGGACGGGAAGAAACACCAAGAAACGGATGCGGATGGGAGGAAAACCTCGACCAAGACGGAGTGGGATGGAAACTCCTTGATCGCGGAGAGCAAGCTCAGGCACTCCGGAAAGCTCACGGAAACCTACCGTCTCACCCCGGACGGCAAACAACTCTATGTGGTCTCGCGCTTCGAAGATCCCTCGCTGGCGGGGCCGCTAAGCATCCGGCGGGTGTACGACCTCGCGACCGCGTCGGCTCGGTAGCGAGTAGTAGCCTCGCGCGGAACTTGTCCCGACACCGTCGGGAGCCCGGCAGGGGGCTCTTTCAACTTTTTGACTCCTTCAACCGGTTGAAGAAGGTGAAAAAGCCGAAGGAGTTAGAGAAGTAGCACGGGGCAAAGGGCCTGCCTCACCAATCAGAAATCTAAAATCGCAAATCCCAAATAGTTCACGCCCCGCTCTCGCTGCGGTAGTCCAGTTCCGCGATCACGGCGCGATTGTCGCGCCAATGCGGTTCGACTTTCACGTAGAGTTCCAGAAAAACTTTGGGGGGGAAGAGTTTCTCCAGCTCCAGCCGCGCTTCGCTGCCGATCTCCTTCAGGCGGGCGCCGCGCGCTCCGATCACGATGGGTTTTTGCGATTCCTTCTCCACCACAATGGTGGCGTGGAGCCGCGTGATCGCCTCGCCTTCCTCGAACTGATCAAGCAGCACGGCCGTCACGTAAGGCAATTCGTGCTTCGTGTGCCGGATGACCTTCTCGCGAATGATTTCGCCCGCTAGGAAGCGTTCCGGCTGGTCGGTGTATTCATCCGGAGGAAAATACTGCGGACCCTCAGGCAGCCTCTGGATGAGCGCAGCGAGCAATTCCTCCAGCCCCTCACCGTGCAACGCCGAGATTGGAAAAATCTCCTCAAAGCTGTGCAGATTCGAATAACGGTCTATCAAAGGCAACAAATCGGGCTTGTTCACGCGATCAATCTTGTTCAAGGCCAGAATCGTGCGCGGCGTATATTCCTTCAAGAGTTCGATTACGAACTCATCGCCCTTGCCGAACTTCTCGCTCGCGTCCACAATCAGCACCGCGAGGTCCCGATCCGCCAAGGCTTGGCGCACAAAGTTCATCATCTGTTGGTTTAACCGGGAGAACGGCTTGTGGACACCCGGGGTATCCATCAGGATCACCTGCGTCTCGGGGCGGTTCAGGATCCCGAGGATGCGATTGCGCGTGGTCTGGGGGACGGGCGTCACAATCGAAACCTTCGACCCCACCAGGGCGTTGACGAGCGTACTCTTCCCGGCGTTGGGCCGTCCCACGACGGCGACGAATCCCGATTTGAACGAGGTTTCCTCAGACATGGGTGGGAGTTGTGGAAGGCTGGGTGGGCGTGACTCTCATCCGCACCTTGAGCACGGTCCGCTGGTTCGCTTCCAACACTTCAAAGGTCAGGCCATTGCTCTCCACTTTTTCGCCTGCGGCGGGCACGTGTCCCAGGTGAGTCATCACCAGGCCGGCGACCGTCGAGTAATCGCGCCCTTCCAGCGGAACGTGCAGCTCGTCCGCAATCTGTGCCAGCTCGGCATGTCCGGAGACGATATAACTCGACGCGGATTCCTTTACGATGTCGCGCGCGTGGGGCTCCACTTCATCGCGGATTTCTCCCACGATCTCCTCGAGCAGATCTTCGATAGTGATCAGCCCCGTCACGCTGCCGTATTCGTCAATCACGATCGCCATCTGCGTCGTGGACTGCTGTAATTCTTTCAACAGGTCCGTGACGGGCTTAGTTTCCGGAACAAAGGGCACGGGCCGCACTAGGCTGCGGAGCAGAACGCGCTGCTGCTCCTCCGGTGCCAACTCCGTCAGGTCACGAACACTCACGAGGCCCTCAATGTGATCCACTTGGCCGGAGTAGACCGGGTACCGCGTCAAGCGTTTGCTGCGAATCAACTTGCGCAGGTCTTCAATCGAGGAATTGATTTCGATGGCGGCGATTTCGGGCCGCGGCGTCATCACCTCGCGCACGATCTTGTTGCCGAATTCGACCACCGATTGCATTAACTCGCCCTCGCCCTTTTCGATCAGGCCTTCCTGCTCCCCCGCCGCGATCAGCTCCTGCAGATTTTCCTGCGGCGAGGGCGGCTCCGGCTCCGGCTCCGTCGGTTCGAGCAACCGCGCGATGGTTCTCGAAATGAGGACGGGAAAGGTGAGCGGCAGCGCCCAGATGACAGCACGGCGAAGGGTGGGCATCCAGTGCTCCAGGATAACCTCCGGCTCGTCGTGCCGCACCACGAGCAGGAAAGGGATCAGTTGATCGGCGATCGCCACGGCAGCCAGCACGATCAGCAAGGCCGTGCCGATGTCACTCCACACGTGCTCCGGCCGCCGCACGATCAGTAACCCCGTCAAGCCCACCGCGAACAGGTGCATGGCCGCGCCGTGCAAGGCGGAAATCGACACGCCCACGCGCTCGCGGTCAGGCCGGATGCGCCCGCCCTCGCTGGACCCAAAGACCTTGCGGGCTCCCACAGGGGTCAGGCGTCGCATCAACAGCCGCAGGTAGGATGCCACGGAACCCAGCGTCAACAACACTGCCAGGACTGCGGCCCAGGCGATCGTAAGGAGGAACCATTGATCCATAAGATGAATCTACTTGCTCCCGTTTCGTCCACGTCCGGCGGCCACGCCCAGTTGCTCGCGCAAGGCCAGTTCGAGCGCCGTCATTTCCCCGCTATCTGACTCGTGGTCATAACCCAACAAATGAAGCACGCCGTGCAAGATCAGCCAGCGGATCTCGTCGAGTGTCGAATGCCCTTCGCCTCGCGCATTCCGCCGGGCCGCCTCCACGGAGATTACTATGTCGCCCAGAAAACCTATGAACTCAGCTCGTACCGGGCGGCTTGTCTTTGCGGGTCGTCGCGCCGCGGCGAGGCTCGACCGGGCGTGCTCACCCCACGGAAAGGAGAGGACGTCGGTGGCGCGGTCCTGGCCGCGGTAGGCCGCGTTCATCCGCCGGATGGCGCCGTCGTCCACGAAGCAGATGTTGAAATCGCCCCTTCCCAATTGCAGCCGCCGCTTCAAACTCCGCACGTAGACGTGTAAGGGGGAGAGGCGCAACGCGTAACGCTTCTGCTGGTTGAGGAGCATCTGACCTCGTCCGCGTGGGCTGGGCGGCCACGCGTCCTGCTACCTCACTTCTGCTCG
This sequence comes from Terriglobia bacterium, assembly GCA_020073545.1. Classification (GTDB taxonomy): domain Bacteria; phylum Acidobacteriota; class Terriglobia; order UBA7540; family UBA7540; genus Bog-366. The sequence goes on along the minus strand of JAIQEZ010000077.1, from coordinate 14,100 downwards.
TCATTGCTTTTGGCGGCTCGCATCTGATCGTACTCCTCGTACGCGCGGATGATACGTTGCACCAGGTTGTGCCGCACCACGTCCCGCTCGTTGAAATAAACAAAGCTGATACCGGGGACCTTGGCCACAACGTCCACCGCCTCAATCAGCCCGGAGCGCCGCCCGTTAGGAAGATCGATCTGCGTGACGTCGCCCGTGACCACGGCCTTGGAATTAAAGCCCAGGCGCGTCAGGAACATCTTCATCTGCTCGCTGGTGGTGTTTTGCGCTTCGTCCAGAATCACAAAAGCGTCGTTCAAAGTCCGCCCGCGCATAAAGGCGATGGGCGCAATCTCGATGATGCCTTTTTCCAGATATCGCTCCACGCGGTCAGGATCCAGCACGTCATAAAGGGCATCGTAGAGCGGGCGCAAATAGGGATTGATTTTCTCCTGCAGCGTGCCGGGCAGGAATCCCAAGCGCTCGCCGGCCTCCACCGCGGGGCGCGCCAGGATGATGCGGCTGACCTCTTTGGTGAGGAGCGCATCCACCGCCATGGCCACGGCCAGATAAGTTTTGCCGGTGCCCGACGGGCCGATGCCGAACACCATGTCGTGGCGCTCGATGGCATCCACGTAACTGCGCTGATTCAGGCTCTTCGGCGTGATCGACTTCTTCCCGAAGGTCCGAGGACGTCCCGCTTCCGCCAGACCTTTCAAAGTGGCGTCCGGGTCCTGACTCATGATGCGCAGATAGCCTTCGATTTCGGCGCTTTCGAAGCGCGTCCCTTTCTCGACCAGCTCCGAGTATTCCTCCACCAGACGCTGCGCGCGGCGCACGTTCGCTTCTTCACCTTCGATCTCCAGCGTCTCCTCACCCAAATGAGCGGAAACCTGAAAGCATCGCTCCAGCAGCTTCAGGTTTCCATCATAAGTGCCGACGAGCGCCTGGACTCCCTTTCGTATCCTGACACTGGTCACCATAGGGTTCGAAATGTTAGACACGCCTCCATTTCAAAAGATGCAGAGAGCACGGGATTCGGCGGAATGCCGCCCTTTGGCAATAGTGGGAGGAAGATACCCGTTCATTAATTCATCACTATGCTAATAAAAGCGGCGCGGAAAGTCAAGGTCTGGCCCCGGCGCGAGTGGGGCAGTTTGATCCGTCGCAGCGAAGGCGCCGATTCAACGTAAAGCCGCCGAGACGCGGAAAGAAATCCCTGTTATCCTCAAATCTCCGCGCCTCTCGGCGAGAAGTCACATGGGAAATGCTTTTGCCGATTATTTTGTGTCGCCTGAAAAGGAGCCTTGCCCATCAAGACGTGAAAGGCGACGGCCTGCTCTCTCTGGTGTAACCGTGGATCACTGCTTAGGCATGCTGAAATCCACCTTGGGAGCTTGGCGCGCAGCTTCTGAAGCCGCAAAGTAGTCGTTATTCCGTTGGAATCCAGCCCACCCGGCAAAGATGCTATTGGGGAAAAGGCCGATGAAGGTGTTGTAATCCTGGATGGCCTCGTTATACCGGCGGCGTTCAACGGCGATGCGGTTTTCGCTCCCGGCCAGCTCGTCCTGTAGGGCCAGGAAGTTCTGATTGGATTTGAGATTGGGATAGTTCTCGACGATTGCCAGCAGCCTGCCCAGGGCGCCATCCAATTGGCCATTCGCAGCGATCTTGTCTGCCGGCGTTCGGGCATTCAACAAGGCGGCGCGGGCATTGGCGACGTCTCCAAACACTTTCTGCTCCTGCTGCGCGTAACCTTTCACGGTTGCCACGAGGTTCGGAATCAGGTCGGCGCGCCGCTGCAGCACTACATCTACCTGTGACCATGCTTGTTTGATGGCTTCATTTTTGCGGACCATTTCGTTTCGGCTGCTGACGTAAGACCCTCCAATAATGAGGGCAATCAGCACCAGTAATCCCACCACTAATCCCACCACCGCCAGCAGTATCTTCATGACCTTCCTCCTCAGAATTCAGGGGCCAGAGCTTTAAGACGCCCACCAGAATTGCCTTTTTTATCCATTTGCCGGTGGAACTGCCAGCCGGCGGTCAATCTCTTCCGTGACCTTGGCGACCCTGTCCAGGTATGCGTCGAATGTTGCTTGGACATCCACATCGCGTTCACGCTTGCGCCCTTCACGAATCTCGAAGATGGTGTGAAAGGGAGAGGGATCAAACCCCAGCACGGACCCCATGCGGTCCATCGTAGTCCTCTTGGTTGGCGGTGGATCCTCCCCCAGAGCAATCAAGGCATGCCGGAACAGCGCGGCGAATGTTGAAATGGATGAGGTCATCAGTTCCAGGGTCTTCCGGGAGTCAGCGGGGTGCATCACGTATCGCTGCCGCAAGCGCAACGTATTGTTCCGCAACTCCCTTTCCACGTGCAGGCGGTGAAGATCCATCGGAACGTGGAGCGAGGCAATCACGTCTTCGCCGTGAAGAACTCGGTGAGCCGCCTTGATGTCCAACAGTTCGATTGCGAAAATATCGGCGGAATGTTGAAGCTCGCTGAGTGTGAAGAATAGCGGCGCGGGGTGTCCCTTCTTGGCCCACCAGGCCGAAGCAGCGTGCAACTTGCTCAAATCGTCCCCGCTAAGACTCTGCATGATGCAGAGGACGTTCAAGTCGGAATGCCCCGGGTGGAACTCTCCCGTTGCCGCGGAACCGTAGAGTATTACGGACAGCAGGTTGCTTCCCGCGGCATTCTTCAATCTGGTTACCAGGTCTGCCAGGTTTTGCTCTGCTATCATGGTTCTCGCTCCCGGAGAGTCTCTCTCTGGGGTAATTTGTTACCAGCCTCCGCCAGCTCCACCCCCACCCGAGGAACCTCCACCAAAACCCCCGAAGCCTCCACCGCCTCCCCCAAAACCACCTCCACCCCAGCCGCCGCCTCGGCGTCCTCCGCCTCCAGTCAAGAGAGACAGCAGCAAGAATGGACCTAGGAACCTGAGCAAGATGGGCGCCACGACGATGATAATAATGAGAAGAAAAATGATCTTTCCGATGGTCAGGTGCAATTCCTGCCCCCCGCCATCGCGGGCGGCAGGAAAGGCCGAATGGGATTCGGCCAGGCTTTCCAGGGAAACGTGGCTGTCCTGCGCAATCACCCCTGCGATCTGGCTCACCATTTGCATGACGGCGTTGTTGTAGTTGCCCTGGCGCAACAGCGGAACCATGTCGCGTCCGAAACCGCCCACCTTGCCGTCAGGAAGGATGGGTTCGAGGCCGTAGCCGACCTCGGTCCAGTACTTGTGATCATCCGTGGCAAGCAGGACCATCACGCCACGGTCCGTCCCCTTGTACCCCACGCCCCACTTCTTAAAAAGGTGATTGGCGAAGTCTTCCACCGTGTCACCTTCCAGAGTCTTAATAGTGACTACCGCGATCTGGGCCTTGGCTTTTTGATCGACCTCCGCGTTAAGTCGAGTAAGTCCATCCACAGTCGTCGCATTGAGCACGCCGGCAAAGTCGTTGACGTAGCCCTGTACGTTGAGTTTTTGCCACTGTTCCGCGTGGACAGTCGCAACGGGAGTGACAGTGAGAAGTAGGATGAGTATCGGCAGCGGGCTGCAACGACAGCGCAGTTTGAAGTGGCTGGGTAAGGACCGCATCATTCCCCTGGGAGTCGATCCCCAAAAGCGATTTGTCGAGACCGCATCATTGTGCCAGTGACTGAAGATCGCACGCGTAGCTAGCTTACGCTTAATCGTACACGGCACCGAAGGTCGGCGCAACCTCCTGGTGCCTTGTGACTGTCAACCAGGTTCACCCCCGAGCAACGCCGTAGGGTGGGGAGAAGTCGCTCAACTCCCGTATCGTCACAGTTCGGAAACAGCCTTTCACTGACACCTCAATCTCTCCTTGCCCACTTTCCGGAAGAGGGGATATACGACGTCAACCGGAACAACTGAAACTGACACACTACCCCCCTGCGCGTCTGGCGTCTAACCACTCACACTGCAAGACCCTCTGCACCGAGCCGCGCGCACGCAGGAGAGCGCGGCCCCGGCCAGACCGGCCGAGCGGATTCCCTCCGGAGCCCGCCCTGTACCAGATGGTGCAGGGCCTGCCCCGACAGCGACGGGGCGGGAACCTGTCCCGATGTTCTGAAGCTGTGAAAAAATCCCCTGAGATCCTTCTCACCGCAGAGGCGCGGAGGCGCGGAGATTTGAAAACAAAAGGCCTTTTCTCTGCGTCTCAGCGCCTCGGCGGTTAAGCTAGTAATTTTTCACAGCTTCTCTGTGTCGGGATGACCCGGCTCGCGCGGCTAGTCCCGTGACCGCCTAAAGAAGTCCCGAACCCGCTCTCCCCACACGGCGCTTCGGTTGGCTTCGAACGCTTCCGAAAAAAACCTAACCAGGCGGGCACGGGACTAGGGTTTGAGCAGACGATAACTCACGAAGGCCAGATGTTTGCTGTCCGGCGACCAGGACGGCACGTTCATCGTTCCCTGCCCTCCGAAGAGTTTCACCAGGACGTGCGGCTCACCGCCCGCCGTGGGTATGAGACGCAGCATGACGTCCTTGTTGGGTGGGTGTCCTTTCACCTGCTTGTCGAAAGAAATGAACACCAGCCATTTCCCATCGGGTGAAGGGTGAGCAAACCAGTTGGCGTAATCGTCGTGGGTCACTTGCTCCTGGGCGGTTCCATCGGGCCGCATTCGCCAGATCTGCATCCAGCCCGTGCGCTCCGAGTTGAAGTAAATGTATTGGCCATCCGGAGAATAATCCGGACCGTCGTCCAGACCCGGCGCATCCGTTAGCCGCCGTTCCTTGCCGCCCTCAACGGGAATCGTGTAGACATCGAAGTTGCCGCCTCGCTCCGCGCAATACGCCAGCGTCTTGCCATCCGGAGACCAGCCATGCCAGTAAGACGGTCCGCGCTCCGTCACCTGCCGTGGCTTCCCGCCGCTGGCTGGGAGCACATAGATCAGTGAACTCTCGCCGGGCGAATTGCTGATCGCGAGCCACCTGCCGTCCGGTGAGAACCCATGATCGTTGTTGCAATGAATCGCCTCCCCCGTATCCAGGAGGCGAGGCTGGCCGCCTTCCAGTGGTAGTGTATAAATTCGCCCGTCGCTGTTGAAGAGCAGGAACTTGCCGTCACGCGACCAGCTTGGCGCCTCGAAACGTTTCTCAGCGTGATAGACGGTACGCCGCTCACGCCCGTCGACGGAGATAATCTCCAAGCGGCTTTCCACGGCCTGGTCGCGCTCTTCTTCCGGCCTACCTCCGACGATGCTCAGGTTTGAGAACACGGCTTCCTCCAGGGCTTCGGCGTCATGAGCACACACGGCCAGGCCCACATACACGGGGTCATCGAGAGGGACTTCGACCGAACCGGCCGGCTCGAGCTGCCCGCCCGCGCGCGACGCCCATAGCGAAAACGTGTTCCCCAGGCGGACCAGCCGGATGGTTTCCGGCATGGAAATCTTCGACTCAATCTCCTGCGTGGCGCCGCCCTCGGCCAGGCGATATTGCAGGCTGGTGAGCCCGCTCCCATGCACAACCAGGTCAGCGTAAGGTGCGCTCGGGCCCAGCCCTTGCCGCACCATCCAGCCCGCCTTGCGATGTTCGTTGCCGCCGGGATGCAGAAAGCGCACGTTCGCCATCAAGGTCAAATCGCCGGAAGCCCGCCGCCACAGGAAATGGAAGGCATCCGTCTGGTTCCCCATGTTGGCGCCGCCACCCGTAATGCGGTATTCACCACGCGATGCGTCGAACGTTACCGACCCGGCGCGCAGCGGCCCGCCGACGTCAGAATCGCCTTCGAAGTCACCGCGCGTGGCCGGCGACGCTGCGATCAATGTCGCCAGGAACGCGAACCCCGCGAGCGCGGCGACCCACCGCCACATTCCCAGGAATCGTTCCGAACGATTTCGGCCCTGGACACAGTTCGATAGGTGATGAAACCGGATCATGACGTGTCTCCTTGGTATTGCAGAAAGGTAGTTGAAAAGCCTGTGGCCTGCAAGCACATCTCCTCGGAGTGAAACTTCAAGAGCTGCCGCCGGGCAAGGGATTCTCCCCAACCGAGATGGCTCTGCTATAATCTGGCGTTTATCGCAGCGCTGGCGTTTCGCACCGTAGCGTTGGACTTCGAGGTCGTGCGCGGCGCCGCATCCAGCAAATGCCAGCAGGGGGGCAGATCCTTGTTTCTGGAGATCCAACAAAAGATTCAAGCAACGTTCGTGGAGGCGGTGCGCCGGGTCTTCCAGTTGGAGGTCCAGCCGCCTGCCCTCGACTCTCCCCCGAATCTGGAGATGGGCGACATCTCGCTCGCAGCCTGCTTCGAACTGGCAAAGCAGTTGCGCCAGCCGCCGCGCAGAATCGCCGAACAGCTTGTTCCGCAACTCTCCGCGCTGGAAGGTGTGGAGCGTGTGACCGTCGCCGGCGCCGGCTACCTGAATTTCTACCTCCATCGCGCGCAGACTGCGGCACGCCTTTTTGACCGGCGTTGCTCCTCGCCAGCACCGCGCACGACGCCACGCGGCAAGATTCTGGTTGAACACACCAGCATCAATCCGAACAAGGCAGCACACATCGGCCACCTTCGCAACGCCGTGCTGGGCGACACGTTCGTTCGCCTGCTACGCTTCCGTGGCGAGACCGTGGAAGTGCAGAACTACATCGACAACACCGGCGTCCAGGTTGCGGACGTGGTCGTGGGATTCCTCCATTTGGCGAGCAAAACTCGGCAGGAGGTCGGAGCCCTGATCCAAGACACGTCGGCTCGCTTCGATTATTACTCTTGGGACCTCTACGCGCGGGTCTTTCAGTGGTACGAGGCGAACAAGGAAGCGCTGAACCTGCGCTCCCAGGTCCTCAAGGATATTGAAGAAGGCCACAGCGAACCCGCCGCCCTGGCTGAGGTGATTTCCACCGCGATTGTTCACGCCCACCTGAAAACGATGTTGCGGATCAATATCCAATACGACCTGCTGGTTCAGGAAAGCGAGATCCTCAAGCTCGACTTCTGGAGGTCCGCTTTCGAGCTGCTCAAGAAAAATGGGGCGATCCGCCTCGAGGAAACTGGGAAGAATGCCGGGTGCTGGGTCATGGACTTGGCTGAGGCTCCCGGCGAAGGGGACAGCGAACCGGCGGATGGCGAGGACATCAAGATCATCGTTCGCTCCAACGGCACCGTGACCTACGTCGGCAAAGACATCGCCTATCACCTTTGGAAGTTTGCCCTGCTGGGAAAGGATTTTGGCTACGTGGTCTTTCACCGCTACCCGGACGGCCATTCGGTTTGGCGGACGGCCCTGAACGGCCAAGCCGATGCGCCGCCGTTTGGCCATGCCAGCGCCGCCTACGCCGTCATTGATACGCGCCAGTCCTACCTCCAGAACATCGTGAAGGCCGCCCTCCACACGCTGGGTTACCACGAACGCGCCTCGAACCTCCACCATTTCGCCTACGAAGTGGTGGGGCTCTCACCGGGTTGCGCCGAGGAGATGGGGATTGCGCTTAGCGATGAGGATCGCGAGCGGCCCTACGTGGAAGTCTCCGGACGCAAGGGACAGGGCGTCAAAGCCGACGACCTGATCGACACCCTCATCGCCCGTGCCTCGGAGGAAGTGCGCTCACGCGAGATGACCCAGGACCCTGCCCAGCAGCAGGATTATGCGCGCAAGATTGCTGTGGGAGCGCTGCGTTACTTCCTCTTGAAGTTTTCTCGCCGCATGATCATCGCCTTCGACTTCAAGGAAGCCCTGGCCTTCGAGGGTGAAACCGGACCCTACCTGCAATACAGCGTGGTGCGCGCCCGGAATATCTTTCGGAAGTTCCTGGAATCACATCCGGAGTTCCAACCCGAGCGCTTTCCCGGCGTTGGTAGCACGGGCGTCCCGCCCGTGCCGCACGGCCAGGATGGCCGTGCCACAGCGCCGCTCGCGCTCAGCCCTGAGCAATTGCAGGGTTTCTTCACGGGAGAAGATGGGCGGGCGTTCTGGGAAATGACCCTACTGGCTGGCCAGCTCGAGCTGGTCGTGGAGCAGTCCATCAACAGCGAAGAGCCTGCCGTGGTAGCGAAATATGCCTTCCGCCTCGCCCAAGCCTTCAACAACTTCTATCATCACCACCACATCCTGAGTGAACCTGACCTTGCCCGCCAGCAGTTCCTGCTTTACCTTGTCTACCTCACGGAGCGCACGCTTAGTCTGGCCATCGAACAGATGGGCATCGAGATTCCCGAGCACATGTGAAATCAGGCGAGAACGCTGATCGGGCGGAGGGTAAGAGGGGTTTCTTCGCTCAGGCCGGCGAGTGTGCGGCCTGGCCTCAGGATCCCATCAGAATCTTGCGGACGGCGTCTGCTTGCTCCTGCTGAACAAAAGCCACCACCGTGTCGCCACTCGCGAACACGGTAGAGTCGAAACAAGTCATGGCCTGCGTCCCGCGAACCACTCCGATCATGCTGCAGTTAGGGGGCAGCGCCACCTTTCGCGCCGGCTTGCCCACCACCGGAGATGTGGGCGTGAGGTGATACTCGATGATCTCTGCTCCGCAGGAACCCAAGTTCGCCAAGGTGTGGACCGGAATCGTGGGAAGCTCATTCTGAATGACGTTGGTGATAATGCCCGTCGAGCTGACGGTGGTATCGACCCCCAGGCGTCGCATCACGGCTTCGTTCTTGGGATTTTTGACACGCGCAATGGTCTTGGGGATCCCAAACCGGTATTTTGCCACCTGGCAGGCAATCAGATTGTCCTGGTCGTGGTTGCTGACTGCGCACATCAGGTTGGCACGGCTGGCCCCCGCGCGCTCCAGCACAGCCGTCGCCGAGCCATCCCCCAGCAGCACCGGACAATCGATCTGCTGAGAAACTATCTCGTAGGTGTCGGGGCTGTTCTCAATGATCGTCACTTCGTGGCCGATCCGAAGCAGGGCCCGCGCCAGGTAATAACCCACCAGTCCTCCGCCCACAACAATAACGTAGAAGGATCCGTCGGCAGCTTCCAGTGAGCGCAGGGGCACTCGGGTGCTCTCTACACCGCTCGGTCGCCAGGCATCGAGCGTCAGGCCCGGCGCACCGGACTTGCCGGTTAATCGCGCCATCAGCAGATCGGCGCCTGCCACGGCGACCGCCAGTGTCTCGATTCCCGCCTCATGAAAGTAGGCTTCGCGCTGCGGGTCGTAAACCACGGCGAGCACCTTCGGCACGTTGAAAACAACGCGGGCAATCTGCGCGATCATGAGGTTGGTATTTTCGTCCCGAGTCAGGGCAAGAATCACATTGGCAGAATCTGCTCCCGCTTCGCGCAACAAGTCCTCATCAATGGCGTTGCCGATCAGGAAGCGCACGTTCTGGGGATTGTCCGGCTGACTCAAAACGCTGCGTTCTTTGTCGACTACCGTTATTTCATTCGCCTGCCGATCGAACTTTTTGACAAACTGCGACCCGACTCTGCCATACCCGATGACAATGATCTTCATGGCTGGGTATCAGTGAATCCTTTCAGGAAGACGAACCCACGACGGCAAACGAGACCCCCTGGGTGCGGTCGCGCGCGCCACTGTCTTCCGCCATCATCATAGCCGCGAGTGCTGCTCGGAGCAATCGGCACGATATGCCAAACTCGTGGGCTTCGCCTCAACCCGACCATCGCGCCAGGCGGAATCGCCGAAAGCGCGGGCCGGAACCTGTCCCGGCAATCCCGCCAGGCGGGACGGGAACCCCACCGGGCAGCCGGCGTGAGGAGGACCCTCGCGGTGCTCTTGCGTGGCAGGAGCGTTCCGTCCCACTCGGCGTTAGGAGGGCTTAGCCCTCCCCCACACGTGCGGAACGGATTCTCAAGAGGCCCCCGGCGAAGGGTGTTTGTCGACGATGACCTCAAAACTGGAACGGCGCAGCAGCGTTTCCGTGGTTCGGCCCAGCGGATCGGCGAAGTGACTGCGGGCAGGGTTCATGCCGATGACGATCAAGTCGACGTCGAGGTCCTGCGCGGTGCGCAGAATTCCCCGCCCCGCATCCCGGTCGCGCTCGACCCGCGGAATGGCTTCGAGATTGTGCACACTCACAATTTCGACGCTGCGTTGCATCGCCTTGCTAGCCATAGCCTCTTCTTCGGGCAGAGGTGTGCCAAGCGATAGGGTCAACGGAATTTCCAGGACATAGGCGAGGATGATCTGCGATTTCTGCTCCTGCCCCAACCGGCAGGCAAGCTCCACGGCGCGTTCGTCGTGCTCGGATCCGCGGGTGGGGACCAGAATCCGTTTGATTCCGCTGACGCTGCGGCGCGCATGGGCGACGGCTTGGGCCACGGGCGCCGGAACCTTAAACATCCAGTAAAGCAGGTTGGCCATGAGCACCGCGAACACAATGGCCAGCAGGATGCCCAGAGGGCTCAGGACGGGCGAGCTAATCATTCCCACCGACACGCTTTTGCATCTCCCTCTTCGCCAGCGCCAGGCGATACAAGCCTAGGGCCAGGAACACAACTCCCAGTACCAACGCCATCAACGGGGTAGGTTCCAGGAAATAGCGAGCCATCAGCAGCGCGCCCACCACGCAAAACAGGACGCTGTTGACAAGCTGCACGCGGTCTCGCCACGTCAAACTCACCTTCTTCTTCTCTGCGCCGCGTCACATGCCGCGGCTAGGCCGAAAGATTTGTCAAGAGCTCGACGAGTGTCCGCACGCCGTGGCCCGTAGGCCCCTTGGCACGGTAAGGCTTTTCCTCATTGGCCCAGCGCGTGCCCGCGATGTCGAGATGGACCCAGGGGGTGTCGCCGGCGAATTCCCCGACAAACATAGCGGCGGTAATCGCTCCACCGTGACGTCCGCCCGTGTTCGCGAGGTCGGCGATGGTGCTCTTGTAAAGCTCGCGATAGTCGTCGTCCACGGGGAGTTGCCACATTTTTTCCCCGGCCACCCGCGCCGCCGCTAGCACACGATTCACCCAGTCCTGGTTCCATCCAAACACGCCAGTCGTAATGTTGCCCAGAGCAATCGCCACTGCGCCGGTCAAGGTCGCCGCGTCAATGAGAACCGTGCAGCCAAGCTGCTTCGCGTAGGTCAGGGCGTCGCCCAGTACCAGGCGACCCTCCGCGTCAGTGTTGAGGATCTCGATAGTCTTCCCTGACATCGAGGTAATAACATCGCCGGGCTTATAGGCCTTTCCGCTGGGCATATTCTCGGTGGCGGGAACGAGCGCAATGACTCGTATCCGAGGCTTGAGCTGCGCTACCACCTGCATGACACCCAGCATCGTGGCGCCGCCTGCCATATCCGTCTTCATCTCGTGCATGTTCTCGCTGGGCTTGATGGAGATGCCACCCGTATCAAAGGTTATTCCCTTCCCCACCAAGCCGACCACCGGTTGTTCCGGCGCGCCGTCGGGTAAGTAGCTGACGACGATCAACCGGGCAGGCTCCTCGCTACCCTGCGCCACTGCCCAGAAGGCGCCCATTTTCAGCGCTTGTATCTCCGCGGGTCCGAGGACCTGGCAGACCAAGCCGCAACGCACCGCCATAGCTTCGGCGCACGCCGCCAGAAGTGTCGGTGTCATCCGATTCGAGGGCTCGTTGACGAGGTCGCGGGTGAAGTTTTGGGCTTCCGCGATAATGCGCCCCCGCTCCAGCGCGTCTTTCGCCTCGCTCGGGAGCGCTTCGCCGCCCGTGGCCAATTCAAAGCGGTCAATTCTTTTCTCGCCATTGCGCTCTGTCCGGTAGCGATCAGCGTCATAGTCAGCCAGGAGCGCGCCTTCCACAACCGCCTGGACCGTGCGGGGTTCAGCCTCGCCAAGGATCCAGGCCAGGTCTCGCACGCCGCGCGCGCGGAGGTTTCGGACCGCAGTCCCCACCACGTGACGGAGCTGCCTCTCGCTGAACTTCTCACGCTTGCCGGCTCCCACGATGAGCAGTTTCGACGCGGCTATTCCCGCCGGCAGATGAATGAGCGTGCACTCAAAAGCCTTTCCGGTCAGCTCCCCTGCCGAGTGCATCTCCGGCAGCAAACCTTGAGTGTCTGCCGGCAATCGTCCTACCGTGCCATTTGACGCGGGCGAACCCTCGAAAGCAAAAGCCACCAGGGCTGAACTGGCGAGCTGCGCGAGCGGTTCGTCGCGGAATTCGATTTTCACAGGTCCGAGCTCCTTCCAGGATTAGAGAGATGACGCGCCCGGCGTCCCCTAGTAGCGCCGCCGGCGATGTTCCTGTATGGCCTGCTGGGTCTCGCGTTCGATGGTGCGCCGCCGCGACGTCTCCCGGTGGTCGTAAACCTTCTTGCCCTTTGCCAAAGCAATCTCACACTTGATCAGGTTTTTCTTCAGATAAACCCGGGTGGGAACCACCGTGAGCCCCTTTTCCTGGATGCGACCCGCCAGCTTGTCGATCTCCGGCCGGTGGAGGAGCAGGCGCCGGTCGCGCAGCGGGTCGTGATTGAAATGGCTTCCCGCCGTGTAGGGGCTGATATGACAGTCGATCAACCATGCCTCGCCCTTCTGCATCTGGACGTAACTGTCTTTGAGATTGATTTTCCCTTCGCGCACCGATTTCACTTCCGTACCGGTCAATTCTACCCCCGCCTCGAATCTCTCCAGGAGATGATACAGATGCTGCGCCTGTCGATTGACGGCGAAGTGCTTGGCGGCGGGCTGAGAGGGCTTCGGCATGGAGCGCACCAGTTGGCGCAAAGGGCTGTCAGGAAATATGTCATCTTAGCACAGCCCGCCGCTCTCAGGACAACCGCGCGTTCTCCCAAAATCGCCCATTGTCAATCCGGGGGCATTCCGTTATGATGATCCTGCGGGGTGGAGCAGTCTGGTAGCTCGTTGGGCTCATAACCCAAAGGTCGCTGGTTCAAATCCAGCCCCCGCAACCAACCGAAATAATACCGGGGCCGCTTCATCCGGCGGCCCCAATTCTTTTCCGCGATAGTTCCAGTTACTTCCCGCCACGTAAGAACGGTCGCTAGATTCCTCGATGGGTTCGACGAGGATCGTGCTCCCGTGCCCCAAGAGTTCGGCGCATCCCTAGCGTCTATTTCACAACCTCAGGTCGAAGGATATCTTTCTGAAGCCCGTCCAACAGTCGTGCTTCAAGACGTTGCCGGCGCTTGATTGATGCGGTCGACCGGGTCACGCGGCTGAAGTGTCGCGGCAGCCGCGTCGTGGCACCCGTTTGCCCTTGCTGCCGAGGCGCTGGTTCGCGGTCTTCAACGGCCGGTGATGATGTTCTTCGCACCAGACTGTTGCCCTATAGGAGCAGGTGGAGATAGGATTGTAGGGGGTGTTGGGGACTTAAGGAGTCCACGATGAGATTGCTAACCCGATTTTGTGCAGTCCTTTTCATTCTGTGGGTTTGCTCTCGCAGCTTCCAGGCGCTGGGGCAGACCTTTCAGGGTAGTTTGATGGGAACAGTAACCGACTCGACGGGCGCGATCGTTCCCGGGGCGAACGTGACCGTTGAGGAGCAGGGCAACGGTCTGCTCCGAACCGCGGTCAGCGGGGACGACGGCATCTACATTATCGCCCTTCTCCCTCCGGGGCATTACTTGATGACCGTGGAAAGAAACGGATTTGAAAAAGTCGTACAAGGTCCGGTGACTCTGGCGGTCAATCGGCAGCTGAAAATTGACTTTCGATTGAACGTGGGCAAAGTGACTTCAATCGTGACGGTGAAAGAGGTGCCGGCGGTTCTGGACACCCAAACCTCATCCGTAGGGACGACGATCGAGAATGCCAAGATCGAGGAAATTCCTTTGAACGGCCGGCACTTCCTGGCGTTGACGCTGCTGGTGCCCGGCGTAACGCCCGGGACGCCCGGCTCGCGGATCAGCGACCGCGGGGGAGCTATCAACGTCAACGGCATGCGCGATTCCATGAATTCCTATTGGCTCGACGGCATGGACAACACCGCAATCGGCGTTGGCCAATTTACGGTCGTTCCGCCCTTGGATTCGGTGCAGGAATTCCGCATGGAAACGGGGAACTATGAGGCCAAGTTCGGTGCACATGCCGGCGCCCAGGTGAACGTTGTTACTCGGTCTGGCACTAACGAGCTCCACGGTTCCCTCCACGAGTTCTTTCGCCATACACGCCTGGATGCACGAAACTACTTTGACCCGCAAACAGCTCCCGAGCACCGCAACCAATTTGGCGGAGCGCTAGGTGGCCCC
>JAIQEZ010000076.1 GCA_020073545.1 Terriglobia bacterium | reverse complement strand
GTTTACCGTCTGCATGCAGACGGTAAACCTCAACCCTCTCCTCCACCGTCAATTGCCCATATCGTTTTCCCATCGCAACACCTCTTATACAAGCAAGGTGTTGCACTTGCAGCGTGAACTTAGCGAATCCAACTCTGCCGCACTGCGCTGCCCGCTTTTGAAGGAGGTCGAGAGTTGAAGGTCGAGGGTTTGGCCTTTCACCCTTTAACCTTCGCCTGCTTTCCCCCTCTTACGCCCCGCCGTCTGAGACCGGCTCGAGCTTGTGAACGATGTCGGCTTCTTCCAGAAGTTCTTCCGCCACCAACTGGCAGGCGATCTTGAGGCAGCCGGTCTCAAGACACTTGGGACAATTCACGATGATGCGGTCGAAGAGGAAATCGGCAAGTTGCTGGGTGGTAAAAACGCGCGCCATGGAGTTCATCCTCCATCTCTGCGAGGACTGGGCCTGAGGACCACTGCGAAGCCCCATTATACCCCCGCCATATGAAAAGGGAGCTTAAACCTCGGACGTGGGTCAATTTCCGGCATGCCGACTTTTCGGGTCCTATCTTCATTGGCCTCCTGGTGTTTCGTCCAGCCATTCCCACAACGCAACAAAATCGGCTGAGAACCAAACCACGATCACGCTATCAAGAGCCTCACACTCGAAGGGCGGTTCGACATCCTGGGATGCACGACCGGCAGCGAAGAACCTTTAGGACTGGTATCGAGAGAACAGCGACCAACGCGCTGTGCGCCACCGCTCACCGAAAAAGGACGCCAAGCAGCCTTTCAGGATGTCCGCCGAACCAGATTCTCGAAACGGGTCCCGACGAGAGAATGTGATGAGTAACACCTTGAGTGGTGCGGTTCTACAACAAGTGCGGTACGGCCGAGCAGTGGATTAAAGAGAGCAAGCAGGCCGTGAAGATGACTCGTCTCTCCTGCTATCGCTTCCGCTGCAACGAGGTGCGGTTGGGGCTGAGTGTACTGGTATACAACCTGGGCAATGTTTGGCGGCGGCTGGCGCTGCCCAAACGAATCGAGAACTGGTCGTTGACGAGTCTGCAGCGACGGTTGGAGAAGACGGGCGAGTGCGGCCGCAGATTCCGGCGGACCCCCGAAGGTTTGTAGGAAAATGTTGATATCGGAAATCTGGGATTACACTGGGATAATGCTGTACGACCTGAGGCTGCATTTCCTCCTGTCACCCTGGCGCCGCCGCCTCGCGGTACAATAGCGCGTGCCGATCAAAGGAGGGGAACATGTCCGAAATGATCATTCGTCCCACTATGAAATTCATATACATGGGCTACACGGTCGTGTTTCTGATCGTGGTGGCTTTGGGCGTCGCGACCATGCGCATGCAATGGCCGCCCTGGATTCCGTCGCCATGGCAACCTTGGATTCCCTGGTTGCCCGCGCTCCTTCTGCTCTGGCCGCTGAAACGCCATCTCCGCAACCGCCTGACCAAGATGACGATCCTCGATGACAGACTGCGGTACGAAACGGGCCTTCTGAGCAGGACCACGCGCACGATCCTGATTTCGCGAGTGCAGGATCTGACGGTGCATCAGCGGGTCGGCCAAAGAATTTTCGGAGTGGGCGATCTTTCCATCGAGACAGCGGGCGAGGCGAGCAGGCTGACAATTTCCGAAATCGACCGGCCGCAGGAAATCGCGGACCACATCAACGAACTCTCGCAGCGAAAACCTTCAAAAGAACAACTCACATGACAGCCACGAAGCTGGACAGCCGGGTGGCCGCGATCACACGGCTCTTTACCGTTTCCCGTGCGATACCGGCGATCCGGAGACTTAGCTGTGTAACGCTAGTTCTCTATCGGAAATGTTCCGGCAGATGAAGCCCGCTAGAGTGGGGAGGACGAGTTCTTACACGCCTCCCGGAAACTAACCTGCTACCTAAACCTCGCTCAAGTTTGCCGGACAGCAAGTCCGTGACGCAGAAGTGATGCGTAGGCAATCTGAGATCGCTTGTGCGCTGCGACTCCGCCAAGCTGACAAGTTGTTGGGTAGTGGGTCCGTTTGGTGTTGTGGGGCGCCCCTGCGGGGCTGGCACCAGCGGGCGGCTCGGCGCTTGTTGGTCGGGGTTCGCCGCCCCCAGGCACGGTGCGACATCTGTGACGGGGGAAAACCTCAGAATGAGTCACCTGCTAAACACGATCTCCCGCACAAGCCCCCGTAACAACCTCCCACCCTTCACTCCAGGCCCGAGAAGAACACCACCGATGGAGCGCATACAACCCTTCGGCGCTCGCGAAACTCTTTAGAGTGTCGAACGTCTTATTCGGGGGCGATGGGATAATGAGAATCGCGGGGGATCCAGACCGCTGTGCAGGGAAGGTCGCGGGGACTGAAGGCCAAGAGCCTACAAAGCAGGGGACGGGAATTCGTTGGCGTGGTCGACGGATTGTCCCATGCCGAGATTCTTGTTTTTTGCAGCGCGGTAAGGCGCTAGAATGGAGTTGAATAGAGGGTAGTGCGGTCGGACAGTAAGGCTGCATGCCGACACCTGCAGGCTGGCTCGGTACGCCATGGGATGGCGAGTCTGAGCCGCAAGCCCCGATGTAAGTCCTCGCTGTTTGTCGTCCAGGTGGCAGAGTCCTTGAGGAAACTTTTGAGGCTCGAACAGCGTATACCCCTGAGGAGCAGAAAACCGGGTGTCCGCTGGAGCCTGCGGATCGGTTACCATGGAGAGCCGTGCAGCATGAGCTCCACACCTGCAAGGAGGAGCCGATGCCTTTGCGCACAGCCGAAGAGCGAGAGGATCTCTTGATGGCAGAAATCAAAGAGCTGGGACTGGGGAAAATCAATGACCCCGCGTGGCAGGAGAAGCCTGCGCCGGTTCCAACCCGGCAGCGCAATGGGACGGGCATGAAACGCTGGAAAAAAGTCACCCTGATGATCGTGGTCCCGGCGACGGTCCTCGCGCTCGCTATTGGGGGCGTGGTATGGAGCAAGCGGGGCGTGGTGACGGTGCAGACCGGTAAGGTCCAACGCGAGGATCTGGCCCAGATCGTTACGGCCAATGGTGAGATCAAGCCCGTGCAGCAAAACCAAGCCAACGTGAATGCCAATTCCATGGGCAAAGTCACGGAGATCCTGGTGAAGGAAGGCGACACGGTCACCAAAGGTCAGCTCCTGATGCGGACCGAGGACGTCCAGCAAACGGCGGCCGTGGAAGCGCAGACAGCGGCTGTGAAAACCAGTGAAGCTGACATTTCGGCGCAGGACGCGAACGTGCGATCGTCAGAGGCTGCGCTCCGCACCGCGCAAGCGGACCTAGAGCAGGCACAGGCCAAGTTCAAGCAGGCCAGGGATGATTACACCCGCGGCCAGGAGCTGTTCAAAGCGCAGTTGATCGCCCAGCAGGTGTTCGACCAGCGGCTGAGCGATTTCGAGGTGGCCAAGGCCAACGTGCAATCCATGCAGGCGCGCTTGGGGCAAGCCAAGGCCCAAAACCAGCAGGCGGTCTTCAACCGTGACATGGCCAGGGCGCGCGTGGGCCAGAGCAAAGCCCAACTCCTCGGCTTCAAGAACCAACTGGCTCAAACCGTCTACACATCCCCGCTCGATGGCATCGTGACCTCACTCCCGGTACACGTGGGTGAGAACGTGGTCCCGGGAATCCAGAACCAAGTGGGAAGCTTGCTGTATCAGGTCTCGAACCTCTCCGTCATGACGGTCGAGGTCAAAGTGGATGAGACCGATATTCCCAACGTGAAGATGGGACAGCCGGCGGACGTGCTGATCGACGCCTACCCCAACAAGACCTTCAAAGGGCACGTAACCCAAATCGGCGAAAGCGCCGTGGGGCGTACGACCGGCACGACCAGCGGTCAAACCACCACCAGCGCCGATGAGGCCAAGGATTTCAAGGTCGTCGTCACCATCGACAACCCGCCACCCAACCTTCGGCCGGGGCTTTCTGGCACCGCGAAAATCACTACGGCGACGCGCCAGAACGCTGTGACCGTACCAATTCAAGCTGTGACCGTCCGCATGCGGCGTGAACTCGAGGAGAGCAAAGGGAAGAATGGCAAGGTTGAGGCGGCGAACAATGCAGCCTCTACCACCAAGGACAAAGATAAGGGCAAGGAAGAAGTGCAGGGAATCTTCGCGGTGAGGAATGGCCGCGCGGTTTTCGTTCCCATTGAGGCCGGCATCATGGGCTCCACCGACATGGAAATCACCAAGGGCGTGCAAGCCGGCGACGAGATTGTTACGGGCAGCTTCAGCATCCTGCGCACGCTGAAGAACCACACCAAGGTGAAGATTGATAACAGCGCGGCGCCGTCCGGCGGGCCGGGAGCCTGATCACGGCCCCGCTTCCGCGCGCCAGGGGTGCTCGCTGGGGCCGCGCCACCGGGTAAGAGGCAACTCCACGCGAGCCTGACCAAACAGGAGTCGGAATGTCAGAGGAAAGGGACAGGCGAACCGCCATGGCAACCCAAGTGGCTTCATCCTCGATGCAGGAAACGCTGACTCCTTCGGACGGCGTGATTATCAAGACGGACAACTTGTGGAAGACCTACGACATGGGCGAGGCCATCCAGGTTCACGCCCTGAGTGGGGTTTCGTTCGAGATCGAGAGGGGAGAGTACGTGGCCATCATGGGCCCGTCCGGCTCCGGCAAATCCACGCTGATGAACCTGATCGGCTGCCTGGACACAGCTACCCGGGGGACCTACTGGCTGAACGCGCGGCTGGTGAGCGAGCTTTCCGACGACGAGCTGGCATACATCCGCAACAAGGAAATCGGCTTCGTGTTTCAGACCTTCAACCTTTTGTCGCGCGCCAGCGCTTTGCACAACGTGGAATTGCCCCTCATCTACAGCGGGATGCCGGCCAAAGAACGTTTGGAGAGAGCCGAGGAGGCGCTGCGCAAGGTGGATCTGGCCGACCGCATGCATCACAAGCCCAACGAGCTTTCCGGCGGTCAGCGCCAACGCGTGGCGATTGCGCGGGCGCTGGTTAACAACCCTTCCATCATTCTGGCCGACGAGCCCACGGGCAACCTCGACTCCGGGACGGGCGAAGAAATTATGGCCCTCTTCGAGCGCTTGCACCAAGCCGGCAACACGATCGTGCTGGTGACCCACGAGCACGACATCGCCGCTCACGCTCATCGCATCATCCACGTTCGCGACGGCCGCATCGAGCGGGACGAGCGGGTCGAGTAGTCCCCCCGGCCCAGGTGGCTGAAAAGGAGAATCCTTGGCGTCCCTCAGCCAAACCGCCTCGCTTCTGCTCCGGCTGGCGGCCCGGCGCCGCACCGGCGCCGGAGCGTGGGTGACTGCCCGCGAAGCCTTCTGGATTGCCCTCGAAGCGCTGCGAGCCCACAAACTGCGTTCTATCCTCACCCTCCTGGGGGTGGTGATTGCCACCACCACGCTCATCGCTGTTATGTCTATTATTAATGGAATGAATCTATATATCGCAGACCACATTGCAAATTTGGGCGCCAACGTTTTCATCGTTCACCAGTGGAAGTGGGCCCAGGGCTACGAAGCCTGGCTGAAAGCCCGGCGGCGGAACAAGCCCGTCCGTATCGAGGAGTTTGAGTTTCTGCGGGAAAGCCTGAAGGGCTACAAGAGCATTGGCGCCAGCGCCGGACTCCATAACAGTGACACCCAGGCACGCTATCAAGGTCACACGCTTTACGATGTGGGTGTTTCCGGTGTCACTCCCAATATGATCGACATTGGGCAGCAGAAGGTCGAGAGCGGCCGGTATATCACCGAGGCCGATTACCAGCATGAGTCGATGGTTTGCTTTGTCGGGCGCGACCTCGTGGATGATTTTTTCCCCAGCGTCGATCCCCTCAATAAGGAAATCCTGGTCAACGGCATTCCCTTCCGGGTCATTGGCGTGGCGCAAAAAATCGGCTCCACGTTTGGAGAGAGCCAGGACAACTTCGCCCAGATTCCTCTCACCACCTTCCGCAAATTCTATTCGCCGCGGCCGTCCCTGGCGGTCAGCGTCCAGGCCTGGAATGCGCGGCAGATGCTGGTACTGGAAGATGAAGTGCGCGCCCTGCTCCGGGCCCGCCGCCACATTCCTTACCGCGAGGACGACACCTTTGGCATCAACGCCTCCGAAACCATCATGGACACCTGGAACATGCTCATGGGTACGATCTTCACAGTCACCATCGGCATTGTGGCAGTGTTTATGGTGGTGGGCGGCATCGTCATCATGAACATCATGCTGGCCAGCGTCACGGAGCGCACGCACGAGATTGGCATCCGCAAATCCTTGGGCGCCCGCCGGCGCGACATCCTGATGCAGTTTGTCATCGAGTCGAGCGTGATGGCCGGCATCGGCGGGGGAATCGGAGTCCTGCTGGCCTTCCTCGTCAGCAGGATCGTGGATTACTTCTTCACGTCCACGGTCCCGTTGAGCGCCGTGCTGGTCGGCCTGTTCCTCTCCACGGCGGTCGGACTCTTCTTTGGAATCTATCCGGCCAGCAAGGCCGCCAAGCTCGACCCGATAGAAGCTCTGCGCACGGAGAACTAAGCATGGTGACCACGCCGCGCCACAGTGTTCGTGAGAATCTCCTGCTCGCTCTGGATACCCTGCGGACTCACAAGTTCCGCGCCTTCCTGACGATCCTGGGCGTGCTGATCGGCACCGCCACGGTGATCGGGGTGGCCTCCATCTTCAAGGGCCTCGACCAGCAAATGGTGGAGGTCGCCGAGGGTTTTGGGACGCGCACGCTGTTCATCTACAAATTCGAGCCGGGAATTAAATTCCACCTCTCGCGCGAGGAGCGGCTGCGCAAACCCCTGACCTACGAACAGGCCATGGCCATCAAGGAAGACTGCCCGACGGTAGAATCGGTGGCGCTGGAGATCTTCACTTGGGGACCTGCGGTAGTTGCGAAATACAAAGGGCAGGAAATGCTCGACACCAACTTCCTCGGAGCCACGCCGGAGGACTTCCAAAACATCAACGCCGACCTCAAAGACGGCCGGCTCTATACCAACGTCGACGACCTCCATCGGACCGATGTCGCGGTGGTTGGCGCCGACGTCGTGCAAAGGCTCTTCGAGGGCGAGGATCCGATTGGCAAGGAGATCCAGGTGGACGGGCACTCCTTCCAAGTGATCGGGACACTCGGAAAGCGCAAGGCCTTTCTGGGTGACAACGGCAACGATCGGGTCGTGTACATCCCCTATTTCACTTACAAGAAGCTCTACCCCAAGGCCAAAGAGAACTTTATCGCGGCCTTGGCGTTCCCGGGGAAGACAGATCAGGCCAAGGATGAGGTCGCCGGCCTGCTGCGGCGGCTGCGCAACGACAAGCCCTCCGATCCGAATAGCTTCGGCATCGCCACCGCCGAGTCCATCGTCTCACAGTTCCGTGACATCATGGGGATGATTGTCCTCGTGACCGTGGTGATTTCCTCTATCGGCCTGCTGGTAGGCGGCATCGGAGTCATGAACATCATGCTGGTGTCCGTCACCGAGCGCACCCGCGAGATCGGCGTGCGCAAGGCCATCGGCGCGCGGCGTAGTGACATCACCTGGCAATTCCTGCTCGAAGCCATGACCCTAACAGGCAGCGGAGGCGTGCTGGGCATTCTCGCGGGCGTGACCCTCAGCTTCCTGATCCGGACCTTTGTTCCGAGCCTGCCCTCCACCGTTCCCGCTTGGGCGGTGGTCATGGGGTTCGTCGCATCCGTGAGTATTGGGTTGTTCTTCGGGATCTGGCCCGCCGTCAAGGCTTCCCGCCTCGATCCCATCGTGGCTCTGCACTACGAATAAGCCCGTATTTCTGTATCGCACATCCCAAACGCAACTTTGACTCTTCCCGCCATTTGTATTGGCGCGGCTCCGATCGGGATTCCCCGTGTTTGGGTCTTTTGGAGCAGTCCCCCACCCTCCGAGGCTTTGTTTGCTTATGCCCGGGATTTGCTGCAACAGGTTCTTTGGGGCCCCGTGCTTATTGCACGTTCACCGTAACGTAGAGGGTGTGCATGTCGTTGCCACTCTGTGCCCCCACATACCACGAATAGCTCCCGGGTGGCGTGACGCCCGTGCCGGTCAGGCCGACTGTCTGTTGGCCGCCGTAAGCGTTGTCAGTGATGATAAGCGATGCGCTGTAAGGCCCGGTTCTAGGCGGCGTGAACGTCACATTGATCGCGCAGCTAGCTCCCGCGGCGAGACTACTACCGCTAGTATTCGTCTCCGTGAATGCTGTTATGTACGGGGGATTCGCACCGCCAATGGTGATGCTCGAGATGCTCAGTATGGCTCTGCCGGTGTTTGAGAGCAGCGTGCTCTGAAAGGCGCTGGTTGAACCCGTAACCGCCTGGCCAAATGTGAGACTAGGTGGGGAGAAGCTAACGATGGGCGCCGGAGCCGGAGGAGAACTTCCACCACCACCGCCTGCACCGCTGCCTCCGCAGGCCGCCCCACAAGGGGGTATCAAAACCCCCATCGCGGGCAGGGTTTTTCGGCACCCTGCCAGGTATGTCGTCTCCCCTTGGAAGTACGCAATCATGCTGGGCAGCGACTTTCCCACGGCGCCAGGGCCGTTGGGTGAGCCGAGAGGAGCTCACGACGGGAAGATCCCTCGGCAGCCGTGGAAGCTAATGCCGTTCCAACTTGTTGGGTCAACCGCCTTTTGCAGGCAGCGGCAATCGAGGTTGGCGCTCTGGAATTCTGCTCCAAGAAGTTGGAACGGCCCTAGGCAAAAATCAGGAAGCTTGCGTAGCCGAGCCCGGCGCCCACCAGCGCGCCAACCACTGCGTCGCTCAAGAAGTGCATCCCCAGGACAATGCGCGAAGTGGCCACGCTGAAGGCGCAAAAGAGAAGCGCACCCAGGAGTAAGGGGTAGAACCCGCCGACCGAAATCGCGAAAGCGAACGCCGAGATGGTGTGGCCGGACGGAAACGAGAACTGGTCAGGCGGCAACAGGGTCGCCCAGCAGTGCGGCTCGAGCGCGTTCGGGCGCTTGCGCCCCGTCAATTTCTTTAGGATGAGGAAGAGAATCGCCCCGGTTCCGCAGGCCGTTCCCGCCGCCGTAACCGCCGCGAATCGCGCAAGACCCCCGAAAATCAGGACGAGCGCACCCAAGCCGTACCAGAGCCAGCCGTCGCCGCCGCGCGTGGCGTAGATCATCCAAAGTCGAAACCAGCGGCGCGGTCGCCAGCGGTGCATGCGCCGCATCAGGCGATGGTCGCGTGTGGCGATGAAATCGAGCATGGTGCCGGGGAGCGTCATGCGCTCGCCTCCCCCGACGCGGCCCGCATGCCGCGCGCCGCAGTGCCCGCTTCGAGACCACGCAGCCGCTCCCACTCGCTCCCCCACTGGCGGGCGAAAGCGTCTTCCATCCAGTAGTTGAACAAGGTCCCGGCCGGGATGGCCAACGCCAATGGGGCGAGGATTGCCGCGAGCGGCTTCTCTTCGAGCAACGCCACACAAATCTGCAGCACGTCACGGGTCAATTTCCAGAAGTGGCCCGACTCGCCTTCCACCTGCCCCCGTCCGCGTTGCAGGCCTGCGAGAAACTCCCCTTTGTTGCGCGCCCCGCGCACCCGCGTCCAGACGCTTCCCAGGGAGTGCAGGGTGTGAGCGTCGCTGCCGCCCAGCATGACTTTGCCGGCGTGCTGCGCCATACGCTGCGCCAGGTGATTGCTACGCTCCAGGATGTGCCCATTCAGAACTTCCACGGCGGGAAAGGCGCGGTCGATCCAGTCAAAGTCCTCCAGTGATCGCCGGCCGGTCAGCGCGGAAAAGGCATGGTTCACGCTATAGAAGAGCTGTTGCTCGTCGAGGTATGCCACTAGGCGCGGTAGGTCGTCGCGAAGCCGCTGGATCTCTAGGTGCTGCCGCTCCGTGAGGTTGTAGACGTCGAGGTGCAGCTCGTTCCCACTCGGCAAGCGGCAGGTCACTTCCTCGCTCACGAAGAAGTCGGCGTGCCGGCCAAGAGCCTCTGCGGCGTCGATCGAGTCGTGATCGGAGACTGTAACCAAATCCATTCCCCTGCCTTTGAGCCCGGCGTAAACCGCTTCCGGCGGGGTGTAGCACTCGCGGCAAAACCTCTTCAAAACCGGCAGCGTGCTCATGCCGGAGTGAATCGAGTGGACATGCAGGTCACATCGCACGTTACAGGGTAGAAGGGCGATGTTACAAGCATATATATCCGAAGTGAATTATATGTTACACGCTTCTATTACCTATTTACAAGTTAGTCGAGTTGTGAAAACGTGGAGGCATGATCAGCGCCGACCTGATTTTCTTTGATGCGGGCGGCGGCCACCGCACCGCCGCCGAGGCTCTCCGTCTAGTGATGGAGGAACAGGGCGGATGGCATGTCCGCACGGTCAACCTGCAGGAGTTGCTCGACTCGATCGACCTCGTGCGCAGGCTGACCGGCCTGCGCCTGCAGGACCTCTACAACCTGATCCTGAAGAAAGGTTGGACACTCGGCACGGCACAAACCGTGCGCGCACTGCAGGCCTCGATCCGCCTCCTGCACGGAAAGCAGGTGCGGGTGCTCGAGCAATTCTGGCGCGGGAGCCGGCGCGACCTCGTGGTCTCGATGGTTCCGCATTTCAACCGCGCGCTGGCGGAGAGCCTGCGCTGGGCGCAGCCCGCCACGCCCTTCGTTACCATCCTGACCGATCTCGCCGACTACCCGCCGCATTTCTGGTTCGAGCCGCAGGAGCAGTTCTTCATCTGCGGCTCGGAACGCGCGGTCGCGCAGGGGCGAGAAATCGGGATTCACCCCGGCCGGATCTTTCAAGTCTCCGGCATGATCCTGCACCCACGTTTCTATCAGACGATCGCCTGCGACTGGCGCGCGGAGCGCGAGCGGCGAGGGCTTGATCCCGACCTTCCCACGGGTCTGGTGCTGTTCGGCGGGCAGGGGTCCGACGCCATGCTCGAAATCGCCAAGCGCCTGGATGCCGCTCAGCTCGATCTTCAACTCATCTTCCTCTGCGGGCGAAACGAAAAGCTGGTGGAGACCCTGCGGCGGCGGCGAGGCCGCCTGCGAAGCTTCGTGGAAGGTTTCACGAAGGAGGTCCCGTTCTATATGCAGCTTTCCGATTTCTTCATCGGCAAGCCCGGCCCCGGATCGATAAGCGAAGCGATCGCCATGGGACTTCCCGTCATCGTCGAGCGTAACGCCTGGACGCTCCCGCAGGAACGCTATAACGCGGATTGGGTTCTCGAAAAGCAGGTGGGGCTGGTAGTACGCGGGCCGCACGAGATTCCCAGCGCGGTTGAGTTGCTGCTCGAACCCGCAAACCTCGCGCGCTTTCGCGCCCGCACGGCGGCCATCCGGAACCGCGCGGTCTACGAAATCCCCGGAATTCTGCGAAGAATCGTGGAAGAATCGTCTGGGGTCGCGGTGGTCGAACCGGAACGATCACTCAGCGAACAGCGCGCGTAGGCTGTCCGAGTAAGGCGCGCGCGCCACGCCGCGTTCGGTGATGATGGCGGTGATGTAGCGGTGCGGCGTCACGTCGAAAGCCGGATGCCGCGCAGAGACTTGCGCGGGCGCAATGGCCACGCCCGCCAGGTGCGTGACCTCGGCGGGGGAACGCTCTTCGATGGGGATCTGCTCG
Source organism: Terriglobia bacterium (assembly GCA_020073545.1). Taxonomy (GTDB): domain Bacteria; phylum Acidobacteriota; class Terriglobia; order UBA7540; family UBA7540; genus Bog-366. The sequence goes on along the minus strand of JAIQEZ010000076.1, from coordinate 15,420 downwards.
CCCGAAGCCAGGCTCAGGTCGATGGTCGAAAGCGGCGCGGCGACGTAAAACGGGATGGCGTTCTCGTGAGCCAGTACGGCGACCGAGTAGGTTCCGATTTTGTTGGCGGTGTCGCCGTTCGAGGCAATGCGGTCCGCACCCACGATCGCCGCGCGAATCTCTCCCTGCTTCATGAAGTGCCCCGCCATGTTGTCGGTGATGATCGTGACCGGGATGTGGTCCTGGGCAAGTTCCCAGGCTGTCAGGCGCGCCCCCTGCAGGAACGGCCGCGTCTCATCGGCAAAAACTTGCAGCTTCTTCCCGGCCACCACTGCAGCTCGAATCACGCCGAGCGCCGTGCCGTAGCCGCCCGTCGCCAGCGCCCCGGCGTTGCAGTGCGTAAGGACGGTCCCCGCTTCCGGCATCAGCTCCACGCCGTGGCGCCCCATTGCTTCGTTGATGGCAATGTCTTCGGCGAGGATCCGCTGGGCTTCTCCCTCCAGCGCCTTGCGCACCGCATCGAATCCCGGCGCGACCGCAGGGCGGCGGGACATGGAATTCTCAAACACTGTGCGCATGCGCTTCACGGCCCAGAAAAGATTGACGGCGGTGGGCCGGGTTTTGGAAAGGGTCTCAGCGATTTGGTCGAAATCAGCACGCAGTTCGGCTGCGTTCTTTGCTGCCGAATGTCTGATGCCGAGCGCCACGCCCATCGCCGCCGCCACGCCGATGGCTGGCGCGCCGCGAATCACCATGGAGCGAATGGCTTCCGCGACCTCTCGGTAGCCGGTGTAAGTGCGGTAAATCTCTTCCGCAGGCAGGCGCGTCTGGTCGATCATGCGCACGCCTTCCTCAGTCCATTCGATGGTTTTGAACATGCAATTCCTGTCAGAAGCAGGGATGAGCCCAGCCCCGGTAAGGAGCTACAAGGCAACGAGGGATTATAGCAGGCTGCGCATGTATCCTGACCATAGGTAACCGACTGTCCTTCCCTGGGAGAACACCATTGAATGGCACAGGGCGTGCTGCCGGGAAGATGAGGCCCGGCTCGCAGAGGGCCACGAGAGACATTTCGGCGGATTCTCACCCAGTAGCCTCGCTGGCATCACGAGTTTTGCCGCTAACGTTCCCGGAGGGTTCTATGGACATCCTCGAGAAGCTTCGCACCCGCGCCCGGGTTGCTCCCCAGCATATTGTTCTCTTTGAGGGTGAAGAGGACCGGACGCTGGAGGCCGCGCACCTGATCGAAAAGGAAAAACTGGCGAACCTGACGCTGCTGGGGGACGCCGCCAAGATTTCTGCCCGGCTGCAAGCTCTGGGCTTCGGTCTTGAAAACGCCCAGCTTCTCGACCCCACTTCCAGCCCCAAGCTGGAGGAATATGCGGACTCCCTCTACGAGCGCCGCCGGGCGAAAGGCATGACGCCGGAGCAGGCCCTCAAAGCCGCGCGCCAGCCGCGCAACTATGCCGCGCTGATGGTGGCAGCAGACGATGCCGACGGTTCCGTGGGGGGCGCCCTGAACACCACGGCGGACACGGTGCGCGCGGCGCTATGGGGGATTGGCGTGGCGCCAGGCGTCTCCCTGGTTTCCAGCTTCTTCTTGATGCTTTCTCCACGCAAGAACCTGGGAGCGGAGGGTGCGACCCTGTTCGCTGACAGCGCCGTGGTTCCGCAGCCCACGCCGTCGCAACTTGCGGACATCGCCATCGCCACGGCCGAGAACGCACGGGCCCTGCTGGAGGTTGAACCACGCGTGGCGTTGCTCTCTTTCTCGACCAAGGGAAGCGCCGAGCACCCCATGATCGAGGCGGTGCGGGAGGCGCTCGACCTCATTAAGGAGCGAGCGCCGCAGCTCGCCGTGGACGGCGAACTCCAGCTCGACGCGGCGCTCATCCCTGAGATCGGCGCGCGCAAAACGCCGGATTCGCCGGTTGCGGGGCGCGCCAACGTACTGATCTTTCCCGACCTGAACGCCGGCAACATCGGCTACAAGCTGGCGGAACGCTTCGGCGGATGCGAGGCCATCGGGCCCATTCTGCAGGGAGTCGCCAAGCCGGCTAACGACCTGTCGCGCGGCTGCAAGGCGGCAGACATCGTGCAGGTCACGGTCATTACCGCCATCCAGGCCCAGAGCCTGAAGCAGCGACGCCAGGCTGCGTAAGGGCCCCGGCGTCCGGCAACCCTCGAATGGGCGTATTCCCTTACCTGTCCACACACGCAGTGATAAACTTGTCTCTCGTATGAGCCGTCGTCCCCCCACCGCACTGAACCTCATCCTGCTGGCGCTGGCTGTGGGTCTGCCGAGTTCCCTGTTCGGCCAGCGACCGGAAGCCGACCAGCACGCCGCTGGCCTGCAAACCACTGTGCCGGCTGCGGCTGCGAACCTGCGAGGACAGAATCGCTCGCACCTCCGGTTGGAACGCCAGAATCGTCCTGTGGACGTATACCTGTTCGCCGGGGACGAGAAGGTGGATGTTCTCTACGCTCCCTTCTGCGGAGGGGACCAAGGCGCCAAGCAGTATTCCGGGGATTATCAACTGGTGAGCGTAGTAGACAACGCCGTGGTTTCCAGGCTTGACCTCGACCCCGATGTGAGCTTTGTCGAGAAGAAGCCTCACGACGGCGTGCGGCTGTACCGCGATCCGAAGACGGGCCAGGATCTCGTTGTACTTTTTCAATACGGAACCTGCAACAGTGAGAGCGTGCAGTTCTTTTCGGCCGACCCTTCGGGGCGCCTCTACTCGATCCCCTTCCTCGACAAAGACGGCCGCACCTGGAGTCACCGGGTGACGGGCCCCGCCGGCGCCATTCCGCACCTCCCCGACGGCTCCCCGGTGTTCTGCGCCTACGCCAACAACCTCGGATACGATTTCTGCGAGGCCTATGCTTTTGACGGCGCGAATTTCCAGGAGACCGCCAAGTGGATGACCCAGGGACTGGCCGAGCCGGTGAAGGGATTGAACGCGCCAGGCCGGGCGACGCGCGCGCTGTTTGATTTCCTCTCAGGCCTTTCTGCGAAAAACTACTTGGCAGCGGCATACTACTTTGCCGGCAAGGTGGAAACCGCTGGAACGGTGCCGCCCGCGGGCAACTCCGCAGAGAAAGCTAAGATCCTGGAAGCGTATTGCACCACGCAGGGCGGGCAATGTCTGATGCCGACCGGGATCGCGCCGAAGGCAGGCGGCGACGCGCCAGGCAAGATGCTGTTTCAGATTTCCTTCGAGACTCCAGATTTCAAACCCTTCCGGATCGGTGCTCGGGCGAGCTTTGAGTTCCGCGTGGCGAAGACTCCCGAGGGATTCAAGGTGCTCGACCTGCCGCCGCGCCTACCCTAAACGAAAACCTTACATGCCGCGGCGATAAACGATGCGGCCCGCGACGATCGTGGCGGTCGCGGCGCCGCGGAAGGTGCGGCCGTCGAAGGGCGAGTTGCGGCTCTTCGAGCGGCCTTCCGCCACGTGGTAGGTCCATTCCAAGTCCGGATTGAAGATGGTGACGTCCGCGGCGCCGCCGACCTGCAAGCGCCCGAGCGGCTGGCCGATGATGCGCGCTGGGTTCGCGCTCAGCAAGGAAACCAGGTGCCACAGCGAGATCAGGCCGGTATGGACGAGCTCGGTAAGGGCCAGACCCGGCGCGGTTTCGAGGCCAATGACGCCGGAGGGCGCCTCCGTGCCGAGCGGCTTCGCCTTCAGCTCCGGCGCGTGCGGAGCGTGGTCCGTGGCGATGGCATCAACAGTGCCGTCGGCAATGCCCGCACGGATCGCTTCCACATCCGCCGCGCTGCGCAAGGGAGGATTCACCTTGGCGTTCGTGCCGTGGGTGAGGACGGCTTCGTCCGTCAGCGTGAAGTGGTGAGGGGTGACTTCGCAGGTGACCCGCACGCCGCGGCGCTTGGCCTGGCGCACCATGTCGAGCGCGCGCGCGGTGGAGAGATGCATGATGTGCAGGCGACCGCCCGTGGCTTCGGCCATCACCAGGTCGCGCGCCACGCACACGTCTTCGGAAGAGCCGGGAATCCCACGCACGCCGAGCTTAACGGCCACGGGGCCCTCGTTGATGACACCCGCCCCGCTCAGGCTGGGATCCTCGCAGTGATCGCTGACGGGGACTCCCAGGTCGCGAGTGCGTTCGAGGGCGCGCCGCAACAGGCCCGCCGTCTTCACCGGACGCCCATCGTCGGAAAAAGCCGCGGCGCCCGCCGCCACAAGCGCGGCAACGTCCGTAAGTGACTCGCCCTGGCTGGCCATGGACACGGCGGCGACGGGGAAAAGCCGCGCGAGCCCCAGGCTGCGAGCCTTCTCGATTTGCGCGCGTACCAGCTCCGGCCGGTCGATCACCGGCTTGGTGTTGGGCATGGTCGAGACGGCGGTAAAGCCTCCAGCCACCGCTGCGGCCAGGCCGGTTTCGAGCGTCTCGGAAATCTCTCCGCCGGGTTCGCGGAAGTGCACGTGGATATCCACGAAACCCGGGGCGACAACGTTCCCGCGCGCGTCGAGCGTTTCATCCGCCGCGCCCCCCAAGTTCGGCGCGATCTCGCGAATCACGCCGTCTTCAACGCGCACGTCGAGCTCGCCATCGAGTTGGTCTTCCGGCGACAGCACGCGGCCACCCTTGATGAGTATTGAAGCCATCGGGTTCCTCTGCACATCGAGTGTAGCGAAGTATAGCACTGGAGAAGCGTCCGGGCACGGCCACTTGATCGCCCTGACGCGCCGCCAAGGCTGTCGCGGCGAAAGTCGAAGTGCCGGCGAAGGACGCTGCTTGGGACAGGGAAACTGCGCTGGCATCCCGTGCCGAGTCCTGCGGGCGATGCCTTCTGCCCTCGTAAACCCCGATCCGTCAACAAGAGGGTCCGTGCCCGGCCGGAATCTTTCGTCTTGCTTTGTTGGCCCGGATTTTGAGACTTTAGAAAGCGACAGGCAGAAGCACGGGTACGCCCCAGGCGGATCGCCTGAAGGCCCTCTCAATTCGCGTAACTTGGTCAGGCTGCCGGGATAAACTGGAACCAAGACGATGGACGAAGCTTTACTATTCTGGGTCGCATTGACGCGCATCGAGGGCTTGGGCGTTCGCGGGGCTCACCAGCTCATCGAGCATTTCGGATCGGCGCAGGCTGCGTATATGGCGTCGCTGACCGAGCTCGAGAGTTGCGGCGTTCCCGCGCGCGTCGCGCAGGCGATTTTCGCTCAAGCTGGCATGAAAGACGCCGAAAAAGAGGTGCGGGAGGCGACCCAAGCCGACTGCCGGCTGATCGCTCTCGACAGCGAGGATTATCCCCCGCTGCTCAAGCAGATCCCTGACGCGCCTTTGGTACTCTATGTGCGCGGCGATGCCAAGATCCTTTCGAAATACGCGGTGGCGATGGTCGGAACGCGGCGGCCCAGCGCCTATGGCAGCTCCGTGGCGCACCGGCTCGCCCACGACCTGGCGCAGCGACAACTCGTGGTGGTCAGCGGCCTGGCCCGCGGCATCGATTCCGCCGGGCACCGGGGGGCCCTGGAGGCGCAAGGCACAACCGTGGCCGTGCTGGGCTCCGGCATTGACGTCATCTACCCGCGTGAGAACACGCGGTTGGCGGAGCAGATTATGAAATCCGGCGCCGTGATATCGGAATTTCCGCTGGGCACCGGGCCGACGCCCGAGAACTTCCCCATCCGCAACAGAATCATCAGCGGACTCTCGCTGGGCGTGGTGGTGGTGGAAGCCGCCGAGTACAGCGGCTCGCTCATCACGGCGCGGCTGGCGGTGGACCAAAACCGCGAAGTCTTTGCCGTGCCGGGGAACATCACCTCCGCCCAAAGCTTCGGCCCCAACCATCTCATCAAGCAGGGGGCGAAGCTCGTGGATCAATGGATGGATGTGATCGAAGAATTCCCGGCGGAGATTCGCATGCAACTCTTGCCGCCCGCGGAGGCATCGGAAGGAGAACCGATGAGCGCCAAGGCGGGCTCGCTCTTCGAAGCCTCGCTGAACCCGGATCAGAAGGCGATCTTCGAGGTCTTGCGGGCCGACCAAGCTCTCTTTGTCGATGAGATTGTTGGCGCTGCGCAGGTTCCTCAGCCGCGAGTTCTGGCGGCCCTCTTGGAGCTGGAAATGAACGGATTGATCCGGCAGTTGCCAGGAAAGAACTTTATCCGTAAACTGTGAGAAGGGCAGAAATCAGTCGTCAGTTCTCAGTGATCAGCTCAAGGCCGAACGCCGGCGAGGCTGGGTCGAGGAGTTGATTCTGGCGCTTGGCTCTCGGACACTGCAAACTGACCTCTGACGACTGCCGACTTTACCTATGGCTAAATCGCTCGTCATTGTGGAATCGCCTGCCAAGGCGAAGACCATTAACAAATATCTCGGGCCGGACTACACGGTGAAGGCTTCCATGGGGCACATCATGGACCTTCCCAAGAAGGACCTGGGGGTCGACATCGGTCACGGCTTCAAGCCGACTTACATCACCATCCCCGCCAAGAAGAACGTGATCGCCGATCTGAGATCCGCGGCCACCAAGGCCAGTACCATTTATCTCGCCGCTGACCCGGACCGCGAGGGCGAAGCCATTTGCCAGCACCTTCGCGACCTGCTGACTTCCAACAAGAAGAAATTCTATCGCGTGCTCTTCAACGAGATTACGCGCGACGCGGTGAGGGAAGCTTTCGAGCACCCGAAAGAGATCGATTCGCACCTAGTGGACGCGCAACAGGCGCGCCGCATCCTGGACCGCCTGGTCGGCTATCAGGTCAGCCCGCTGCTCTGGGATAAGGTCAAGCGCGGAATTTCCGCAGGGCGCGTGCAGACCGTCGCGCTGCGGCTGATCGTCGAGCGCGAGCGGGAAATCCAGGCGTTTCAGAAGAAGGAATACTGGACGATTACCGCGCACGTGGAAGGCAAGAAGCCTCCTGCCTTCGACGCGCGCTTGGTGAAATTCCAGGGCAAAGACCTGGAAATCCCCGACCAGGCGACGGCCGACCAGATTGTGGCGGCGATCAAAGACGCCCACCTGGTCGTGCAGTCGGTCACCACCAAGGAAAAGCGCAAGTACCCGGTGCCCTCGTTCATCACCAGCAAGCTGCAGCAGGAAGCCGTTCGCAAGCTGCACTTTTCTGCCAAGAAGACCATGCTGATGGCGCAGCGCCTCTATGAAGGTGTCGAGCTGGGCGAAGAAGGCTCCGTCGGCCTCATTACTTATATGCGTACGGATTCGACGCGCGTGGCGGAAAGCGCGCTGGCGCCCGCGCGCGGTTATATTCAGAAAACCTTTGGAAACGACTACCTTCCCGCCGAGGCCATCCATTACAAAAGCAAAAAAGGTGCGCAGGACGCTCACGAAGCGATTCGGCCGACCGACGTCACGCGCACGCCGGATTCGATGCGTCAATTTCTCGGCCCGGATGAATTCAAGCTTTACAAATTGATCTGGCAGCGCTTTGTCGCCTCGCAAATGACCCCCGCGGTTTTCGACCAGACCACCGTCGACATCACGGCGGGCGACTACCTGCTGCGCGCCACCGGTTCCGTCGAAAAGTTCAATGGCTTCCGCGCCGTCTACGAAGAGGGCAAAGACGAAAAGGTGGAGATGGAGGAAGACGAGGACCTGAAGCACCGCCTGCCGCAAGTCGCGGAGGGCGAGCGGCTGAAACTGCGCAAGATCCTTCCCGAGCAGCATTTCACCGAGCCTCCGCCGCGCTTCAACGAAGCTACGCTGGTGAAGGCTCTGGAAGAGAAGGGCATCGGCCGGCCTTCCACCTACGCCACGATCCTTTCGGTCATCCAGAATCGCGCCTACGTGGAAAAACACCAGGGGCGCTTCTATCCCACTGAGCTGGGTATGCTGGTAAGCGATCTGCTGGTGAAGAACTTCAGCGATATCTTCGAGGTCGCTTACACGGCGCGCATGGAAGAAGAACTGGACGAGGTTGAGGACGGGAAGCTCTCCTGGACCGACGCTCTGGACGAATTCTACAAGAAGTTCAAGCGAGACCTGCGCCTTGCCGAACGCGAAATGGTGGATGTCAAGGGCGAAGGCATTCCCACCGACATCAAGTGCGAGAAATGCGGCAAGCCCATGGTCATCCGCCTGGGGCGCAACGGGCAATTTCTGGCGTGCACCGGGTACCCGGACTGCGACGGCACCAGCGACCTCCCTCCAGAACTCGCTGCCCAGTACGCGAGCGGCGCGCCGCCCGCTCCGGAAGTCGCCGCCCAAAATTGCGAGAAGTGCGGAAAACCCATGACCGTGAAGCGCGGCCGGTTCGGCTACTTCCTGGCGTGCACCGGCTATCCCGAGTGCCGCAATACCAAGAGGATCGTTATGAAGGAGGGAAACGCTACGGCGGTGGGCGATACGCCCCTGGAAGAGAAGTGCCCCGAGTGCGGTAACCACCTAGTGATCAAACACGGCCGCTACGGGCAGTTCACCGCCTGCAGCAACTATCCCCAGTGCAAGTTTGTGAAGCATGAGACGCTGGGGATTCCTTGCCCCGAGAAAGGCTGCACCGGTGAGATTGTGGTGCGCCGCTCAAAACGCGGCAAGAGGTTCTACGGCTGCAGCCGCTATCCCGACTGCAAATTCACGGCTTGGGACAAGCCTGTTGCCGAGCCCTGCCCCAGTTGCGGCTCGCCAATCCTGCTTGAGAAGAACGATAAGAAGACCGGCGCACCTGTCCGCTACTGCCCCAATGAGAGCTGCAAGTACCAGCACGCGCTGGCGTGATTCCGCACCCTCGCCGACCATCCTGCGAGATGCCGTGATTTCGTAAGGGGTCGCCCTGGTATCGCTGGGGCAGAGGTAGGCCAGATCCACTCCCGCCTCAAACATCCCTTTGGCCCTGACATCACCCAGAGGGTTTCCGCCGCAGGTACAGGATATGAAGCACCTGAAAAGGCGATAGGGTCTCCGTCATCCGACGATGCTACTCTTCCCTTGTGAGCGGGTATCCTTTCGCAGCCCAGTCCGTCTCGAGCCCCAGGGGAATGTCCAGAACTTTGAGGTTTGAGAATCCCATCTGCCTCAACGCTCGAAAGGCCGGGCGAATATTGGGGCACTCCTCCGACGGACAGCAACCGCAATAGATGACAATTTCCGGGCTGCGGGGAAGTTTCTCGACCAGCTTTCTCAACGCCACCAAGCCCTCGGGCTTGACTCCTGGGCCCGCGTACTGCGACCCGGGGATGTGTCCCTGGTTATAGAGCACGCGGAAGCCGACATGAATCAGGATAACCTTCCCAGCTTTCACGGCCGGCAGTTGGCTATTCAGTTGCGCCGCCGTCACCAGGTCCGATCTTGTCCAAGGGTTCGCGCTGTCAGCAGCCTTCAAGCCGGTGGCTGCGAACATTGTCAAAAGGAAAGCGGTTCCCAGCCCGCGAAGACAAGGCATAATGAATCTCCTCCGATCAAGTATGTCAACTGCCAGTGCAAGCCACGCGCAGCTTCGAGGTCAAAAGAAGGTCAGGTACGCTTCCCCGCGAGCCTGTCGCAAGAGCAGGAGGGCCAGTTCGCGCGCGTGGTAATCGCCCCACATGGAGGACTCCTCGCAAGGGATCCTGTGCCCGGGCGGAACGTAGTCCCACCCCTGGGGGCGATGATAAAGAGAGTGAAGAATCAGCCCCTGGTGCGAAGGGCTGTCGGAAAGGTAGGGCCAGTCGAAGAGCGCCGCGGCAATCACCAGCGCTGCTCGACGGTAGCGCTGGCCTTCCTCCGGGGACCGGGGGAGCAAATACGCGCCGAACCGCCAGAGCGCCTGCGCCGCCACGGTCGCGGCGGAGCTGTCGACCGGCTCCTGCTCATTGTAAGGATCACTCGCTCGGTTGAGGTAATCTCCGAGCAAGGTGAGGTTCGGCGCACCGGTATCCCAGTAAGGGATGCCGTCCGAGGGAGTATGCTGGAGATAGTATTCGCACGTGGCGCGCGTCGCCCGCAGCATCCAACCTTCGATTTCGGTTCGCCCGCCCAGGGGCGCGAGTTCGTGGTCGGGCACCGAAGCGAGAAACTCCAGTTGTTCCGCGAAGCCCAGCATGATCCAGGCAAGGCCCCGCGTCCAGGTCGTATACGGGGAGTAACCCTGCTGCGTGCTCGGGCAGCGGTACGTGCCGTCATTCATGTTGAAGATCGATTCCTGTGCCACACGGCCAGGCACATCGTACTGGTCGCGCCCCTCCCCGTAAAACACCGCGTACTCCGCGGTGACCGCGGCGTGATGGACCAGGCGCTCGAGGAGCGAGATGCGCTGATCGGATTCACCCCACAGGACGTGTCCCAGTCGATGGGCGATGGCCAGGGAGCGCAAAGAGCGCAGGGTATCCACGAAAAGAGAGTGTGGGCCGTTGAAAGAGTGAATGAAGCCGCGACCGTCCCGCAGGGAAGACCAGCGCGCAGCCTGGACGGCTCCGCTCACCTTCAGCGCCAGCTCGTAGTAATCCTTTTCAAACTCACCTGCTGCGATCTTACCTTCCTTGCCGAGTCGCCACAGGTTTCCATAAGTACTCACATTGTTGAACCCGTGGTCGTGAACCCCGAAGTGCGTCAGGTGCGGCGCCATCACCTTCCGGGTGTTCTCGCGGCCGTAGTCAAGGAACCACTTCTCACCGGTGGCGTCGTACTGCAGCAATGCGGAACCAAACTGGAATCCCTGCGTCCACTCCGTCCAGGCGCGCGAAGTGTAACGGCCCTGCACTGTGATGACCGGCACAGCCTGCGACGGTTCCCACGATTGGGCCAGCGAATGAATCTTCGCCGCGGAGAGCTCGAACGCACGTTCGAGCCGCGGCACAAGGTTTTCGAGGGTGGGTGCTGAATTTAGCTGGATCATGGTCAGAGGCGCTCCAGATGAAATCCCCCGTCCACGTTAATGACCTCGCCGGTGGAGAAGGGAAAGCGCTCCTCCGCGATGGCGGCAACGGCGCGGCCGACGTCTTCCGCCGTGCCCCAGCGCCGGATGGGGGTGAGCCCCTCAGAAATCCGGCCCTCGTATTGCTCCTTCACCGCTGAGGTCATGTCCGTCGCGACGATGCCGGGACGGATTTCGAAAACCGGGATTCCGTATTCGGCCAGGCGAATCGCAAAGAGCTTGGTCATCATGGAGAGCGCGGCTTTGGCCAGGCAGTAATCGCCGCGGTTCACGCTGGCAGCGTAAGCCGAGACCGAGGTGATGTTCACGATCTTGGGCTTGTGGCGCTCGGGCGAAAGCTTGAAGAGGTTTTCAACCCAGAAGTTCGCCACGGCCTGCGTGAGGAAATAAGGCCCCTTGAGGTTGGTCGCGAGGACGTAGTCGAAGCTCTCTTCGGTCGCTTGGAGAAGGTCCGTGCGCGTCCGCGGCGCCACTCCTGCATTGTTGACCAACAAGTCAATCCAGCCAAACCGGTCGCAAGCGAACTCGAGCAAGCGGGCGCGATCCTCACCGCGGGAAACATCCGCTTGAATGGGTTCGAAGCGCGCCTGGGAATTCGGCGGCGCCGCCTGGAGGCAGAGCGCCGCGCACTCCTCGGCGGCTTCGCGACGCGTGACGTAGTTGATGGCCACACCATAGCCGAGGCGCGCCAGCCCGATGGCGATGCCGCGGCCGATGCCGCGCGAAGCTCCTGTTATCAGCGCTGCGGGTGATCCGCTCAGCATGCGTAGGAATATACCCGAAACCGGCATTCGGTGCGCGAGGAATCGAGCGCCCCAACAGCAAAACGGAACCGCCCCGGCAACAACCTTGCCCGGCAATTGCTGATGATCCAGCCGCTGTGAAGTTACGGTCACCTGCTGGCTCTGTCCCGCGAGGACGCTTTCCATTGCCGCCTGGTGGCATAAGCGCGTGCCAGCCAGAGCGCACCCTCGACGGGCGGGCGATCGAGCAAGTCGACGCGTACTTTGGGTGCGAAGCGGCGCAACTGGCGCGCGAAGGCACGCCGGATGCGGTTGCTGGAGCGGAACACCCCGCCGGTGCAGACCACCGGCACGCTGCGCCGCACCCAACCCGCGCGCTTGAGCAGGGCCACGGCCAGATTCGCAAGGTCGCGTGCCGCGTCGTCGCACAGGTGGCAGGCGACCAGGTCGCCGCGCTGAGCTGCCTCCATCACCTGCGGAAAGAGCGCGGCAATTTGCTGCGGGTCGAGGTTCTCGGGAACGACCTCGGTGATATCAGGAAGATCGAGAACCCGGCAGATGCGCTCCGTCAGGCCGGTGCGCGGGCCGCGTCCGTCGAAAGCCTGTAGTGCCGCCGTCACGGCTCTACGGCCGAGGTCATAGCCGGAACCGAAATCGTCGAAAGGGATGCCCCAGCCTCCGGCGCGCAGCAGGCGGCCCCGGTCATCCCGCGCGAAGGCGATGGAACCCGTGCCGGCAATTACGATGATGCCCGGAGAATCACCTACCGCCGCGGCCAGAGCGATAGCGGCGTCGGAAGTCAACAAATGGTGGCGCGCGGGAATGTGCTGGCGCATCCAGGCGAAAAGCGGACCGTGCACGGCGCGTCGTTCGCTGCCCGCGATTCCGGCGCAAACGCAGTCCAGGATTGCTGAGCTGCGTCTACGCAGAGCTGCCTTGGGGGCGGCTGCGCGGCGGAGAGCCTCGCGCATGGCGCTCCGGATCTCGCGTTGGGCAGCACGCAAGCCCACTTTGAGAGGATTGGAGGGTCCCGCTTCGACACGCGTCAGGACCTTGCCACCCTCGTTCGCGAGCCACGCCGTGGTCCGCGTGCCCCCACCATCGATGCCGAGAAAGTACGCCATGGAGAAGGCCGCCGGCGGCGACCTGAGGACCCATCATGCAGGGTGACATTCTGCAACCCCGCCAGCCGTAAGGCGGTCGGCAAACCGCATCGGGTCCCGCGTGCAGAGGCGGCGAAGGGACCGACCTCCGGCACAGGCTATGCGCGCATGGCGACGACCTGCAGGACCTGTTCCAGTGTGGTCCAACCGTTTTGGAGCAGCCACACGGAGTAGTCCTTCAGCGTCTTCATCCCATTCCTGACGGCCGCGTCGGCAATGGTTTCGGCGCTCGCGCCGCCGGACGCCAGGCGCCGCAGCTCGGCGTTCACCCGCAGGACTTCGTACACGCCCACGCGCCCACGATATCCGGTGAACGAGCAATTGTCGCAACCCTTGTGGCGATAAAACGTGAGGCCCTTGCTCGGGTCGAGCCCCAGGTATTTGAGCGAAACATCGTCGGGGGTATAGGACTCCTTGCAGTCCTGACAGAGCCGCCGCGTGAGTCGCTGAGCGATGACCCCGAGCGTCGAGTTCGACATCAGAAACGGCTCGATGCCCATCTCGCCCAGGCGCGTAAAGGCGCCGGCCGCATCGTTGGTGTGCAGCGTGGTGAACACCAAGTGGCCGGTCAGAGCCGCCTCCACGGCGGTGTGCGCGGTTTCTTTGTCGCGGGTCTCGCCCACCAGGATGATGTCAGGGTCCTGGCGCAGGAAGGAGCGTAGGATGCGGGCAAAGTCCAGACCGATTTCCTTGTGGGTCTGCACTTGGTTGACGCGCGGCAGATCGTACTCGATAGGGTCTTCGGCGGTGGAAATGTTCACATCAGGGGCGTTTAGCTCCGCAAGAGCGCTGTATAGCGTGGTGGTCTTGCCGGAGCCCGTGGGGCCGGTCACGTAAATGATTCCGTAAGGCTGCGAAATCATCTCGCGCACCAGTGCCAGGACATCCGGCTGGAGGATGAGCTTGTCGAGGCCCAGCAGGGTGTTGGACTTGTCGAGGATGCGCATGCAGACCTTCTCGCCCCACTTGGAAGGAATGGTGGAGACGCGAAAATCGATGGGGCGATCCTCCAACCGGACGCCGATACGGCCATCCTGGGGGAGCCGCTTCTCGGCAATATCGAGCTTGGAGAGAATCTTGAAGCGCGAGATCAAGCCCATCTGATATTTCTTGGGCAGCACCTGAACCTGCTCGAGCGCCCCGTCGATGCGGAAGCGCACGATGAGTTCCTTTTCCTGCGGTTCCACGTGAATATCGCTGGCGCCCTTCCTGATCGCCTCCGCCAGGATGTTGTTGGCCAGCCGGATGTTCGGGGCGTCCTCGGCGGACCCGGAGATATCCGTTACGCTCTCAGGTGACAACTGAGGTTCCTCCAACTCCAGGGATTTCACCGCCTCGCTCTGCAGCGACTTGAGGATGCTTTCCATCGAGTCAGCCTTGAGGCCGAGGGTTTCGCCCTCCCCGGCCGCACCCTTGAGGGTCGACGCGGCCCGCGCGCGCGCCTGCCTCTCTTCTTCCCGGCGCAGCAGGTCGGCGTAGGAACTCGCCATGAATCGCTTGAAATCATCCTCGGAGGTCACCACGGGTTCGATGATCACGCCTTTGACCACGCGCCGCACGTCATCCAGCGCCACCAGGTTGCTGGGATTCACCATCGCCAGCGTCAGGCGGTTGTTGGCAACGGCCAAGGGCAGCACGTGGTGCTGCAGGATCATCTGCTGCGGCAGCAGTTTCAGCACGCGCGCGTCAAACTGCAGTTTGCTGAGGTTGATGTACTCGATGCCAGTCTGCTGGTCGGCTTCATCCAGGCGCTCGGCGAGCACACAGCTCATGGCGAGGCTGACCTTGGGACTGGTCAGAAGCACGTCGTCGAAGGCCGGCTGCTCGAGAACGGAGCACGCTGTTGGCTCCACGGCGATCACGCTCGCCGCGCGGGGCTTTCCCGTGAGCAGCGCCATTTCGCCAAAACAGGCGCCGGCCTTCAGCTCACTCAGCAGGAAGTCGATTCCGGTGTTGGGGTCTTTCTTGCGGACTTCCACGGCGCCGGAAGTAATGAAAAACATCGCGTCGCCCGGCCCGCCTTCCTTCACGATAATCTGCTGCGGAGCAAACTCTCGCGGGCGCAGCCGGCTTTCGAGCAGCCGGCACTCCTCGTAGGGAAGCCCGCTGAATAGACGGATCTTCTGCAGGTAGTGAGTCCTCTCCGGAGGCGGGGCTGGTGCTTCGACCGTCGGAGCCACTGCGGCGCCGGTCGTCCCCGGCGCACGTACACCGGCGCGAGGCGCGGCGGAGGCAGAATCTGATGTTGGGGGACGTCCTGCGCCGGATGCCGGTCCGAGTTTCTCGAGCACCACAGGCCTCTGGCACTGTTGGCACTTCGCCTTATAGGTCGGGTCAGCCAGCCGGGCATTCTCCAGCTTCACGGGTGAGCCACAACGTTTGCAGAAGGTGACCATTCCGCACTCTCCTGGTAACAGTCAGGCTTGCTTCGCTGCGGATCGGCAGGGATGATGTCCACCCCGGCGGCGTAAGCAAGCAACCTAACACCGCGATGTCGACTTTGAGCCATTATACGCACCTGGTCAAGCGAGTCCAGGCCCCGGTGACAACGCGTCAAGCCATTTAAGAATGTAACTTTCGTGCAGAGCGTCGGGGCATTTAAAATGTTACCGAGGACCCGCCGCCGCGGGTGTGGGAAAGTGGGAATCCCGCGCTCTGGGCGGGATTTCCAAGCTCGGTGGGAACGCCCGCTTTTAG
>JAIQEZ010000075.1 GCA_020073545.1 Terriglobia bacterium | reverse complement strand
ATAACACTTCCGAAGATCACCCTTAGGGGACATTTCTATCGAGGACAAAAGGGGACATGATCATCGAGGTACAACAGGAGTGGCCAGTTTGAACCGTGGCCGGGGTGCGGTACACTCGGTTGCATGCTCTTCATGGTTATTGAACGCTTCAAACCGGACAGTGTCAGGCTTATCGGTGAGCGCTTCAAACACAGTGGGCGAATGTTGCCGGAAGGCGTTACTTACCACGCGAGTTGGGTGGATTCGACGGGCACTCGGTGTTTTCAAGTCATGGAAACACCGCATCTGGAATGGTTGAATACCTGGGTTAGCCGTTGGGATGACTTGGTCGACTTTGAAATCGTTCCGGTTCTGACCTCGGCTGATTTCTGGGCGCGGACGCAGCCCGAATAGACCGAACCGGTAGTGTCCTAATGTGGCGAAGTGAATTCGAGACAGGGGGTCGGACCTTCAGGTCCGACGAAGGCCAAGACTCCAAACGGGGCCTTTAGGCCCTGAAGCTTCAGGGGCAAAAGGGCCGCGGAGAAAGCCCTCAACCTGTCATCCTGAGGAGTCCCGCCTTGCGGGACGACGAAGGATCTCTGCATTTGCCGGATCCGAGAAATGTTGGGATTCTTCTCCCGCCAGCCGGGATCAGAATGACAGCGGATGGGCGGTTCTTCCGCAGCGCATGAAGCCCCTGCCTGGGCGTCGGCCGATCATGGCGGAGCTAAAGCTCTGCCCCCCTACGCGATGCGAAGGAGGTGAAGGTTGTTCGCCGCCTCCGCGCCGCGGCATGAATTTTGCGCGGCCACAAATCTTATTTGAGAGTTGAGGCGTATGGGCGGCGTGCGTCCCGCGTGATTCGTCGTCCGCAGGGCCGTTCACCAGATGGCTTTCCAGGTTTTCTTCGCTGCGGCAGCGGTGCCGCGCGCTACGTGACCGGGCGCTGCGACAACCCCTTTTCCCACGGCCACCGTACCCGTTTTGACCGCACTTCCCGTAGCCTTCCCAGCGGTTTGAACTCCGTCGGCGGTGGCAGCCGAGCCCTTGCCAATCGCCTTACCCGTAGAGCGAATGACCCCCGCCTGGGCGAGGCTGGCGCCCCCATACAGAACGAAGGCGCTCAGGACGATGACGAACACCTTGGAATTCATATGCAACCTCCCATCGTGAATGTTCCCCCCGGGCGGTACAACCCCCAGCCTGCCCCAGACCCATTGTACACCCCTATCTTCTATCATTAGACGCATCCGCGCGCCAGCGGGTTGGAGAGGAAAAAGGAGGGTGGCGCTCGGGTGAGGGAAAATCGGTAGTGTCCTAATTTGAAAAGCTGCGCTTGAGGGAGTTGTGCAGGGGGTCGGAGCTTTAGCTCCGACAGGATCGGGCCGCACG
The DNA here is from genome assembly GCA_020073545.1 of Terriglobia bacterium. Classification (GTDB taxonomy): domain Bacteria; phylum Acidobacteriota; class Terriglobia; order UBA7540; family UBA7540; genus Bog-366. The sequence goes on along the minus strand of JAIQEZ010000075.1, from coordinate 25,794 downwards.
CCGTCGGGGGCTTTAAGGCCCCGAAGCTTCAGGGCCTGAAGGCCCCGGCTGAAGTCCTGGCTATTGTCGGACCTGAAGGTCCGACCCCCTTTCTGGAATTCACTCCACCATATTAGGAAACTACCCGGCCGTTACAGGTTCCCTGCCAGGCGTGGCTATAGGCTAGGACGGTAACCGGCGCCGGGGTCACGGCAGAAAGACCCGATGAACTCGATCGGGTTGCGGCAAAATTGACACGTCTGAAGTGCTGTGCTACGTTGGACTTTAGGGCGTTCGTCACAGCGCCCAATGTAGTCCACCCGCAATGGATATGGCGGCCTAGCCAATATGCCCAATCCCGATCGCTTCTTTCTTGAACGTTTTGGACTGACCGAGGCGAGCCTCTCGCAGTATCTGGGGGCGGCGCTGTCTGTGGGTGGCGAGTACGCGGACCTCTACTTCGAGCACACCACCTCGTCTTCGCTGCTCGTGGACGAGTCGCTGGTGAAGACCGCGACCGAGGGAATCTCCATGGGCTGCGGCGTGCGCGTGGTGGCGGGAGAGCAGACCGGCTACGCCTACACGGACGACCTGGCTCCGGAGAAGATTCTGAAGGCGGCCAAGATTGCGGCGCGTATTGCCAGCGGCCCGGCGCGCGTTTCGACGGTGGGCTTGAGCACGCTCGAGGCGGGGCACGATTTTTACCCGGTGGCGTTGCCGTCTACCGACCGCGACTTGGCTGACAAGCTCGAGCTGGTGGTGCGTGCGGACGTTGCCGCGCGCGCTTACAATCCGCGCATCAAGCAGGTGCGCGTGACCTACGGCGACCAGATTCGTCACGTCCTGAATGCGGGGTCGGACGGCCGCATCGTTGCGGATTTCCAGCCGCTCGTGCGGCTGAACGTGTTCACCATCGCGCAGGACGGCAGCAAGCTGCAGTCTGGTTCCAGCGGCGGCGGGGGGCGCGTGGGGCTGGAGTTCTTCTCGGAGGAGCGCGCCCCGGAACACTTTGCGAAGGAAGCGGCGCGGCAGGCCATTGTGCAACTGGATGCGCGGGAAGCGCCGGCGGGCGAGATGGAAGTGGTGCTGGGACCGGGGTGGCCAGGCATCCTGCTGCACGAAGCCATCGGGCACGGCCTGGAGGCGGATTTCAATCGCAAGGGCATTTCCGTCTTCAGCGGCCGGATCGGGCAGCGCGTGGCTTCCGAAATCTGCACGGTAGTGGACGACGGCACGATTCCCGCGCGGCGCGGTTCCCTCAATGTGGATGACGAAGGCGAGCCGACCCAGAAGACGGTGCTAATCGAAAAGGGCGTCTTGCGCGGTTATCTGCAAGATAGGCTGAGCGCCGGCATTCTGAAGACGACGCGCACCGGCAACGGGCGCCGCGAGAGTTACGAGCACATTCCCATGCCGCGCATGACCAACACCTACATGCTGGCGGGCACGGACGCCCCCGAGGACATCATCCGCTCCGTGCGGCGCGGGCTTTACGCCGTCAACTTCGGCGGCGGGCAGGTGGACATCACCAACGGCAAGTTCGTGTTTTCGGCTTCGGAAGCGTACCTGATTGAGGACGGCCAGGTGACGGCGCCCGTGAAAGGCGCCACGCTGATCGGCGACGGCCCGACCGTGCTGACGCGCGTGACCGCCCTGGGAAATGATCTGAAGCTCGACCCGGGAATCGGCACCTGCGGGAAGGATGGGCAAAGCGTGCCCGTAGGCGTGGGCATTCCCACCCTCAAGATCAGTCAATTAACGGTGGGCGGTACGGCGCCGCGCAGTGCGCAGTCCTTCACGTAGCTTCAGGAGACAGAAGTCAGAAGTGAGGAGTGAGAAGTTAGAAGCTAGAAGATAGAAGCCAAAAACAGAATGCCTTGCCCAGAAGGAAAGGCGGAGGAACACAACCAGGAAAAAGAAGAGAACCGCATGGCCTCGCGCCGCCCTTCCTTCTGACTTCTCACTTCTAGCTTCTAAATTCTGACTTCTGGTTGCTACCTATGGCGGAACGACAACTGGAACAGGTTGCAGCGGAGCTTGTGGATCGCGCCGTGCGTGGGGGTGCATCGACGGCCGACGCTACGGTTCTCGAGGCTGATGATTTTTCCACCGCGCTGCGGCTGGGCAAAATTGAAAGCCTTAAGGAGGCGGCGTCAAAGGTATTGGGATTGCGCGCCTTCCTCGGCGTGCGGAGCGCAACCTCTTTTTCGAGTGATTTTTCCCCGCCCTCTCTGGAAAGGCTGGTGGGGCGCACGATCGCCATGGCGCGCGTGACCTCGGAAGACCCCGCGAGTGGATTGCCGGAGGCGGAGCTACTGGGGTGTTACGAAGGCGATCTGGCGCTCTTCTCCCGCGACGTCGGCGAGCTTTCCCCCGAGAGCCGCATTGATTATGCGCGGCGCGCGGAGGCGGCGGCGCTCAGCGCTGACCCGCGCATCAAGAATTCCGAGGGGGCTTGGTTTGAAGCGAGCGTGGGGCGGAAGGCCTATGCGAACTCGCTGGGTTTCGTAGGAAGCTATCGGTCCTCGTATTGTGCGGTTTCTGTCGCTCCGGTGGCGGAAGACGGCGGCATGCAGCGCGATTACTGGTACTCCGTGGCGCGTCGCGCCGCCGCGCTCGAAAGCCCCGAGGCGGTTGGCCGGAAAGCAGCCGAGCGCACCCTCCGCAAGCTGGGGGCGCGCAAAATGGCGACCTGCCAGGTCCCCGTGATTTTCGATCCGGAGACAGCGCGCTCGCTGGTCGGCCACATTTTCGAGGCCGTGCGCGGAGACGCAATTTATCGCAGCGCCTCGTTTCTGACCGGGAAGTTGAATCAGAAGATTGCCAGTGAACGGTTGACCATCCTCGATGACGGCCTGCGGCCGGCCGGGTTCGGTACGCGCCCTTTCGACGACGAGGGTATTCCTGCGTCGGTCACTCCCGTAATTGAAAACGGCGTGCTGACGAATTACCTTCTGAACTGCTACACGGCACGCAAGCTGAATCTGCGGACCACCGGCAACGCGGCGCGGGGAGTCTCCGGGCCGCCCCACGTCGGGCCCAAGAACTTCTATATGGTCCCCGGCACGCACAGTCCGGAGGAGATTCGTAGATCCGTCAAAGCGGGATTCTACGTCACCGAGTTGATCGGCTTCGGCGTGAATGTCGTGACGGGCGACTATTCCCGCGGCGCCGGCGGGATGTGGATTGAAAACGGGGAGTTTGCTTATCCTGTCGAAGAAGTCACCATCGCGGGAAACCTGGCGGAAATGCTGAACCACCTAGAGATGGTGGGCACCGATCTGGAATTTCGCAGCGCGCTGGCGGCGCCCACCTTGCTGGTTTCCGGCCTGACTGTGGCGGGAACCTAAGGGACCATCATGTCGCAGGACGATCGTGGTGTTTCGACTCTGATCATCATTCTGAGCGTGGCTCTGGTGCTGGCGGGACTGACTGCGGCGTATGTCCTGCTGCACCATCCCGGCTCGTCCGGGCCGGCTTCCGCGCGGGCGGCGCCGAGCGCTGAGCAGAAAGCCTACTTCGCGTCCCTCGAGTTCACCGAGCTGCACATGAGCGCGGCGGAAAACTTTCTGGGCACCACGGTAACGTACCTGGATGCCCGCGTCACAAACAAAGGGGCGAAAACCGTTCGTCACCTCGACGTGGAGTTGAATTTCGTGGACGTGCTCAACCAGGTCGTACTGCGCGAGACCGCACATCCCCTCACCCGGCGTGCGGCGCCCTTGCAGCCTGGTGAGGCGCGCCCCTTCCGGGTGACCTTTGAACACATGCCGGTGGATTGGAACCAAGTTCCGCCGACGATCACACCTGTGTACCTGGAATTCTGATCCGCGGAGGTCGGCAAGGAAGATTCAGGGTCCGGCCTTGCAGAAGGCGCGCTAGCGTCCTAGCCCCAGCCGACGGTAAAGGGGTTCGGGGAGACCGGCTTTCTGCATCTTGTCCTGTGTTTTAGCTAGGTCATACTTGATTCGGTAAAACTCAACCTGGTGCCTGTCCATGTCGAGAATTGCCGACCCGGCGCGGCAGTCGCCATCGCGGGGCTGGCCGATCGAGCCCGGGTTGATGAGGTACCGCCCGGAGTTCTCCAGAGTGAGCGTCAGGATTAGCCCATCCCGATCGGAGTGACATCGGATGGATTGAAAACGGCCCGCAGGCGTGAGCATGAACCCGCCTTGATAATGTGTGTGGCCATAGCAAACGATCTGGGTCTGAGGGCCTCGCAGCAGAGGCAGAGCTTGGCCGGGACCGAGAATGTATTCGTCTTCATCGAGGGGCGAACCGTGCACGAGGACGAAACCGTCCATCATGACGGGACCGGCTGGAAGCGAACGAAGGTACTCGAAATGCTCGGGCGTGAGGGCCTGGCGAGTCCAGGTGGTGGCCAGGCGTGCGAAAGGATTGAATTCGGCGGCATCGTCGAGTCCGCAGCACGCCTTGTCGTGGTTCCCGCGGATGATCACTTTGGCAAGGCCGCGGACCTTCTCGATTACTTCGTTCGGGTTCGGCCCATACCCTACGAGATCACCCAAGCAAAGAGCCTGATCGTATTTTCCCTGGGCGAGCTTGAGACAAACCTCGAGCGCCTCAAGATTCGAATGGATGTCAGTGAGGAGAAGATACCGCAAGGCCACCTCGAGCGTGCCGCATTATAGTCCAGATGACACGGGGAGGGGCGGAAAATCCATTCTCGCCCGAGAACGGCAGGGCCCAGGAATTTTGACCGCTTCGACGGAATCCGTTAGAATGACACGATTCAGGCGGCGCCCGGCGGACCGCTCGACGAGGAAATATGCTGCGTTATCAGACGGCAGGAGAGTCGCATGGTCAGGGGTTGATGGCGATCCTTTCGGGATTGCCGGCGGGACTGCGCATCGACTTCGACTTTGTGAATCGCGACTTGAGGCGCCGCCGGGGCGGCTATGGGCGTGGCGGACGCATGAAGATCGAATCCGACACCGCGCAGTTCCTTGCCGGGGTGAGACACGGGCAGACCATCGGTTCGCCGATTGCCATGCTGATTGCGAATCGGGACTGGGAGAACTGGAAAGAGGCGATGGCGGTCGAAGACCGGCCGGAAGCACGCGCCAAGTACAAGCCGCTCTCGCCGCCGCGCCCGGGTCACGCGGATCTGGCTGGATGCCTGAAGTACAACTTTCGCGATGCGCGCTACGTTTTGGAAAGAGCGAGTGCTCGCGAGACCGCGGCGCGCGTGGCGGTGGGCGCCGTGGCCAAGCTGTTTCTGAAGAGTCTCGGGGTTGAGGTAGCGAGCCACGTCGTGGCGCTCGGCCAGGTGACGATCGCGGGAGAGCCGGCGCCGTTTGAGATCGTGCTGGCCCTGCAGGAGCGCGAAGATCCGGTGCTGGCGTGCGTAGATCCGGCGGTCGAAGCGCGCATGAAGGAAGAGGTGGACCGCGCCATCGCGAATCGCGATACCGTGGGCGGGACCTTTGAGGTGATCGCGCGGGGCGTTCCGCCCGGGTTGGGGTCGTGCGCGCAGTGGGATGAGCGGCTCGACGGGCAGTTGGCGCAGGCCGTGATGTCGATTCAAGCCGTCAAAGCGGTGGAAGTCGGGAGCGGCATTGCCAACGCGGCGGCAGCGGGCTCGAGTGTCCACGACGAAATCGGGTACGACCGCGAACACACCCACTTCACGCGTAAGTCCAATCGCGCCGGCGGCCTGGAGGGCGGAATCACGAACGGGGAAGACGTCGTCGTGCGAGGTTACTTGAAGCCTATTTCGACTCTGCGCCGCCCGCTCGAATCCGTGGACTTTGAAAGCAAAGAGACGGTAAAGGCCGCCTACGAGCGGTCGGATGTGTGTGTGGTGCCGGCGGCAGGCGTCGTGGGTGAGGCGATGGTGGCCCTCACGTTGGCGCGCGCATTTCTCGAGAAGTTCGGCGGTGACTCGATGGAAGAAACGCGATGCAATTTTCTCGCGTATCAGGAGCAGGTTCGCCGCTTTTGAGAATTCACGGCTATGCTGAATTTTAGACCCTGGATCCCTGCAGTATGATCTATCCCATCGTCAAATATGGTCAAGAAGTTTTGGAAAAGCCCGCGAATCCCGTTGCGGAGTTCAACAGCAATCTGGAGAAGCTGGTGACCGACATGTTCGAGACGATGTACGCGGCGAACGGGGTCGGGCTGGCGGCGCCGCAGATCGGGATCTCCTTGCGGCTATCTGTAATTGATGTGAGTGTGGGCGAGGATCCAAAGGCCAAGCTGGTGCTGGCCAATCCCGTGATCGTTTCGGTGGAAGGGGAGCAGACTGAGGAGGAAGGCTGCTTGAGCTTGCCGGATTTTCGCGCCAAGACGCCGCGTCCCGCGCGCGTCAGCGTGCGGGCGCAGGACATTCATGGTCAGGAATTCACGATGACCGGCGAGGGCTTGTTGGCGCGTGCGCTTTGCCATGAGACGGACCACCTGAACGGCAAGCTTTTCATCCAACACGTTGGCCGGCTCAAGCGTGAGTCCATCCAGCGGAAGGTGCGCAAGTTGATGAAAGCCGGTGAGTGGTAAGGAAATTTGCGATTGAGTGATTTGATGATTGAGTGATTGGAATGAGTGCAGGCCGATAGCAGGACACGGGTGCGATTTTCGATTCTGCAAGAATCGCACAATCGCTGAGGCACTCAATCGCAAATTGGTCGAATGATCTTGCTGACTGATGCGACTCATCTTCTGCGGCACACCCGATTTTGCCGTCCCCACCCTGGAAAGGCTGATCGCGGAAGACGTTGCCATCGATCTGGTGGTGACGAATCCCGATGAACCCAGCGGGCGTGGCTACGAGTTGAAGGCTCCGCTCGTAAAGCAAGTGGCTTTGCGAAGTGGCCTGGGGGTATTCCAGGCCGCGAGGTTGAAAGACCCCACGACGGTGGAATTCCTCTCCCGCTTTCGGCCCGACGCCATCGTGGTCGTGGCCTACGGGCACATCATCCCCAAATGGATGATTGAACTCCCGCGATTTGGATGCATTAACCTGCACGCCTCGCTCCTCCCCAAGTATCGCGGGGCAGCACCTATTCAATGGGCGCTGATTCGCGGGGAAACCCTCACCGGTGTGACCACCATGAGGATCGATGAGGGCTTGGATACCGGGGACATTCTGCTGAAGAGGGAAGTCTCCGTTCGCGATGAGGACACAACCGAAACACTCCGAGAGCGGCTCAGCCTCTTGGGCGCAGATTTGGTGGTTGAAACACTCCTTCAACTCGAGCGCGAGGTTCTTCAACCCCAACCACAGGATCACACTCAGGCGACGCGTGCACCCATCCTGAAGAAGGAAGACGGCAGAATTGACTGGGTGCTTCCTGCACGGGAAATCTGGAACCGCATTCGCGGGCTGCGCCCCTGGCCGGGGGCGTACACGACGTTTCGCGGCAAGAACCTTCACATTTGGGCCGCGGGCCGGCCGAGCCCTGGCGAGCCATGTCATCTTGAGCCCGGGACGCTGGTCGCTGAGCACGGCAGACTGCTCGTGGCCTGCGGGCAGGGAACGCTGCTGGAGGCTAAAGAAATCCAACTTGAGGGCCGGAAGCGCCTTCCGGCTCCCGAGTTTCTCAATGGAGTGAGACTGTTGCCCGGCGAGAGAGTTAAATGAATAGTGAATGGTAAATGGTTAATGGTGAATGAAGAACCCGAACGATGAGGTTCATCTTTCAATTTACTATTCACAATTTACGATTCACCATTCCTCATGCCCGCTTCTCCCGCCCGCCATGTCGCCTACCAAATTCTGCGTCGCCTGGAATCTGGCCGCGGCTTCGCTGTAGACTTGCTGCAAGGTCCGGAAGTATCCACCCTCAAAGATGTCGACCGGCGGCTCGCGACAGAGCTTGTGATGGGTGTGTTGCGCTGGCGCGGCGAATTGGATTTTCGGATCGAGCAACTCTCCGGGCGAAGGTTGAGGAGTTTCGACCCGGAAGTGTTGACACTCCTCAGGATGGGCATTTATCAGATCCGATTTCTTGGGAAGATTCCGAAACCCGCTGTCGTAAACGACGCTGTCGAACTCACCAAGGCCGCGCGTAAGCGTTCAGCGGCAGGTTTGGTGAATGCCGTATTGAGGAAGTGCACGCCACCTGGGGTGCGGCTCGGCTCGGTTCGCTTTGCAGAGTTGGATCCGGAGGGAATCGACGCTGTCCAGCGCACCGTTCCTCGCTGGCTTTTCGAGCGGTGGGCGGGGAGAAAATGGCCAGGATCTGCAAGTGCGGAAGGGCTCACGAGCGCTGAAACGGCGCTCCGCTTGGCTTGGGCGAGCACGCAAGTTCCCCCCGCGACTCTGCGAGTAACCGCCGAGGACGCCGGTCGGGAGACGCTCACCGCCGAGCTTGCGCAAGAAGGAATTTCAGTCGTGCCGGGTGCGCTCAGCAGATTCGCCCTGGCGGTGAAATCGGGGAATATGTTTTCCTCGCGAGCGTTGCGGGAGGGCCGAGTCGCGATTCAGGATGAGGCTTCGCAACTGGTCACGGAGCTCGTTCGACCTGAGCCGGGGCAGCACCTGCTCGATCTATGTGCGGCCCCGGGAATGAAGGCGGGTTTGCTCGCGCAACTGCTGGAGCGCGGAACTCTAACCGTGTGTGACCTGAGCGCCGCAAGGCTGAGAACGCTGGGGAGGCTCCTGCCTCCGCAGGTTCCATGTGGGGTCGAGTTACACCGGGTTCGTCTTGATGCGACGCGGGAATTGCCTTTCGGGACTCGGTTTGACCGCATCCTTCTGGATGCTCCGTGTTCGGGGACGGGCACGCTGGCGCGGAATCCCGAGGTCAAGTGGCGACTCGAAGCGCGCGACTTGGTGCGGCATGCCGAGACGCAGATGAAAATGCTTCGCAACGCCCTGCCATTACTCGCACCGGGAGGAAGACTGGTTTATGCCACCTGTTCTATGGAGCCCGAAGAGAACGAGCAAGTGGTGGAATCTGTGCTGAGTGGAATGCCCGACTTCCGGAAGTTCACCCCCGCCGAGCTTTGGTCCGAGTTCCCCGCCTTCACGTCTTTATTCGATGCGCACGGCTATTTCCGCACCCGCCCCGATCTTCACCTGATGGACGGCTTTTTCGCCGTGGTCATGGTTCACCACGACTGATCCCCAATGCCAAGTGTCATGTCCCGCGGCAGGGCCGGCCTATTTCTTCGCGAGTTCGTTCTTCACCAACTGCCCGGCTTTCATCACGAACTGCACATGCTCGAGGACGGTGACGTCCGTGGTGGGGTCGCCCTGGACGGCGATCAAGTCGGCAAACTTGCCGGGCTCGATGGCGCCCGCGCGATCCGCCCAGCCGATCAGGTCCGCGGCGTTCACCGTGGCGGACTGAATGGCCTGCATGGGGCTCAAGCCATATTTCACCATGTAGGCGAACTGCTTGGCGTTCCATCCGTGCGGATAGACGCCGGCGTCGGTGCCGAAGGCGATCTTGACGCCGGCAAGAGCGGCTTTGCGAAAACCTTCGCGCTGCTGTTGCCCGACCATGCGTTCCTTTTCAAGCATTTCATCCGTGAAGCCATATTGTTTTCCCATGCCGAGGATGAAGTCGTCATTGTAAATATCCGCGACCAGGTACGTTCCATGCTGCTTCAGGGCGGCGATGCCGGCGTCGTCGATCAAGCTGCCGTGCTCGATGGAATCCACGCCGGCGTTTGTGGCGTCGATGATGGCTTGTGTCCCGTGCGCGTGCGCAGCCACCTTACGGTCCAGGCGATGGGCTTCGGAAATCAGCGCGGCCATCTCCGCCGGGCTATACTGTTCGGCCCCGGGAAGGTCGCCTTTCGAGAACACTCCGCCGCTGGCACAGAACTTGATGACGTCCGCGCCGTACTTCACGGTTTCACGGACCTTCGCCATGACGGCGGGAATGCCGTCGGCGACACCCTCGGCGTGATAGTTGAACTCGGGCGCCAGGAGATTTTCGTCGCAATGACCCCCCGTGATGCCGAGCGGCGGCCCGGAGACCAGCATACGCGGCCCGGGAAGCTCGCCGGCGTTGATGGCGTCGCGAAGCGCCACGTCGGAGTAGCCGGACGCACCCACGTTGCGGACCGTAGTGAAGCCTGCTTCCAGTGTGACGCGGGCGTTCTTCGCACCCGTCAAGGCTTCCCGGGGAACAGAGATGCCCAGGGAGCGATATCCCGCATTGCGCGGATCGCCGGTCAGGTGGGTGTGGCTATCGATAAGGCCGGGTAGCAGGGTTGCGGGGCCGAGATCAATGACGGTGGCGCCGGGGGGAACTGCCACCTCGAGGGAAGGCCCCACTTTCTCGATGCGGTCGCCGGAAATGAGCACGGTTTGGCGGTCGAGGACGCGGCCGGCACGGGCATCGACGACGTGCGCGGCTTTCAGAGCGATGACGGTAGGACTCGGTTTGGGTTCTTGTGATAGGGCAACGGCGGCAAGCAGGTAAGGTAGGAGAATAAGACGTAGGATTCGAATCATGGTTGCTCCCGGGATCGGATTTGGTCGAACGTTTGGGGCTCCAAGGAAGGCCAGATTATGGCACAAGCCTGCCTTGTGGCCAAGACTTCGGAAGGCCGGTTGGCGCGCCGGGCGTCTGTGATAACATAGCCGATGTAGCATCGATTATGGGGGGCATGATGGACTTGCAGGGAAAACGCATTGCCGTCCTGGTGGCGGACCTTTATCAGGAGATGGAGATTTGGTATCCGCTTCTGCGTTTCCGGGAGGATGGAGCAGAGACCGTGGCGGTGGGCGCGGAAGCCGGGAAGACATATACGAGCAAGAAAGGCTACCCGGTAGTCGCCGACAAGTCCATCGCGGAGGTCAGCGCCCGGGATTTCGACGCCGTGGTTATTCCCGGTGGCTGGGCGCCTGACACGCTGCGGCAGGATGAGCGCATGCTGAACTTTGTGCGTGAAATGGACAAAGCCGGCAAAATCGTTGCTGCCATTTGCCACGCCGGATGGGTGCTGTGCTCGGCGAACATGCTGCGAGGGCGCAAGGCTACTTGCTTCCAGGCGATCAAGGACGACGTGATTCACGCCGGGGCGCAATATGTGGATGAAGAAGTCGTGGTGGACGGCAACCTGATTACCTCGCGGATGCCCACGGATTTGCCGGCCTTCTGCCGGGAAATTGCCAAGGCGCTCGGGGCGCGCGCGGCCGCCAAGCATGCCACGCGGACCTGAGCTTGCGGTTTTCGCCGAAGGCAGGCGAGCGCCTCCCAAGTCTGATATATTGTGACCCTAACCGGTATGTCATTTCCCTGAAACCTGCGTCGAGGAGGAATCATGCGACGAAACCAAAAGGCCTTCTGGCTAATGCTTGCTTTGCTCGTGTTTGGGATGGGGAGTGTCGCTAAGGGCGAGGAGGGCAAAGCGCCGAAGAAAGGCCAACTGCTTTATATGACGTTGACCAAGGGGTATCATCACGCAAGTGTTGACCTTTCCAAGCAGATTCTTAAAGAGATGGGGGAGAAGTCCGGGGCCTTCGAGCTTACTGTGACCGAAGACGTCGCGGCGTTCACGAGCGAGAATCTGAAGAAATATGACGCCGTAATGTTCAACACGACGGGCGAAATGCCGATGAGCGACGAGGAGAAGAACGCCTTGGTGAATTTCCTCAAATCCGGCCACGGGTTCGTGGGCGTCCACAGCGCCACCGACACGTTCTACCAGTGGAGTACGTACAACGACATCATTGGCGCCTACTTTAACGGTCATCCCTGGCACGAACAGGTGACTATCGACGTGGCCGACCCCGCCAGCGAAATTGTTGGTTTCCTGGGGAAATCCTTTCAGATTAACGATGAGATCTACCAGGCGGGCGATTTCAAGGCCGATACGTCGCACGTCCTGCTCAAGCTGGATCCAAAGTCCGTGGACCTGAAAAAGGAGGGCGTCCGCTTCCGCTATTACGGCTGGCCCATCGCCTGGACGCGCATGTTCGGCGTGGGGCGCGTCTATTACAACGGTTTGGGGCACGACGACTGGGTCTGGAAAGATCCTCGCTACCAGGAGATGCTCCTGAACGGCATCAAGTGGGTCTTGCGCCAGACGAACTAGTCCGACGACCAACGACGGAAACAAAGCGCGGGGTACGCGCGAATGCTCAGGCTCTTGTTGCGTACCCGATAGAGCGGGGAATCGGTGACTCGGGGTACGATTTGCCTCTGTCGCCATGGGCCTCGTGAGGACTAATGTGAACTGAGAGTGGGACGCGCAGCATACTGTCGCAGCGCTGCTTGGTACGATAAAGTGTAGACTTCTTCGTTCGCCATCAACAATGGCGCCTTGCGGCTTCGCCTAAGAATGACCCGTTAAAGCCTTTTTTTCAGCATGTTATTGGAATCTCCAGGTCTGCGAGAGTTCCGGTGTACAAAACTGGCCTGCCTCAGAACCCGATATGGACGATTGCATCCTTCACAGCCGGAGCGCTGGCGTTTTTGCTGCTCTGCCAGCCAGTCGCAGGGCAGGACCCGCCCACCGATAAGACTGATGACAAGGAGCGCTGGAGTGTCCACTTCCAGGCGACGGCTGTCAGCGACGCACACGGTTCGTTCGCGGCGCTCTATTCGGGGGTGAACAGCCTCGATCCCCATAGCGAATTCAAGGTTTCACTGACCAGTACATTCTCCCTAGGGTTGAGAATCCGAAAAGGGCTTGAGATTTATGTGGACCCCGAAATAGCGGGCGGGGAAGGTTTCAGCAATGTTACAGGGACGGCCGGTTTCTCGAACGGGGAGATCACCCGGGTGACCGGCGCTACGCCGAAGCCCTATCTCGCCCGCGCGTTCATCCGGCAGACCCGGGCGCTTGGGGACGCGGTGGAGCAGGTGGAGGGAGACGCTAACCAGCTCGCCGGCCGTCAGCCGGTGTCTCGCTTGACCTTGACCTTTGGGAAGATGAGCGCGACGGATATCTTCGACACGAACACCTACAGCCATGATCCGCGCGGGCAGTTCCTGAACTGGCGTTGATGGATAATGGGGCCTTCGCCTATCCTGCCGATACGCGCGGCTACACCTGGGGAGCGGCCTTGGAATTGAACCAGAGGCGCTGGCCGTACGGGTGGGGAGCTTCTTGGTCCCGACTTCTGCCAATGGTATGCCTTTGGACCGGCATTTCCGAAAGAACAACGGCGAGGTCGGCGAACTGGAGTTCCGCCCGAAACCCTTTGGGCAGCCGGGCAAAGTCAAATTCCAGACCTATATCAATCACGCCAATATGGGGACCTACCGCCTGGCGCTCAACGAGATGCCGGTGGATCCGGATGTGACGCTGACTCGGCATCCGGGGACCACGAAGTACGGACTGGGGCTAGACGCGGAGCAAGCGCTGACGCCCAACGGTCCCATTGGGAGACCTAGGAACGAACTTTTTGAGTCAGTGCGAGTCAAAAAAGCATTTTGCCCGCCAGTCCTGCGCTTTTTTCTTGACAAAGCAATTGCCCCCCTCGTATTAAGGGAAGCGGAGTAACTCTTGACCTTTTGCCAGCGCGGCAAAGACGCTTTCAGAAGGTTTTGACCTCGTTAGGCGAGGTTACCACGCAAACACATGCCACTGCCCGGAAACCCGGAGACAGGCCAACGGGTGGAGCAGGCACGGTCGGATTAAGGCTTTGCCTAAAGTGGCTATCCCGAAACGCCGGGACTCTACGTTGTGTGGAGCCAAAGCTCTCACTAGGAGGTTCCCCGATCCGGAGGCAGTCCTTCGGGTCAGGCGAATCGCCCCGTGGGAGCCTGGACTCCCAGGGGCGTTTTAGTTTTGGGCCGGTTTGGACGATGGGGAAATGCTGGGGATGCGGCGAGTTCACCCTCGGGAGGGGGAGGCTGACTTGCCCCAAGCGCGGACGGCCTAGACCCCCCAGCCAAGCTCGTTGACGGAGAGGTTCGCGATGATCTACTTCACCGAACTTCAGAATCTTCCCATGTATGGGGTGAAGGGCGAGTACTTGGGGCGCCTGGAGGACATGTGCGTAGATCCAAGCCAGAATCCCACGCGGGTGGCGTCATATCTGGTTCGTACCCCGAAGAAAAATATACAGTGCATCACGCACGAGCAAATACAGTCGATCTCGGTGCGAGCTGGGCAGACCAGTGTCACGCGCGAAGAGGTGCGTTGTTACGCGCCCGATGAGGGGATGATTCACATCAAGAAGGACGTGCTCGACCAGCAGATCATCGACGTGAACAATCGCAAAGTGGTGCGGGTAAACGACGTAGACTTTGACATCCAGCCCACGAATGGGCACACCGAACTCCGCATCGTCGCGGTCAATGTGGGACTGGCAGCGGCGGTCCGTCGGCTGCTTCGGGGGGCCATGGCCAAGCACAACATCCGGTTGATCACCAATCTTCTTCCGACCACGACGATTCTCTGGGAGTTTGTGAATTTGATTGAATCGGATCCCGCCCGCCGCCTGAAGCTGCGGATTTCCTATGATCGGCTGGCTGAACTCCACCCGGCTGATATCGGCGAAATTCTCGAAGATCTGAGCCATAACGAGCAGAAGGCTCTGATTGAATCGTTGGACGATGAGACCGCAGCCCAGGCGCTTTCTGAGATTCCCACGCGGATGCAGGCCGATCTGCTGGAGAGTATCCCGCCCGAGAAGGCGGCGGACATCGTGGAGGAGATGCCTCCCGACGAAGCTGCGGACGTCTTGAACCAGCTTCCCCCTGAGACTTCAGCAGGACTGCTGGCGGATATGGAAAAAGAAGAGGCTAACGAGGTGAGAGAACTGCTGGGGTTCGAGGAGAATACGGCGGGGGCAATCATGACCACCGAGTATGCCGTCGCAGAAGACTCCGCTGCCGTGGAGGGAGCCATTCAAGCCTTGAAGAACTTCGAGGGGCCGGTCGAGGCCGTTCACATGATCTACCTCGTCGACAAGAATGTGGTGCTGACCGGTGCGGTGCCAATCGCCCGGATAGTGCTGGCGGAGGCCAGCACACCCCTCACGGAACTGGTGACTGAACCACCCATTTCGGTACAGGCGCAAGAAGATGCGAAATCCGTGATAGACCTGTTCCATAAGTACAACCTTATTTCCATACCGGTTGTTGACGAAGAGGGCCACTTGCTCGGCATTGTCACGGCCGACGACGTGCTGGAACTGGTGATCAACCGTAGATAGTTTTCCCAGGGAGCATGCTGTGGTGAAAGGCAAGAACTTTCGACATTTCCGTGCCCAGCTTCTGATCTTCCTGGCTGTTCTCGGTCCTGGCATCATCACCGCCAGCGTCGATAACGATTCCGGCGGAATCTACACCTACTCGGTGGCGGGAGCAAGCTACGGGTATTCGCTCCTCTGGACTTTGATTCCTATTACCGTCGCGTTGATTGTCGTGCAGGAAATGGTCGCCCGCATGGGTGTGGTGACCGGCAAGGGCTTATCCGACCTGATCCGGGAGGAGTATGGCTTTCGGACCACCTTTCTCCTCATGGCGGCGCTGTTAGTAGCCAACTTTTTGAACACGATAGCGGAGTTTGCAGGCCTCGCGTCGGGCATGGCCGTATTCAACGTCAGCCGCTTCGTAGCCGTGCCTCTCGGTGCCATCCTTGTTTGGACGCTGGTTGTGAAGGGAACTTACCAGATTGTCGAGAAGGTGTTTCTCGGTGCCTGTGTCTTCTACGTGGTCTACCCTATCTCGAGTTTTCTGGCCAGCCATGATTGGTCGCAGGCTTTGATCAGCACCGTCAAGCCTACCTTTCACTTTAGTGGCGCTTACTTCTATATCCTCACCGGGCTAGTGGGAACCACCATCGCACCCTGGATGCAGTTCTACCTTCAATCTGCCGTGGTCGAAAAGGGTATCAAGATCAAAAGCTATGGCTATTCGCGGTTAGACGTCATTGCGGGTTGTCTCGTCACGGATATTGTGGCCTTCTTTATCATTGTGGCCTGCGCGGCAACGATTTACCCGAGCGGGCACCGTGACATTGGGAACGCAGCCGATGCGGCGCTGGCCTTGCGGCCCTTGGCAGGCCCCGCTGCCAGTGCTTTGTTTGCCTTTGGGCTGTGCAACGCCTCGCTCTTTTCGGCCTCGATTCTTCCTCTGTCAACCGCCTACAGTGTCGCGGAAGCTCTGGGGTTCGAGTCCGGCGTCAACAAACGCTTTGCGGAGGCCCCCGCCTTCTACTGGCTATACACGGGCCTGATCGGCTTGGGGGCCTTGACTGTAATGATCCTGGGCGAGGCAAAGCAGATTCCCATCATCCTGTTCTCCCAGGTCGCCAACGGCGTCCTCTTACCATTTGTCCTGATCTTTATGTTGCAGCTTATTAACCGGAAGGACTTGATGGGGGGACACTGCAACACACGGGCGCTCAACGTCATCGGCTGGACCACTTGTGTCGTTATGATTGTCGTGACACTCTTGGGGGTTGTTAGCGTAGTCTTCCCTGGGCGTCTCCCGACATAACCCCGCCACGGCCCGAATCCAGGGAAAGAACGACGGCCGCCCAACCTGTCCGCGGGGGCAGAAGATTCTCTGTTTCCGCGGTTTGCTTGCGGTTAATATAGGGGTGTGTTAGCTTTTTCATTTAGGTGAGGAATTCACAAGGTCTCAGTTCCCGTGAAGACGGAACCTGTCGAAGCAGATCTCTTGACACAGATCGACCTCGACCGCCTGCCGCAACACATCGCTGTGATCATGGATGGCAACGGGCGTTGGGCTAAGCGTCGGCGTCTGCCCCGCATCGCCGGCCACCGCGCGGGAATCAGCGCCGTGCGGCAAGCGGTGGAAGCGTGCGCCCGCCTGGGTGTTCCTTACCTGACCCTGTACGCCTTTTCGGTGGAGAACTGGAAACGCCCGCACACGGAAGTCAAGCTCCTGATGAACCTGCTGCGGGAGTACCTGAAAAAAGAAATTGGCGAGCTAAACAGGCAGAACATCCGGCTCGGGGTTATTGGCAGAATCCAGGAACTGCCCAAGCCCGTCTTGCAGGACTTGCAGAATGCTCTCGATCAAACGCGGCAGAATGCAGGATTGCGGCTGACTCTAGCGTTGAACTACGGTGCGCGCGCCGAATTGGTTGATGCCGTGCGTGAATTGCTTGCCAACTCGAGCCGGAATGGGGCCGTGACGGTTGACGAGGCCACGCTGAGCGCGCATCTTTACACGCACGACCTGCCTGACCCTGACCTTCTGATTCGGACCAGTGGGGAGCTGCGCCTGAGCAATTTCTTGCTCTGGCAAGTCGCCTATGCCGAGCTGTGGGTGACGGAGACCCTTTGGCCGGACTTCACCCAGAAGGATTTGTTTCAGGCAATCATCGACTACCAGAAGCGGGAGCGCCGCTACGGCGGGTTGGGGTTGGGGTAAAGGGAAGCCGCGAGGCCCAGCCTCTCCGGCTCGTCCTTGCGGTCATCGCTCGCCCGCAAACTTCCATGTTGAGACGGACTCTGACCGCTCTTTTGCTGATACCCCCAGTTCTTTATCTGATTGGGTGGTCTCCGAGGTGGCTCTTCTTACTGGCCGTCGTGGCCGCGGTCGAACTTGGCCTGCGCGAGTTCTTCTCCTTGAGCCGTCACATGGGCTACAAGACCCTCCCCGGAGTGGGTTATGTCGTGGGTGCAGGCCTCTGCGTGGCCCAAGCCCCCCCGTTGGGAGGGCCCCAGAGAGTGGCGGCATTCGTCCTGGTGCCGCTGGTCCTGCTCATTCCCTTGCTCGCCCTGCAACGGAGCACGGATTTGCATGAGTACCTGGTTGCCACAGCCGTGACACTGTTCGGGATCCTGTACATCGGTCTCACTCTCTCCTGCTTGGTTCCGATCCGCTTTTTTCAACCGCCTTTGAGCGCTTGGTATATGACCCGCGCGGGCCAGGTGGAGTCGGCCGCCGGGACCCGCCTCCTACTGCTTCTGTTCCTGGTGATTTGGGCAGGAGACATTTGCGCCTATCTCGTGGGCCGCCCTTTGGGACGAAGGCCGTTTTTCTCCCGCATCTCTCCCCGGAAAACCGTGGAAGGTGCGCTGGCCGGATTGGCGGGAAGCCTGCTTGCTGCCTGGGCCTTCGTACACTGGTTCTGGAGGACTGCCGACCTGAAAACGGTTATCCTCATAGCGGGGTGGGTTGCGCTAGCGGGTCAAGCCGGCGACCTGGTTGAATCGGCGTTGAAGCGGGCGGCTAATCAGAAAGACTCGGGAACTCTTCTGCCGGGCCATGGGGGTTTCCTCGACCGCATCGACAGCCTGATTTTCGCTGCGCCGGCACTCTGGCTGGCGTTGGTGGTGCAAGGGTTTTGGTCATGACCCAGGGGCTATGCATTCTCGGCTCGACCGGTTCCATCGGCCAGAATTGTCTTCGCGTAGTGGATGGCTTGCCGGGACGTTTCCGGGTGATGGCTCTGTCGGCGGGGAAAAACCTGGAGACGCTGGCCGCGCAGGTGATGAAGTACCGTCCCGCTATCGCGGTCGTGAGCCAGAGCCCTCTTGAGGAAAGCCTACGGGCGCGCTTGCGCTCCCTGCGTTACACCAAGCGGCTGCGAATTGTTTCGGGGGTCGAAGGGCAAGTTGAAGCCTCCACGCACCCGAAGGTGGATTTCGTGGTCTCCGCCTCGCACGGTACCACGGGCTTGGTGGCAACCTACGGAGCAATTCGTGCCGGAAAACGTGTGGGCCTGGCCAACAAGGAAACCTTGGTGGTCGCCGGTGAACTCGTTATGCGCGCCGCGGCGGAGCAGGGGAGCGAGGTGCTTCCCATTGACAGCGAGCATAGCGCGGTACATCAGTGTCTACGCTCGGGGCAGCGGGGTGAAATCAAGCGCCTAATCTTGACGGGATCAGGGGGGCCTTTCCTGAAAACCCCGAGGAAGCTCTTTGATTCCATTACTCCGGAGCAGGCCCTGAAGCACCCCGTATGGCGGATGGGGGGAAGAGTCACCATCGACTCTGCAACGCTGATGAACAAAGGCTTGGAGATCATCGAGGCACGTTGGCTCTTCGGTGTTGCGCCCGCACAGATTGAGGTTGTAATCCACCCCGAATCCATCATCCATTCCATGATAGAATTTCGTGATGGATCCGTGATGGCCCAGATGTCCGTTCCCGACATGCGCATACCGATCCAATATGCGCTGACGTACCCGGAGCGGCTGGCTGTCAGCGGAGACTCGCTGGGGCTAGACCTGATTTCTGCACGCCGGCTGAATTTTCAACAGCCGGACACCAAGCGCTTCCCCAGCCTCGATTTGGCGCGCGAAGCGCTCCGGCGTGGGGGGATCATGCCCTGCGTTCTGAACGCCGCCGACGAGATTGCAGTGGAAGCGTTCCAGAATCACCGGCTGAGGTTTTCATCGATTCCGAGGTTGATCGAGGAAGTCATGCGGCAGATGCCGTCGCGTCAGGCCCTCAATTCCCTGGAGGACGTTATGGAAGCAGACCGGGAGGCCCGACGTCGTGCCACGGAAGTGATTTCGGCATTAGCCGCATAGGGAGAGGCAGCTCGGCATGCTTGGCAGTTTCCTTACCGACGCGATTGTCGTGGTGGTGGTCCTGGGCTTGATGATCTTCATCCATGAGTTGGGCCATTTCATGGCCGCCAAATCCTTTGGGGTTCGGGTGCTGGTGTTTTCCCTGGGATTTGGCAAGACTCTCCTGCACATCAAGCGCGGCGACACGGATTACCGTATCAGCGCCCTGCCCTTTGGTGGCTATGTGAAGATGGCGGGGGACGACCCCACCGAGGTCCGGCAGGGGGATTCGGCGGAATTCCTCTCCCAGCCGCGGTGGCACCGCTTCGTGATCGTGGTAATGGGGCCGGCGATGAATGTCTTGCTGGCCGTGCTTCTGTTGGCGGGACTCTACAAGTTTCATTTCCAGCGCCCCGCCTACCTGGAGCAGCCGGCGCGTGTGGGCGATGTGGATGCGGGTTCGCCCGCGGCTCAGGCGGGCATCCAAGTGGGTGACCTGATCGTGCGCCTTGGCGCGCTGCCGAATCCCAAATGGGAGGACGTCGAATTCAGAGTCTTCACCACGGTCAATGAAACCATTCCCGTAGAAATCGAGCGCGATGGGCAGACCCTTGAGTCCTCCATCACGCCGAGGGCCAAGGGTCCAAACCGGATCGGTTTTGCCGGCTGGTATCCCTACTCGCCCGGCATTATTGAGACTGTGGAACCAGGATTCCCGGCCAGCAAGGCAGGTCTGAAGCCGGGCGACGAGATTGTAGGAATCGATGGGCGCAAAGTCTCCTGCGCTCTTTGCGTCGCCTATGCGCTGCAAACGGGCGATGGCAAACCGGCGGATCTCATGATTCTCCGGGCGGGCAAGGAATTTCAGGTTCGGGTGCAGCCGACCTACTCCGAGGTCATGGGTGAGAAGCGGTGGCGGATAGGGATCGCGTTTCCCAATGGTCTGGTGGTACGTCACCTGCCCTGGGCGCAAGCGCTGGCGGCCTCCTTGGAAGACAATGTGCGGAATTGCCGCGCTACCTTCGACGTCCTGGGCAAGATCCTGACGCGGCGTCTGTCGGCGCGGTCGCTGTCCGGCCCGATCGGCATTGCCCAAATCTCCGGTGAGGCCTATCGCGCGGGAGTCCCGGAACTGGTCTTTATTATTTCGTCCATCAGCCTGCAACTCGGTATTTTCAACCTGCTCCCCATTCCTGTCCTGGACGGAGGAGTCATCCTGCTCTTGTTGGTCGAAGGGGTCATCCGTCGCGACCTGAGTGCCGAAGTGAAGGAGCGCTTTGTCCAGGTGGGCGTCGTATTCCTGCTCCTGCTCGCGGTATTCGTCATGTATAATGACTTGGTGAAGACGCTCAAACCGTATTAAGTTCTCAGGGCATTGATTGGATTCGAAATAAACTGGCCGGGCGCAGGACGAAAACCACCTGATGAGTTGTGGGCAGCGCCGTCGGCGCGATTGCCACGAGGAGTAGCTGTGAATTTCAGCGATAAGGAGTTTTTCCCGCCCCGCCGGAAAGCACGTCCCGTGAAAGTCGGTCGCCTGACGATCGGCGGTGACGCCCCGATCGTCGTACAGTCCATGACCAAGACCGACACACGCGATGTGGAGAAAACCGTCGAACAGATCCAACAGATGGAGGCGGCCGGCTGCGAGATCGTTCGCTTGGCGGTCCCCGATCTGGAGGCGGCGCAGGTGCTCCCGGAGATCCGCAAGCGCTGTCCCGAGTCCATTCTGGTTTCGGATATCCACTTCCAGTACAAATTTGCATTAATGGCTCTCGACGCGGGCATCGATAAGCTGCGTATCAATCCGGGGAACATTGGGGAGGCTGAGAAAGTCCGCACGGTCGTGCGGCGTGCGCAGGAACAGAAGGTGCCGATCCGCATCGGTGTGAACGCCGGGTCGCTCGAGCGGCGTTTGCTCGAGAAATACGGTTATCCCACGCCGGAAGCGATGGTCGAGAGCGCCCTGTATCACATCTGCATCCTCGAGGATCTCGGCTTCACGGATACGATCATTTCCTTGAAGGCGTCTAATGTGAAGCTCACGGTGGCCGCGTATCGCCTGCTGGCCAAGCAAGTAGACTATCCTTTTCACCTGGGAATCACCGAGGCGGGCACACAGTTCTCCGGGACGGTAAAGTCGTGCGTGGGCATGGGATTGCTGCTCGGGGAGGGAATCGGCGATACGATTCGGGTTTCACTCGCGACCGATCCTGTGGAAGAAGTACGCGTCGCTTACGAGATGTTGAAAGCGCTCGAACTGCGCAGCCGCGGGCCCGTGGTCATCGCCTGCCCAACCTGCGGGCGTCTGGAAGTCGATTTGTTCAAGATCGCCGGAGAGATTGAGCAAGCCACGGCACACATCAAAACCCCGCTCACCCTGGCGGTGATGGGTTGCGCCGTCAACGGTCCCGGCGAAGCTCGCGAGGCCGATCTGGGTGTCGCCGCCGGGCGTGGCAACGGCATGATTTATCGTGAGGGCAAAGCGATTCGCCGCGTCAAGGAAGAAGAAATCGTTTCGGCCTTGCTGGAGGAGGTCGAGCGCTTCGTGGCCGACAGGGCCGCCGGCGTGAATACTGCACCCAAGGAACTTGCGCCTGAGCCCGGAGGAAGACAGAAGCCTCTCGTGACCCTGCAGTAGTTCTGGGGCCGGAGGCGTGAAGCCTTAACTCCACCCTTATCCTGTGGCCCGTTTCGAACACCTCAAACTATCGCACCGGCTGTTCATGCAGTCCTATCGGTACCGGTCGGGGGACTGGTCGCCGGGCGCGCGCCTTCCCAAGCCTCTCAAGGACGCGAAGCTCGCACTGATTACTAGCGCAGGATTGCATCTGCCCACGCAGCCGCCGTTTGATTTCAAGGTCAGGGGCGGTGATTTTTCCTTTCGCGAGATTCCGCAAGACGTCAAGGTAGCCGATTTACAAATGTCTCACCGCAGCTCGGCCTTCGATCGCAACGGTGCCCTGCAGGATCGCAACGTGGTGTTCCCCCTGGATCGTCTGCGGGAGCTCGTCAAGCAGCGTGAGCTGGGTGCATTGAATCACCGGCATTTCAGCTTCATGGGCTCCATTACGGCGCCGGGGAGGCTGGTTGCGATCTCCGCTCCTGCGGTAGCGGAAATGCTCCGTCGAGACTCGGTCGATGCGGTGCTGCTCGTTCCTGCCTGACCAATCTGTAATCAGTCCGTCGGACTGATCGCGAGTGTAATTGAAAAAGCCGGCATTGCTACGGTTGGCCTCTCACTCCTTCGGGAAGTTACCGGGAAAGTGAATCCTCCGCGCACCCTCTTGGTGCCGTTCCCGATGGGCCATCCACTCGGGCGGCCCAACGATCCTGCCCTCCAGCACCGAGTGATTCGAGCGGCCCTCAGTCTGCTCGCCAGCGACGAACCGTTGCCAATCCTCTGGGACTTTCCACTGCAGAATGCCGGCCCGTAACGCGGCCCGGGTCCTTCTTCTGTACAAGAGCTGCATTCGTGCAGAAGTGCGCGAATGCTTCCCCAGCGAAGAGTGGCTGAAAACGAAGCCCTGGCTGGATTGGCTTCTCGATATACCGTAGCGGTGGTCCCGGGGGATCAATGCTTGCGGGCAGACGGGGAGCTTGTGGGGAGCGAGCGCCGCGGACTCTGCTGGAACTGTTTGAGGAGGCGGAAGAATTTCAGCGCGCGACGCGCGTCTTCCTGAATTTGCACTTTGAGGATGGCGGGATTCTGAAATTTCATCTCGTCGCGAAGCCGATAAAGAAACTCAATTTCCATGTCGCCCTCCTCGATTTCGCCGGAGAAATTCAGCAGGAAGGTTTCCACGCTCAGGCGATGGTCGCCGAAGGTAGGCTTGTGCCCAACGTTGGTCACGGAATCGTGGCGCATGCCGCCCAGTTTTGTGCGCGTCACGTAAACTCCGATCCTCGGCAACTGTTCTTCGATGGGCGCCAGATTGAGCGTAGGTACAGTGTGTTTGCGGCCGACGCCCAGCCCGGCGACGATCGGTCCCTTGGAGGAAAACGGCCGCCCGAGAAGCCGTCCAGCCTTGTGGACGTGGCCTTCCGTGAGCAGTTCCCGAATGCGCGTGCTGGAGACCCGCTCCCCACGAACCTGAAGCATGGGAAGAACCTCAACCTGGAATCCTTCCTGGCGTCCTAGTTCCTCCAGCACCTCCGTATCGCCAGACTGGCGATAACCGAATCGAAAGTTCGGACCTACGTGCACGGATAGGGCGCGCAGCGGGTTCACTAGGACCCTGCGAACGAACTCCAGGGGCGAATGGTGGGCGAGTTCGCGTGTGAAAGGCAGCACGACGAGCAAATCGATCCCTGTTGCCTCGATCCATTTCGCCTTCCGCCGGAGCGGCGCAAGGAGCCTGGGGGCGTGCTCAGGCGAGAGGACTTTGATCGGGTGTGGTTCGAACGTGATGGCCGTTGCCAGGGCGCCCCGTTGCCGCGCCGCCTCCACAACGCGGCGGAGCAATGTCTGGTGCGCCAGGTGAACCCCGTCGAAGTTCCCAATGGTCACCACGCTGGGCGGAACCGGTTCGCGGACCTCCTGGAGATGGCGGATGATGCGCATGCAAATTCGTCCTTGGCTACAACTCCAATTTCAATCCGTCGTAAGCCAGCCGCACGTGCGAGGGCAGGCGGGCGGTGGTCTCCTCGTGGCCGAGTTCGTGGGCGATGTGCGTGAAGAGCGCGCGCCGGGGCTTCAAGCGTTCGACCGTCGCCAGAGCCTGCTCGAGCGAGAAGTGCGCGGGGTGTGGTTTGTGGCGAAGGGCGTCCAGGATGAGCAGGTCGAGGCCCTCTAATAGGGGGAGGCTGGTTTCGGGAATTTCGCTTAGGTCCGTCAGATAGGCGACGTCCCGAAAGCGGAAACCCAGAATGGGCAAGTTGCCGTGCAGAACCGGCACGGGCGTCAGGCGCAGTCCCCACAAGTCAAACGGACCGTCAATCAGATGCGGGTCGAGCTTGCCCACGCCGCCGTAAGGGTAGTTTCCTTCAAAAATGTACGCGAAGGTGCGTCGAATGGTCGCCAGGCAATGCTCCTCAGCGTAAATGGGAATCGGAACCTGCTGCCGGAAATAAAAGACCCGCACGTCGTCGAGGCCCAGGATGTGATCGGCATGGGCGTGCGTGAATACGACGGCATCGAGGCGGGTCAAGCCTTCGCGCAGAGCCTGAGCCCGAAGGTCAGGCGTGGTGTCGATGACCACCACGCGACCATCGTACTCCAACAGGATGGAGGGACGGGTGCGCTTATCATGGGGGTCCGGGGAAGTACAGACGGAACATGGGCAGGCCAGTGTGGGCACACCGGTAGAAGTTCCTGTCCCGAGAAACTTGAGTATCATCACCCTTTACGTGTTTGCCGCTTCTGCAATTCCACAAACGTCATCCGCAGTTCGTAAAGAACGTCGTCGAGCAGGCTTGTTTCCTGCGGAGTCAGATTTCCGGCTGTCTTTTCCTGCAGAACCTGGAGCAGGTCGATAGTGCGTTGGGCATTCACCATGTCGGGAGGGATTCGCTCGCCACCTGGCCCTGCAATCAAGCCGAGCTGAAACATAGCTGTGGTGCTGAGATAAGACACCAGAGTCTCGAAGCCGCTAGCTTCCTCCGCGATTTCTTCCTGGCGTTCTTCGACAACTTCCGGACGCGGTGCGCTCGGGGATGGCGGCGGAGGTTCGGATCTCTTATGCTCCGTCGGAACGTCCTCGCGCCGAGACCCTTCCGGTGTAAAGCTTCGCCGGTCAACGACTTTGAACTCTGAGGGTTCTTTCTTCTCATCCGCCATGCAGTGCCTCGCAAGCCCGAACTAGCAGGTCTTGGCAATCAATCTGCGTCGACCCCAAGAACGCAATGTCCTAGTTTAGCAACAAACAGGGAAAGCAACAAGGCCGCCCGGATGGCGGGTAGTGACTCATTTTGACTTTCACTTGATCATGACCATCCCCTCTGCCGAGTGCGAGTGCACAGGCTCTGTGCCCTGCACCTGTCGCGATGTTCTGTATCGGGAGGGGCAGTTCGCCTCCCAGCTCCTGAATTCTGACTCCTGACTGCTGTCCTTTCCTGTTCCCTGTCACCGGCTCCCTGCTTTCCTGACTCCTGACTCCTAGCTTCTAACTCTCAACTCCTAACTCCTAACTCCTAACTCCCTTTCTTTTCATCCACATCGTGTGAGGAGGGCTATAACTTGCTCCTTTTCAATAACATCGTGGAAAACCGGAGAATTGACATTTTTTCTACATTTGTTTTCAACAACATCGCCTAACTTACCTTCATTTTGGGGCCCCCTTTTTTCCTCACCCTGGCCACCTCAGACGGCGGCCAGGGCGTCGGGCCCGGCGAGCCGGATATCGCCCATGTGACTGACGTCGAAGACGCCCACCCCGCTGCGAACCGCGTTGTGCTCGGCGATGATTCCCCCTGCGGAAGGGTACTCGACGGGCATGTCCCAGC
>JAIQEZ010000211.1 GCA_020073545.1 Terriglobia bacterium | reverse complement strand
CCCTATTCGCCTTTTGCACTGGATTGCAACCCCTTGGAGACATCGTGAAATCGCGGATTCTGTGTCAACCCATAGCAAGCCTTCTAGGCAGGTACTTGCTACAATTTCCGCTACAGTCGAATGTCTACTGCCCTGGCTACCTTCCGCGCGCGGGGCCGCTACTGCCTTTCTTGCCCCGGGTCTCGCGCCGCAGCCTCCCTGCCATACAATTCCCCGTGCTCGCAGGTGGGAAGCTCGCTGACCAGTTGCGGGGGCACTCCCTTGTCGAGTGTGGCGGCAAAAGCGGCCAATTCCGGCAGGAGCATGTGTGGGATTAGCTAAGCCGAGGCGCTTGGCGGTCGAGAGGTCGTGCGGCTGCTGCTTAGGGCATAGAGAATCAACTCCACGCGGTTGGAAACTCCAAGCTTGTCATAGATGTGAAAGAGGTGGTTCTTGACGGTGTGCGGGCTCAGACGGAGTGCAGAAGAAATCTGAAGGTTCGGAAGCCCTTCCGCGACCATGCGCACAATCGCTTCCTCGCGTTTCGTGAGTAAGGGCCTCCCCTTCACATCGAGCACTGACAGCGGTCCCCTTTCGGCCAGAGCCTCGACGATGAATTGCACCTGACCGCTGCTTGCCCAAATTTGTCCTGCGTGTACGGAGCGAATGCCCTTGCAGACCACGCTGAAGCCGTCAGTCCGAAAGAGGACACCTTTCGCTCCGGCGGAAAAGGCGTGCACCACCACATCCTGGTCCGAGCGATCCAGCAGCATAATAACCGGCGTCGAATGGCGTGAAACGCGCAGTTCTCGGAGGACTTTGTACCCCGCCTTTGGTCCGTCTTGAAGGATAGCACTAATCAGCGCAACGTCGGGCTGATGATCGGTGACCTGCTTAAGCGCTTTCGTCGCGTCGACCGCCCATCCGAGCACGTTGAACTTACCACGGCAGCCGCTCAGTGCGCGGCAAAACGTTTCGCAGGCCACGTTTGACGGAAGGGCAAGTACTAAGGAAGTGGCCATTGTGCGTCGCCTTTGCGCCGGGCAGTCTGTCAGTATAGGCCTTGTGTAATTGACCCATAATAGCAGGGCTACTGCCGATTTCAAGTCCGATCTGAGTTATTAACGCTCTGGCTACCGTGGACTATTTATCCCTCCTGAATGAGATCGGTTTCCGCCCTTGTAAGACGAAAGGCCCTATGGGTCGCATGCGCCGCGAGTATTGGCACCTGACCGGTCGGTCGGCCCTCGCTGCCATGGCGCTGCGGGCCCATGACGGGCTGGGCCTTTCCACTTCTTGCATGGCGCTGGCTCGCATCGTAGAGTCTCAAAATCGTCTAATCATCCAGAGTGCGGGATGTGAGGCCAGAGCTCCTTAAGAGCTGCGAAGCAAGCTGTCAGGAGGTGGCGCAACGTGCAGCCTAGGAAGCACAACCGTTACCGACTCGGCGCCCCGGTGAGCTTCATTTGGAGGGACGAGCGAGAGATTCAGCATGAGGGAACTGGCGTGACTCGTGACATCGGTCTGGGAGGAGTATTCGTCTTCACTCCGGCTTGTCCGCCCTTAGAGGTTTCCGTACACGTCGAGCTTGTGCTTCCGAGGCTCCACAGCGAGGCCAGACCGCTGCTGGTGCAAGGAAACGGACAAGTGATTCGCGTGGAACCTGGAGGGCCGCGCGGGACGGGAGGCGGCTTTGCCGCTACCATCAAACGTTTTGTTGTGCGCGACGGAGAAGGAGCGCTGACCGAGGACGGATTCCTGACTCCTTGTGGGCCCGGGAATTAAGAGAAGAGCAGGAGGCATGGTGATGAAGGGGAAAAACCTTTGGTGGATGGGAAACGCGGTTTTCCTGATGGTCGCCGTTTCGCCCGTCGTCTGCCAAGAGCAGCAGCGCGGGGCCTCGCCGGAATCTGCCGAGCTGGCACCGGCAACTGTGCCAGCCGGCCAACAATCAGAACCTGGTCAACCCAGACTCCAGCGCCGGAATCCTCGCTATCGGCTGTGCAAAGGGGACATCCTCGACCTGCACTTCCCGTTCACCCCGGAGTTCAATCAGACAGTAACTGTACAGCCCGACGGCTACATTACGTTGCATGGTTTGGGTGATCTGCACGTCGAGGGCAAGACCCTGCCCGAACTGACCGAAACACTGCGCGTTGCCTATAGCAAGATTCTCCACGACCCCACCCTCACCGTGGACCTGAAGGATTTTGAGAAACCCTACTTCATTGTAACTGGAGAGGTTGGGCACCCAGGCAAATTCGACTTACGTGGTGACACTACGGTCACGCAGGCCGTGGCCGTGGCGGGCGGCCTAACCTCGAGCGCCAAGCACTCGCAGGTTCTGCTTTTCCGGGGTGTTTCGGATAACTGGGTAGAGGTCAAGAAGCTCGACCTCAAGCGAATGCTGCAAGCGAGGAATCTTGCTGAGGATGTGCACTTGCAGCCTGGGGATTTGGTCTTCGTGCCCAAGAACACCCTCTCCAAGATTTCGCCGTTTATCCCGAGACCCTCGGTTGGGGCGTACCTCAACCCGTATGGTTGGTAGGAGGGAATTAGCTATGCAAGACGACAACGCCTTTGATCGTAGCAACAACCGACCGGTCACGCCCACGCTGCGCGACCTGCTACTAGTGACGTTTCGTCACCGAGAACTCATGGTGCTTTCTTTTCTGGGGATTCTCCTGGGTGCCGTCTTTGCGGGGCTTCTGCTGCCAAAGCAGTACGAAGCGCGGATGGAGATTCTGGTCAAGCGTGAGCGAGCTGATCCGGTTGTGACGTCTGAGTCCAACCCGCAACTGCAAGTCGCCGCGAAGGTGACGGAGGAAGATCTGAACTCCGAGGTTGAGCTCCTCAAGAGCCGGGACTTGCTCGAAAAAGTCGTGTTGGCTTGCGGTCTGTATGCGCCGAAAGCCCATTCCCTCTGGGCCTCCCTGTTGCCCGTTGCTGAAGCCAAGGACCCCGCTGGATCGGCAAGTAAGGACGAAAGGATTCCTCGGGCCGTTCGGACGCTGGAGAAAGAGCTGGGCGTTGAGCCGGTCAAGAAGACCAACATGATCGCCGTGACCTACGCATCGCCGGACCCGCAACTGGCAGCCCAGGTGCTCGCCAAGCTCGCTGAGCTTTATCTGCAGAAGCACATCGCAGTCCACCGGCCTCCGGGGGCCTTCGACTTCTTCAAGCAGGAGACTCAGCAATACCGGATCGAGCTGGCTTCCACCGAAGCGCGTCTGGCGGCTTTTGGACGGGAAAGCGGGGTGGTCTCCGCGGACCTTGAAAAGGAAGTGACGCTGCGAAAGCTCCATGACTTCGAATCCGACTTACAGGTGACGCAGGCCACCATTAAAGAGACGGAACAGCGCATCCGAGCGCTGGAAAAGCAGGCGGCGTCCATGCCACCGCGGATGACGACGCAAGTCCACACCTCTGACAATCCACAACTCCTGCAACAGCTCCAGTCGACATTGTTAAACCTCGAGCTGAAGCGCACGGAGCTGCTGACGAGGTTTGACCCGAGTTACCGGCTGGTTCAGGAAGTAGAGACCGAGATTGCGCAGACGCGGGCTGCGATCAGCGAGGCCGAGAAGGCCCCGCTGCGTGATGAGGTGACGGACCGGGATCCGACCTATGAATGGCTCAGGTCTGAACTGGCCAAGGCCCGGGCGGATCTTGAGTCCTTGCGGGCGCGCGCCACAGCCACGGCGCATATTGTCAAGGCGTATCAGGAAACAGCTGGCCAGCTCGATCAGCAAGGAATGGTTCAACAGGACCTGACCCGGGCCGTCAAGGCGTCCGAGCAAAACTATCTGCTCTATCTTCGCAAGCAAGAGGAGGCGCGCATCTCGGATGCCCTCGACAGCCAGCGGATCGTCAATGTGGCCATCGCCGAGGCAGCTACCGTGCCTGCCTTGCCGGTTCGCTCGACCGGTTTCTTTTTATTGCTGGGTGTCCTGCTCGCGACTTTAGTGAGTGTGGCCTCCGCTTTCGTTGCGGACTACTTTGACCCGCGCCTGCGCACCGCCGACGAAGTAGAAGCTGTTTTGAACACGCCTGTGCTGGCAGCCATCCCCAGGAACGGGAAGTAGGCACTGTGTTTCTGGACTATTACAGACTGCGGGAGCAACCGTTCGGGGTGACCCCCGATCCGCGCTTCCTTTATCTCGCCCGGACGCATCGGGAGGCTTTGGCTTCGTTGTTTTACGGTATCCAAGCGGGCCGGGGTTTCATGGCTCTGATTGCCAGGCCGGGGATGGGCAAGACCACCCTGCTGTTTCAGCTCCTGGAGCGATTGCGCAAATCGGCTTGCTTCGCTTTCCTTTTCCAGACCCAATGCAACTCCCGGGAGTTTCTCCGCTACCTGCTGTCGGACATGGGTCTTGATGCGGGTGGCAAGGATCTGGTGAGCATGCACCAGCAACTGAACGAGGCGCTGGTACGCATGTCGCGCAACGGGAGACGCTTTGTACTGGTGATTGACGAAGCCCAGAATCTGGATGACTCGGTGCTCGAAACGGTGCGACTGCTGTCAGACTTCGAAACGTCAAGCTCGAAACTCATCCAGATTGTTCTCGCCGGGCAACCACAGCTCGCCACAAAACTGGCGCGACCGTCCTTGGTCCAACTGCGTCAGCGCATTGCGATACTGAGCCGGCTGGAGCCTCTCAGCCCTGCGGAAACCGGCTACTACATCGCGCATCGGCTGCAAGTGGCAGGCTATGAGGGAGGTCCGCTGTTTAGCCGCGAGGCTCTGGCGCTTA
>JAIQEZ010000074.1 GCA_020073545.1 Terriglobia bacterium | reverse complement strand
CGATATTTGACGTAACCGTAAGGCACGGGTCCAAGATCCTCGAGCGCGCGCGGCGGGCTCGCGAGCCATTGGCCGGCGTGGGGATCGAACTTCTCAACCCAGGCCTTCCCCTCACTCAGATTGATGGGCGAATGGGGCACGGCCGGCGTCGTCACATGGAGGCGCGCCGTGTGCCAGGGACGATCGTACTGGAAATCCGTCACGATGCCGTCGACGCGGCACTTCCCGGGAACCGGCGGGAGCATCACCGCGACCTCGTGCTGTCCGGGAAGAAACTCCACGTCCACCCAGGCGCGGCTCTTTTCAGTGCCCGATCCGGCCAGGGAATACGCGTCGGTTATGATGGGAGTGGCCACAGGTTTTTGCTCCTCCGAGCCGGGGACGACCTTAGGAGGAAACTCCCAAATGAAGGTCTTTAAAGCCTTGTCACGCGGCAGCACGAGGAGCTGGAGGTGCTCGTCGTACAGCAGCATCTTCTCGTTCTTACCAACCTGCACCCCAAAAACGGAGGATTCGTATTCGGGATCCCAGTACCGATAGACCGTGTCGCCTTCCAGCTTGGGTTCCTTCTCGGTGGCGAGGCCGATTTCCGCGACCCGCCCCGGTGCGTCGTAGAGGATCAGGAAGTCCCGATCGAGATTGACGCCGTGAGCCAGGATTTCGGCGGTCGAGTAGCACAGCCTCCCGCCGCTGACCGGAATCTGTACCGGAAGCATTTTCATCTCTCTCTCGCCGAGCTCCAATTCGCCCTCGCGAGGGGCGACGATCTTGCGCTTGCTGGGGCTGTTGGGGTCCGTGAAGGTCATCTTGTAACGCTGCGGCGCGTTGGCGTTCTCGCGCACGAAGACCACGGCGCTTTGGCCGTTCACGCGCTCGCTCACGCTGACGTTGGCATTCGTGCTTTGCACGCCTTCCACCGCCTGGGCCCGGGTCAGAACGCTGCCGAAGACCCGCAGAGACTGGCCAATGCCGCGTGTCGCGTAGTACTTGTCCCACAGCCCGCCCGGTTCGCTAATCGGCGCGGCGTAGTCGTAGGTGGTGGTGAGCCTTTTCGCGGCCCAGTCGAAGTTTGTGCCGCCGAAGCCCATATAATAGTTATAGTACGTGACGCCCAGCTCGATGGCGGTCTTGGTGACCATATTGATCTGCGCGGCGTCCACGCCCTCCTGATCTACGGAGAGCTTGCCGCCGAACTCGCTGAACCATCCGCCCTGGAGCTCCGTGATGGCCACGGGCGAGGCCGGCTCTTCCTTGCGCAGTTTCTCGAGCGCCGGGGTGAGTTCTGCGACGATTTTCCACCGCGGGTAGAAATTGCAGGTGTCCATGATGCGCGCCATAGCGGGGTCGGTGTTCTCGCGAGCCTGTTTCGTCCAACACGTGATCACCGGCACCGAAATGCCCGCGTTCCACACCATCTGAGCCAGCGCGCGAACGTACTCGCGTTTGTCGGCGTCGGGCATAGGTGGGCTGAAGTCGTACTCATTTTCAACCTGCACCATGATGATCGGACCGCCCACTGTGACCTGGTGCTTCTGGATGATGGGAAGAACCTCGTCGTACCAGTGCTGGGAGGTTCGGAGGCTCTCGGGGTGAGGGGTGCGAAGCGCGAACCGCTTGGCGGCGATCCAGAAAGGAAATCCGCCGCGCTCCCATTCCGCGCAGACGTAGGGACCCGGCCGTACGATCAGGAAGAAGCCCATCGCGTGAACGAGCTTGACGAACTCTTCGAATTCCGTCAGCTTCAACTTGCCCTCTTCCGGCTCGTGATAGTTCCAGAATAGGTAGGTTTCAATCGTGTTGAATCCGGCCAGCTTGAACTTCCGTAGACGATCGCCCCACAGCGCCTTGGGACAGCGGGGATAATGAAATGCCCCGCTGACGACGAAGGTGTCGCGGCCATTGATGGTGAAGCAGCTTGCGTCGTAGCGGATGATATGCGGATTCTCAAACTGCAATTGACTGCCGGCGGGCAGCGCGGCCGCCAGAGCCTGCAAACGGCCGTGTCCCCAACCGTCCAGGCGCGCGGCCAGCGGTGCTGTGAATGCCGTCAGAAGGAAATTGCGGCGGGATGATTTCATGGGCTGAACTCCCTCTTGCACAGGATCGGAGGACACGCCTCGCGCCGGAGCCTGTCTCTAAGCGCGCGCGCCCCGTTTTTGCAGAATCATGTCGGAGTAGGACAGCGGGACGATGTCGGCCGAGGAGATCGCGAAGAGCTTCTGGAACTTCCTGGCCTGGGCGCGCACTTTGCGGAAGTCACCCGACCTGGTGATCGCTTCCACTTCCACGAACTTTCCCAGGCCGCGAACCCGGTCGAGGTGGACCTTGACGTTGCCGACGAAATAGATCTCCCGGCGCTTGTCCACCACCGCCAGAACTCCCAGTGTGTGTGAGAGGATCGACCGAAGCGAGTTCCGGCGCGGCAACAGCATCATCTCGATAATGGAGCGCCGGGCGCGCGCGGCGTTGCTGCGCTTGTAGAAGATCAGGGCGTTTTCGATGCGACCTTCGCGAACCTTCAAGTGTCCCGAGGGAACGCGGAAGTAAGTGTCAATCTGGTGGTCCGTCCCAAGGAAGCGCGCGCGGAGGCGCTTGAGGGTGCTGCGGACGTGTGACTCGTCGTGGAGACGAGCCTTGAATTCGAAGTTAAGGTGTTTCATGGGCTCGAATCCTTTGACACGCTGGCGCGTCGTGTATTTCCGGGTTGCCGCCACCCGCTGCCAGACAACCCACCCTGCCTTGGGTACCCGAAGTGGGAGGTAGGCAGGCTGGCAAGATAGCGCTATTCTCTCACTCCTGCGTCGCGATGAAAACGAAATTGCGAACCCGTTGGAACCTCACCCCGCAGGAGGCGATGCGCCTCCAGGAGACCTTGCGCGAGCGCGTGGAGCGGGAGGACCGCTTCGGAACCTTGCAGTTCGTGGCGGGAGCGGACCTGGCCTTCGACCCGGAAACAAACCTCGCTTTCGCTGGCGTGATCGTGTACCAGTTTCCGCAGCTTCAAGAGGTCGAGCGGCGGATGGCCCGGCGCACGCTGCGCTTCCCCTACGTGCCGGGGCTGCTTTCTTTCCGCGAAAGCCCCGTTCTGCTGGCGGCATTCGAGAAGCTCAGGGTTGAGCCGGACTTGATCCTTGTCGACGGCCATGGCATCGCTCACCCGCGGCGCTTTGGGATTGCCTGCCACCTTGGGCTGCTCCTGGACAGACCCACTATCGGCTGCGCGAAGTCGATCCTGGTCGGCGAGGCGGTCGAGCCAGGAGTGCGGGCCGGTTCCACCGCGCCACTCGTTGACAAAGGTGAGACCGTCGGCATAGTGCTCCGCACGCGCGACCGCGTGAAGCCGATTTACGTCACCACGGGCCACCGCGTGTCGCTGCAGTCCGCCGTGCGCATCGCGCGGCAGTGCCTGGATGGATTCCGCATCCCCAAGCCGACTCGCGAGGCGGACCACTTTGTGCGCGATCTCCGCCGCGCTTACCAGGAACGACGCGCTCGGAATCAGATCTGAACCGCCGCGCCTGGGGAAGCCAGACAGGCTGGTCGCCGCGATGCTATAATTCGCGACAGGAGCCCGTCATGAACAAAACCAAGGTGGCCGGTGTGGCGCCTCTCCGAGAGAAAGCGCAGTTGATGTCGGCATCGGAGATCGACCGGACGCTCGTCCGGCTGGCGCACGAAATCCTGGAGCGCAATAACGGCCTGGAGGGTGTGGTGCTGTTGGGCATCCGCCGTCGCGGCGTGCCGCTGGCCGAGCGCTTGGCGCGAAAGATGGCGGATATTGAGAAAGTCACCCCGCCCGTGGAGAGGCTCGACATCACCTTCTACCGGGACGATTTTTCCGAGATCACCCAGAAGCCCGTCGTGCAAGCCACCACCGCGAAATTCTCCGTGCGGGGGAAGACCGTGATTCTGGTGGACGACGTTCTTTACACAGGGCGCACGACGCGCGCGGCCCTGGATGCGCTGCTGAAGCACGGTCGGCCGCAGCGCGTCGAACTGTGCGTTCTGATCGACCGCGGCCACCGGGAGTTGCCCATCCAGGCCAATTACGTAGGCCGCATCATCCCGACCTCCGAAAGCGAGCTGATCGACGTCCGCCTGCGCGAAGTGGACGACCAGGATTGCGTGGTGATGTGCGAGCGGATTCCCAGCAACTCGCCCCAGCCCTGATTCCAACTCCATGGTGGTATGCTCCTCGGAAAGTGAGCGCGTGGGCCTCTGCTTATCTTGTCAGCAGAGTCGGCTGGTGCGCAGCGATCGCGGTTCCGTCTTCTACCAATGCCAACGCTCCGCGATTGACCCACGCTTTCCCAAATATCCTTCCCTTCCTGTTTTGCATTGTCCGGGCTACGAATCGAGAGACGACGTCGAGAAGGAAGAGTGATGGCAGGTAGGGATCGCCTGACGGGCTGGTTCGACGACTCGACTGCAGACCCTGTAGAATAGGAGCGCGCGCCGGTCGCGTGGATGATCCTCAAAGGCTCCGCGGAGGAGGACGGATGAACTTTCCGGTCGGGCTAGAAGATGTCAAGGTCGTTCACGGACGCAGCACAGGACTGCAGGTGATGTGTACCTGCGGTTGTGTCAATTTCAATTATCTTGATCCGCAAGACACCCTTTGGAAATGCCGGAACTGCCGCCAAGTCCTGAGCTACGACTTTCCACGTTTGCTCGGGCGCGCCATGGCATTGGAGAAACAGGCAACGGCAGAAGCGGTGGCTGCCCCGCCCCCTAAGAGCGGCTAGTGTCATGTAATAGAAGTTCGTTGATGAAGTCAGCCCGCGGAGCGGGCGAAAGAAGGTAGCCCACGGCGTGAGAGTCTGTGTGAAAACCTCAGATTTCACGCCTTCGCGAACGGAGATTCAATGACTTGCATTGTGGAAAAGGCCGAAAAACCGAGTTTTCACACAGACTCGTGAGCCCTGGGCTACGATCTTGCGCCCCTGCCGGGGCTGGGGAACGGTCGGTGCTCCCGCTGTTTCCACGAAGCTTCTCAAGCCTTGGTCACTTGATGTGGCAGCTCGCCAGGCCGCGCTTTTCGAGGTACTGCTGGTGATACTCCTCAGCGCGCCAGAACTCGGCAGCCGGGGTGATTTCCGTGGCCATGGGCCTGCGGTAGGCGCCGGACCGTTCGAGGCTCTCCTTCGACGCTCGGGCAGCGGCTTCCTGTTCGGGCATATGGAAAAATATCACGGTGCGATATTGTGTGCCCACGTCGGGTCCCTGCCGGTTGAGCTGCGTGGGGTCGTGAATCTCCCAGAAAACTTTCAAGAGGTCCGTGTAAGAGGCCTTCGAGGGGTCGTAGGTGACCTCCACGACTTCCGCATGCCCGGTGAGGTCCGTGCAGACGTCTTGGTAGGTGGGGTTTTTGAAACTCCCGCCCATATAACCCACCGAAGTGGAAATGACTCCGGGAACCTGGCGGAATGCCGCCTCGACTCCCCAGAAGCAACCCGCTCCGAACGTGGCTTTTTCCGTGGCCATGTTTTTCCCTCTCGAAACTTGACCGCATCCACCGAACGCTGGCGATAGCCGCAGATCGTAGGCACGACCTGAGCTCCCCGGCACGCGTGCGTGAGAGAGGGCGCCCACGCGTGGACGCACCTCTCATCTTCCGCACAGCGCGGTCTCCAGTCTATTTCGGCAACTCGGTCTCGCCTTCGACCCCGATCACCATGTTATCGCCTTCGGGTTTGCCTTTGTAAGTTCCTTTGCCTTTAATGCCTTTTGCCTTGCCGGTCCCGTCTACCATTGTCCAGGTGCCTTCCTCGCTCTGGACTTTGCCATCTTTCAGAATCTGCGTGGCGCGGAGACGCACGGTGAACTTATCGCCACTGGCCAACGTGCCTTCCCCGTAGCCTTGCGCGCTAACCTTGTTCCCGCGTACTTCCGCGAAAATCGTGACAGTGTCTTCCTTGCTCTCCGAACCGGCGATCTGCATGGGTTTTGTCCAGGTACACTTGCCTTGGCTGACAACGAAGGAATGGCCGGGGTAATCGCCAATGTCCAGCGAGTGCTGCTGGTCGGGCATGGAGCATTGGACCGTCCCGGAGACTTTGGTTTGTGCCGTTGCGAATCCGGCGAAAACCAAGACGGCAACACAGGTGAAAAACGTTCGGCTCCTCATGGGGCCTCCTTTGTGAAATTGAAAGTGGAAGTCTAGCCCTGCATGGCTCGCCGGCCGGTCCTTGCTTGGCAACTCGCCGAGAGCCAGTGCCAGTATACCACTTCGTCATGCCGATAATGGAAGCAATAAAAGAAATTCGCGAACTTGGGAGAACTTCCCTTAGAATAGGGGCCGCCTATCCTCCCAGGAGGTTCTGCGATGCAGGCCTTGCCCGCTGGCGGGAATGAACATCGCGCGCCGCAGCGGTCACGACAGAATTCTCGCTGAGGGGGTTCCAGGCACTTGAAACACAAATTGCAGTGGCGCGGTTCGCGCCGAGAGACAGCAGCTTGGCAGCCCGGCCGACAGGTAGGTTCGGGACCTTGGGAGGCGGGCTTCGTACGCAAGTCGATTCCCTTTTCATGTGAAAGGAGTGGTGACGATGCGTAGGGCAATTCTGTTTGCAGGAAGCTGTCTGGTGGTCACCTTGTTTCTGAGCATCATGGCGGCCACCAAGACGTCCGCAACCCCCCAAGAGGCGAAGCACGAATGGGAGATTCACGACCGTAACCGGCCACAGCCACCCGTCATTACGCCGGGGACCGGCAGCACGCAGGAAAAGCCGGGTCTGCCTCCCTCTGATGCCGTCGTGCTCTTCAACGGCAAGGATCTCTCGGGCTGGGAGAGTATCCATGGCGGGCCGGCGCTGTGGAAAGTGGGTGAGGGCTATTTCGAAGTGGCCCCCAAGGCCGGAGACATCCAGACCAAGCAGGCGTTCGGTGATTGTCAACTGCACATCGAATGGTCCACGCCCGACCCACCCCACGGCGAAGACCAGGACCGCGGCAACAGTGGGGTTTTTCTGCAGGAGCTTTACGAGATTCAGGTTCTCGATTCATATCACAGTGTGACATATGCCGACGGCCAGGCCGCAGCAGTCTATGGGCAATATCCTCCGCTGGCGAATGCCTCGCGCCCGCCCGGCCAATGGCAAACCTACGACATCGTTTTTCACGGGCCGCGCTTCGACCCGGGCGGCAAGCTGCTGCGGCCGGCTTACGTCACCGTAATCCACAATGGCGTGCTGGTTCAGGATCACGTCGCCATCACGGGGCCGACCGCGCACCACCAGCGCCCGCCCTATCACCCGACGCCGGAAAAACTCCCGCTCCGACTGCAGGACCACAACCATCCGGTGCGCTTTCGCAATACCTGGATCAGGGAACTCCATGAGGAAGGACAGTAACTTTCCGGTCCGCACGCCCGCGATACGGCGGCACCGCATTTTCTCTCGAGTTGCTGCGAGGCAGGCTGCTGGCACGTTGGTGCGCAGCGAGGAAATCTGATGACCCAGACGCGAGCCGGACAGAGATACTCCCTGTGGTTGATGCCGACAGGTGATGTGTACGAGCAGTTAGAGCGAATTCTGCACAAATTGAGCGCCAAGTATGGTGCGCCGGAATTTCCGCCGCACGTCACGCTGCTCGGGGGCATGGTGGGGCCCCGCCGCGAACTCCTGTGCAAATCCGCGAACGTCGCCGCCCTCATCCGGCCCTTCACGATTCGGCTGGGGAAGATTGATTATCTCGACGAATATTTCCGTTGCCTCTTCGTTCGCGCGGCGACCACCGCGCCACTCCTGAAGGCGCATCAGGCTGCGCGAGATGTTTTTGGCCGTCGCCGAGAGCCCTCCTTCATGCCCCACCTTAGCCTCCTTTACGGAGATTTCAGCTTGAGCTTAAAGGAAGGAGCTGCTGCTGAGCTGGGGCCACGACTGGACCTCGCGTATAAGGTGCGAAGCCTTGTCCTTTACTCGACTCGCGGCGAGCCGCGCGACTGGCGGCGTGTGGCGAGGTTCGGGTTGCACTGAGGTTGCCACGACGTCCGGACGCAGAGCGAAAGCGACCCGCCACCCTTCGGCAGGAGTTGAAACCTTCTCGGACTCAATGTAACTTTCGTGAGCGGGCAGTCGCTTGGTTTGTAGGATCGGGCGACAACGTTCGCCAGGTTGATGCGGAAACCGAATTCCTCGCCAAACCGGAGGTGTCATGAAAAGTGAACTAAGCCGTCGTCGATTCATCGCCGCGGCGGGCCTGGGAGCAGCAGGAGCAGCCCACCCTTCGCTACTTTCCGGAGTCGCGCCGCCGGAGGTTCCGCCGCGAAAGTTCTACACTGTCCTGAGCCTGGGCCGGATCGGGTTTAAAGGGAACTTCCAGCAATCCGTGGAGTTGGCAGCCAAATACGGCTTCGAGGGCGTTGACCCTGACTCGGGATACTTCTCGCAACTTTCGGATGATCAACTCAAGAAGCTGCTCGACGAACTGAAAGCAAAAAACCTGAAGCTCGGCGCGGCGGGGTTGCCGGGGGATTTTCGCCAGGACGAGCAGACCTTCAGCGACGATTTGAAGAAGTTGCCGACAGCGGCCAGAGTGTTGGAGGCCGCGGGCGTGACGCGGGTGAGCACGTGGATTCTCTCGTTCAGCGACGATCTGACCTACCTTCAGAATTTCCGCGCGCACGCTTGCCGACTGCGTGCTTGCGCCGAGGTGCTCAGGGACCACGGACAACGCTTAGGACTTGAGTATGTGGGGCCGAAGACTTCCTGGCGAGGCAGCCGGCACCCGTTCGTTCACACCTTGAGTGAGATGAAAGAACTGATGGTGGCCATCGGTACAGATAACCTGGGCGTGCAGCTTGACAGCTACCACTGGTTCAACGCGGAGGAGACGGAGGCTGATTTGCTAGCCCTTCGCAGCCAGGATGTGGTCACCGTGGATCTGAATGACGCGCCGGCGGGCGTCCCTCTCGACAAGTTGATGGACCTCTCGCGTGAGTTGCCCGCCGCAACGGGCGTGATTCCGGTGAAAGCTTTTCTCGACGCTTTGCTCAAGATCGGCTACGACGGGCCGATTCAGGCGGAACCGTTTAACGCCGGGCTTCGCGCCATGCCGGTCGATCAGGCTTGCGGCGCCACCGCTGCAGCGATCAAGAAAGCGTTCAGCTTGGCGGGAGTAGCTTAGGCTTGGTGGGTCAGCATCGTGTGGTTTTTCGACTCAGAGTCGGGAGGAAAGTATGCTCATCGTTCACGTGCAGGTGCGAGTGAAACCCGAGTGCATCGACGCCTTCAAGCAGGCGACAATCGAAAACGCGCGCCACAGTATCAAGGAGCCGGGCATCGCGCGCTTTGATGTGATCCAGCAGAAGGACGATCCCACCCGGTTCGTGCTGGTCGAGGTCTACCGGACCGCGGAAGCTACGGCGGCGCACAAGGAAACGCCTCACTACGCCGCGTGGCGCGACCGGGCGGAACCCTTGCTGGCCGAGCCGCGGAGCCGTGTGCAATATGCGAATGTGTATCCCGGCGAGGAAGGCTGGTGAGGCGCTGATGCAGTTCGAGTTCGCAACGGCCACGCGCATCCTCTTCGGCGAAGGCGCCGTGCGCGAGGTTGCGCCGGCAGCCAAACAATTGGGGCGGCGAGCGCTGCTCGTGACCGGGCGGGCACCTGAGCGGGGGGACCGATTGCTGGCCGACCTGAACGCCGCCGGCGTTCGGTGCAGCGCCTTCTCCACCGACGGCGAACCTACAGTCGATCTGGTTCGCCGCGGAGTGGAGAATGCGCGCGAGGAACAGTGTGAGGTGGTGATTGCCTTTGGCGGCGGCAGCGCCATTGATGCAGGCAAAGCCATTGCGGCCCTCCTCACCAACCCCGGCGAGTTGATGGATTACCTGGAAGTGGTGGGCGGAGGGAAATCCTTGCAGATCCCTGCGGCCCCGCTCCTCACTGTGCCCACGACGGCGGGGACAGGCTCGGAGGTTACGCGCAACGCTGTGCTGGGCGTGCCCGAGCGGCGAGTGAAAGTCAGCGTGCGAAGCCCTTTGATGCTGCCGCGACTGGCGGTGGTCGATCCGGAACTGACGCTCGGGCTGCCGCCAGCGGTCACCGCGCGCACCGGACTCGACGCTCTGACGCAGTTGATTGAGGCGTACGTCTCGATCCGCGCCAACCCCCTGACGGACGGGTTCTGTGTGGAGGGAATTCGCTGTGCCGCACGCTCGCTGCGCCGGGCCTTTCACGAGGGGCATGACCTCGAGGCGCGCCGGGATATGTCACTGGCCGCGCTGCTGAGCGGGTTGGCGCTCGCGAACGCCGGCCTGGGCGTCGTGCATGGATTTGCAGGACCGCTCGGCGGAAGGTTTCCTGCGCCCCATGGAGCGATTTGCGCGGCGATCCTGCCGCACGGAATGGAAATCAACCTCCGCGCCTTGCACGCTCGCGCGCCCCAGAGCCAGGCGCTGCGCCGTTACGTGGAGGTGGCGCGCATCCTCACGGGGCGGGCGGATGCCCCGGCCGAGGAGGGCATTGCCTGGGCCCGCGAAACGTGTCGGGAACTGGAGATTCCGCCGCTCTCCGCTTACGGGATGAGTGAGCAAGACGTTCCGGCGCTCATTACGGAGGCCGCGAAGGCGAGCAGCATGAAAGGGAATCCCCTGGTCCTCCGGCCGGAGGAGTTGCGAGAAGTTCTGTTGCGCTCGCTGGCGGGCTCTTAATCAGGTCTTGCAGATTCCGTAACGCTTCCGGTTCCGTCGGGGCCCTCAGGGCGCGCTGGAGGGCGTCGAGGGTAGGCTTGAGCGCCCGGCCTTCTACCCTGTAGAGGCCATACATGAGTGGATAATACTTTGTATATGTCGCATCAAACGCGAGCCCGGCATTGTTGTTGGCCGCGGGGCACGGGTTGAAGGACTTTGGGGCCGGACTGATGGCCTTACACGCCTGCTGAATCTCCTCGAAAATCTGCTGCTTTTGCGCGAGCGTATCCTGCTCTGAAACCCTGCCGGCGCGCGCCGCCGCGTACAACTGGCTGAGTCGCACGTGATAGCGATTCACGATTTCGGCCTTACGAGAGAAAAGCTCCGGCTCGCGCAGGAGATTCCGATACAC
Source organism: Terriglobia bacterium (assembly GCA_020073545.1). Lineage (GTDB taxonomy): Bacteria > Acidobacteriota > Terriglobia > UBA7540 > UBA7540 > Bog-366. The sequence continues at coordinate 16,300 of JAIQEZ010000074.1, read as the reverse complement.
CTCCGATGGCTCGCCGAATTCCTGCCGGGCTACTTCGCTGGCAGTGAGAAAACCGATCAAAGTTGACGCCGCTTCACCCAAAGTGGCGGGCAGTTTTCGCAACTCTTGGTTGGCGTGAAAATCCTCGTGCGGCACAACGACGAGGAAACGCTCCACGGACTCGTGGGCCAACGACGCTGTGACGGGAGTCCTACCGCTGGCGTCGGCGTCCAGGGGATAGAAGAAGACATCGTATTTCTGGGCATCAACGGGACAGCCGGCTTTAGTTCCCTGCCGCAGGTCCAGCCCCTCGTAAGACTCAGGCAGCTCGAGTTTGCCGGTGTAGTAACAGCGATAGGCGGCCGCGACTTTTTTCGATTCTTTCGTGAAGTTCTTGGTCCGCCGGAAACCCAGCTTCTTTTCCAGGCGCTTGATGGCGCTGACCAGGTCTCTTCGGTCTTTGATTTCGGACGCTGTTGTGGTGTCCGAACCTGTGGCAGGGTCGACGAGCAGGAGGAGCGCCAGCAGCACCGCTTGACTCCCGGAGAGGAGCCAAGCCCGTCGCCCTTGTCGCGGGGTCGGGGGCATGGATCAGTGCCCGCCGCCCGCAAGTTCGCGGACGATGTCTCCCACGAACGCCCTGGCGTCGCCGAAGAGCATAAGCGTCTTGTCAAGGTAATAGAGCGGGTTGTCGATGCCGGCAAACCCTGGGTTCAAGCTGCGCTTGATGACCATGACCGTGCGCGCCTTGTCCACCTCCAGGATCGGCATGCCGTAGATGGGGCTAGCCTGATCGGTTTTTGCGGCGGGGTTGGTCACATCGTTCGCGCCGATCACCAATGCCACGTCGGTCTGGGGGAACTCGGGATTAACGGCGTCCATGTCGAGCAGGCGATCGTAAGGAATATCGGCTTCCGCGAGCAGCACGTTCATGTGGCCGGGCATGCGGCCGGCGACTGCGTGTATGCCGAACTTCACATCCACACCTCGCTTGGTCAGAGCGTCGAAGAGCTCACGGACCTTGTGCTGGGCCTGCGCTACCGCCATGCCATAGCCGGGAACGATCACCACAGCGTTCGCAGCGGCCAAGATGGTGGCGGCTTCTTCCGCGGTAGCGCTGCGCACTGTACGAGCTTCCTGCGCGGCCGCGGCAGAGGTCTGCACTTGGCCAAACGCGCCAAAGAGCACATTGCTGAACGAGCGGTTCATAGCCTTCGACATAATCACGGAAAGAATGAATCCCGAGGAGCCATCAAGGGCTCCGGCGATGATGAGGAGCTTGGAGTCGAGGACGAATCCCATGGCCGCGGCGGAGAGCCCGGCATAAGAGTTGAGCAGGGAGATGACGGTGGGCATATCAGCCCCGCCGATGGGAACGATCATCATGACGCCGAAGATGAGCGGAATTCCGACGATGACCGGGAAAAGCTGCTTCTGCCCGGGGTGAAGCACCAGATAGATAGCCACCAGGATGGAAATTCCCAACAAGGAAAGGTTGACGAAGTTCTGGCCCTTGTAGGTGATGGGCCGCTGCGGCAGCACCTCCTGCAGCTTGCCTGCAGCCATCAGGCTACCGGTAAACGTCAGGGCGCCGAGAATGACTTCCAGGGAAAGCACCGCCATCATGAAGTGTGGAACGTTAGGCGCGCGAAGGTAAAACTCCGCGGTGCCCACCAGCGTCACGCAGAAGGCGCCGAAGGCGTGGCTGAGCGCGGTTCGCTGCGGGACGGCGGTCATGTGGACAAACCCAAGCGGAACGCCAATGATCGAGCCGATGACCAGCGCGATTACCACCCATTTGTATTCCACGATGCCGTGGTGAAGCAGCGTTCCAGCGACGGCGAGCGCCATGCCGAGTTCTCCAGCCCACACGCCGCGCCGGGCAGTGGCGGGGGCGCTCAGCCATTTAAGTGCGAGGATGAAGAGCACCGCGGCGACGAGGTAGGTGATTTCGATGACGTGTTGAGTGGCAAAGGGAGTCATGGTTTTTTCGGTTTACTGGTTTTGAACATCCTCAACATGCGGTCGGTGATCAAGAAGCCGCCGACCGCGTTGCTTGTGGCCGCGATGACGGCGAGCGTGCCGAGCACCCTGGAAAGTGTGCTCTTTGCCTCGCCGGCGATGACGATGGCTCCGACTACAGCGATGGCGTCCAGCGCGTTCGTCAGCGACATGAGCGGAGTGTGAAGAAGCGGCGAGACTCGCCGGATCACCTCGAATCCGATGAAGCCCGCCAGCACGAAAACGTACAGGCTGTTAATGAGGTCGAACGTCACAACTTCCTCCTAGGTGTCAGGTACCGGGTGTTAGGTGTCAGGGTCGAGGTGCTGGGTTCTGGGGCCTGGGTGTTGGGGGGACTCGGCTTTTCCCTAACACCTGACACCTGAAACCTAGCACCTAACTTCTTTGTGCCGCCAGGGCAGGCAGCGAGAAGAATTCCCGCACCCGGGCGTTGACCACTTCGCCGCCGCGCGTCAGCAAGGTCTCGCGAGTGATTTCGTCCTCCAGATTGAGCTGCACCTTGCCTTCTTTCCCTAAGTGAAGCAGAAAGGCCGCGAGGTTCCGCGCGTACATCTGGCTGGCGTGGTAGGGCACCGTGCTCGCCACGTTGATGTAACCAATGATGGTCACACCATGCTCGACGATCCGCTGGCCCGCCTTGGTCAACTCGCAGTTACCGCCGCGCTCGGAGGCCAGGTCAACAACCACCGAGCCCGGCGCCATGCGCTCCACCATCTCGCGTGTGACGAGCACCGGAGGCTTCTTGCCGGGAACGACCGCGGCGGCAATGACCACGTCGCTTTTGGCCACGACGCGCCCCAGCAATTCGCGCTGGCGCTGATAGAAGGATTCATCCTGCGCCCGAGCGTAACCGCGCGCGTCTTCGGCGTCTTTCGCTTCGACCGGCAGCTCGACAAAGCGTCCGCCAAGACTCTGCACCTGCTCCTTCGCTGCAGGGCGCAAGTCATAGGCGGAGGCAACAGCTCCAAGCCGTCGCGCCGTCGAGATAGCCTGCAGTCCGGCCACGCCCGCGCCGATGATGAGGACGCGCGCCGGCGTGATGGTTCCCGCCGCGGTCGTCAGCATGGGGAACATGCGCGGCAGCCGGTCCGCTGCGAGCAACACGGCTTTGTAACCGCAGATCGTGGCCATCGAGGAGAGCGCGTCCATGCTTTGCGCGCGCGTGATGCGCGGCATTAGCTCCACGGCGAAGGAGGTGACGCCCGTGGCAGCGAGCTCCTGCACAGACTTGGCTGAGCCGAAAGGACGATGGAAGCCGATTACCGCCTGATCGCGGCGGAAGAGCGGGAGATCGTCTTTGCCCGTGACGTCATTCGAGCCATAGCTGAGCACCTGGACGATGACGTCCGCAGACTGGAAAACTTCGACGCGGGTGGCGGCGAGCTTGGCGCCTTTTTCAAGATAGCCGGCGTCGGGATACCCGGCACCGGCGCCCGCTCCGGCTTCCACCAGGATCTGGAAACCGGCCTTGATCAGGTTGGGAACCACCACGGGAACCAGCGCGACGCGCCGCTCGCCGGGGAAAGCTTCCTTGGGAACACCCACGATCATGGCCATTCCTCCTGACCTCCGGCCGCCGCTTCCGGTCCAAGTATTTCAACCCAAGCGGTGGGATGCCGGCCAAAATTGGCTCCCATGAATTGTTAATCGAACGCCCGCAAACGCGCAAGGTACTTTTGGTGCGCGACGGGTTCGGCCGTGGTCTAAGCCGGGGCGGATATCCTAACAGGTTGCGGAAAAACGTGTAGCGGCGACGGAACCTGTCCCGATTTCATCGGGACGGCGCCATGCTGGCGATGAAAACACAGGACCTGTGACGATGTGAATTTGCCGCTACCTCGTCGGGGGCGAGCTTTTCTGCAACCTGCTAAGAGGGTTGGCGCGGCGTCCTTGGTCAGTTTTTTTCTGGCAGCCGCAAGGTGAATTCGTCTTTCTCGCCAAGCTTGACCTCGCTCGTCGGAACAACCAGCAACCCGCGTCCGAAACAGCTTTTCACACGGAAGACCGGGGCTCGATGGCGCTGGCCGTCGCGCGTTTCGAATTCCATCTCTTCACCCGAGTGCGCCAAAAGGAGTGCGCCCAGCCGCGGGCCGTCGGCTCGGTCGCGCTGATGAAAGACGACGGCGCGCACACCAAGCCTTCCCGCTTCGAACGCTTCAACCACCCGACAGGTGACCGCTCCATTCTCCGTCTTCTTCTCAGCGCCCTGAGCCTGCGCTGCACGCGAAGGGTCACAAACACATACGACAAGAAATGTCGCTAACACAAACGCTGCGAAGTGTTCCTTTAGCATTGCGCCCTCCTTCGTACTGCTAAGGCCGAGTTTCCTCGCCACGCGCGAAGCTCTCTCCACCTGTCAGTAGTCCCTCCGTGCCCTCGGTGGCCCACAGAGCCTCGACACAGAATTCGCTCGGATGCTCCGTGCCCTCTGTGTTGAGCCTTGAGGAGCACGGAGGTCGCGCAGGACCTCGTTTTGCTTGCGGCCAACGGCCGCGCTGTGCCTTCTTCGCCACGGTTCCGCTCTGCGGGATGGCGTGGGTTCCTCGGTGATTGTACAACGCCTTGCTCCCGCACGGAAAACCCCCGGCGGACGGGCCGCCGCCGCGGCGCCGCCCCTACAGCCCGCACGTAGCCGCGCGCGAGTGCAGGAGGGTTGCAGGGTCGCCGGCCATCATAAGACTTCCCGATTTCGGCTTTCTGCTCTAGCATAGGAGTATGGGCTTACCACAGCGTCTCAGCTGTCAACCTTGAGTTCTGCTAGCGCCCATCTTCAGGCTGGCACGTGCCGCCCTCGAGCGCGGCACGGATCGACGACTGCCGAGCCCGCCTGGTGCAACTGTCCACAGGTCCTGAAATCGGGACGACTGATAATGAGAATCCATGACTGATTCGATTCGCAACATCGCCATTATCGCGCACGTCGACCACGGCAAGACCACGCTGGTGGACGCCATGCTCTGGCAGAGCGGAATTTTCAAGGCCAACCAGGAGGTGGTGGAGCGCGTCATGGACTCCAACGAGCTCGAACGCGAGCGCGGCATCACGATTCTCTCCAAGAACACCGCCATCTTTTACCGCGGCGTCAAGATCAACATTGTGGACACGCCGGGCCACAGCGATTTTGGCGGCGAGGTCGAGCGAGCCCTGAAGCTTGTAGATGGCGTGCTCCTGCTCGTAGACGCGAGCGAAGGTCCCCTGCCGCAGACGCGCTACGTGCTGCGCAAGGCGCTGGAGGCGAAGCTGCCGCCCATCGTGGTGGTCAACAAAGTGGACCGCGCCGACGCACGTCCGCAGGAAGTTGTGAACGAGATTTACGACCTCTTCATCGACCTCGACGCCACGGAGGAACAGCTCGAGTTCCCCATTCTCTACGCGAACGCCCGCCGAGGCACTGCCACGACGCGGCCCGACGAGCCTGGGGAGAACCTCGCGCAGCTTTTCGAGGCGATTCTCCAGCATATTCCCGCTCCCGCCGGCGATCCGCGGGAGGTGTTGCAGCTTCTGGTGGCGAACCTCGACTACAGCGATTATCACGGGCGCTTGGCGATCGGGCGCATTTTTTCCGGCTCCCTCGCCCGCGGCGACGAGGTCGCCCTTGTTAAGCTCAACGGTGCGGTGGAGAAGACGCGCATCACCAAGCTTTACGGCTTCGAGGGCCTGGAGCGTGTGGACATCGATCGCGCCGAAGCAGGTGAGATTGTGGCCCTGGCCGGCATCGAGGGCATCACCATCGGCGAGACGGTGACCAGCGCGGAGGCGCCGCGCGCGCTCGTGCACATGCCGGTGGACGAGCCGACCATCTCCATGGTGTTCACCGTGAACACGTCCCCCTTCTCCGGACGCGAAGGCACCTACGTCACCTCGCGCCACCTGCGCGAGCGCCTGGAGAAAGAGCTGCTCACCAACGTCGCCCTGCGCGTGGAAGAGACCGAGAGCACTGACTCGTTCAAGGTGCTGGGGCGGGGCGAGCTGCAACTGGCCATCCTGATCGAGACGATGCGGCGCGAAGGGTACGAGCTGGCGGTGGGGAAACCCGAGATCGTCACCCGCGAAGTGAATGTAGAAGTCCAGGAGCCCATCGAGCAGCTCATCCTTGATTGCCCCGCGGACTTTGTCGGCGTGTTGATGCAGAAAATCGGCAGCCGCAAGGGCATCAACACCAAGGTGGTGGGGCACGGAAGGCCCGGCGGGCGCGTGCGCTTGGAGTTCTTGATTCCCTCCCGCGGGCTGATCGGACTGCGCAGCGAAATCCTGAAAGATACGCGCGGCACGGCGGTGATGAATACGCTTTTTGACGGGTATACCGCCTGGCAGGGAGAGATTGCCAGGCGGCTCACGGGATCGCTGGTCGCTGACCGGCCCGGGCGCATCACCGGTTACGCGCTATTTAACTTGCAGGAGCGCGGCGAATTATTCGTCGGGCCGGGCGTCGAGGTTTACGAGGGAATGGTGATCGGTGAGAACGCGCGCTGGGACGACATGGACGTGAACGCGGTCAAGGAAAAGAAGCAGACCAACATGCGCGCTTCGGTCGCGGACGAGGCCATTCGGCTCATCCCCGTCCGGCCGATCAATCTCGAGCTGGCCATGGAGTTCATCGCCGAGGACGAGTACGTCGAGGTTACGCCGCAATCCATCCGGGTCCGCAAGAAGATCCTGCCAGCCAACCAGCGCCCGCGCCGCCACCGGCCCGAAGCGTAAGGCGGGGCGCAAGCGTCCAGAAAGCGCGCTGCGCGCCTACTTGACAGTGATTGATAGAAACCCGGAAGCGGTAGAAAAAGCCCTCACGAACAAGTCATGAGATGCGAAGGGCGTCAGGTGTGAGAAAAGCCCACAGTCAGGACTGCGCTGGCCGTGGCTGCTGGCTTGGGAGCTTGACTGGTGGGCGCACATTCGTTTATATTCGTAATGAATACAAATGACGGAGCACGATCATGGCTAAAACACTCACCATGCGGCTGGACGATAAAACCTATGAAACGTTCGTCCGAGCCGCCCAAGCCGAGCGGCGCTCGCTAGCCAACCTGGTTGAAACCGCGGCGCTGCGGCAAATCCAGGAGAGCCATTTCGTGGATGACACGGAGATGGCGGAAATCCTCTCGCGGCCTGGGCTCGTGAAGCGTCTCAAAGCGGGTTCTCGAGATGCCCAAAGGCGAAGAGGCAGGTTCGTTCCAGCCGTTTAGGATTTTCGAGACGCGGAGCTTCCTCGCCGATCTCGCCGGCTTGGGAGTCGTTTCACAGAGGCGGCTCGAAGCCAAACTATGTGATTATGTTTACCCGATTCTTCGCCAAACCCCTCACACCGGTTCGAATATCAAGCGACTGAAAAATTGGGACCCGCCGACTTGGCGCTACCGAGTGGGCGATTGGCGCTTCTTTTATGAGATCGATGAGAGGCAGCGCATCGTTTTCATGACCGCCGCCGATCACCGCAAAGAGGCCTATCGCTAAGCACTCACCGCGGGTGGCGCCGACATCCCGCCTTGCGGGGCCGTTAACGAGCCCGAACAGGCCACGGATAGGACGCGGCAACAGAGATGTTGCCCGTGTCTGTCGGGCGCCCCAATGCTCCGGGGGGGCCACCCGCGGAGAATAAGGCCGTCAGGAGCGGGATAACTCCACTGGCGGGAGGGGATTGACAAAGCGCTTTAGAGACTGTATAAAGACTCTATGAAGACTCTTACTATAACGGACGCTAAAAAGAACCTGAGCCGCTGGCTTGACGCTGCCGCCCGCGGACAGGACATCGGGATTGTCCGTGGGGCCGAAATCATTGCTCTGCGCAGGGTCGAGGTGGAATCCACCGATTACGCGCAACGCGAATACGCGGCGACGCCAGAGCAGATCGCGGCGTTTGCGGACGCCACCGATAAACGCTATCGCCGACTCAAGCGGTCGGGGAAATTGGTGACCGTCACCACCGAGCAACTGAGGAACCTGCTTGAGTAAGCTTCTGTCGATTGACCCCGCGGTGTTACGACGCTTACAGAACCTGCCGAAGAGCGAAAGGGCCGAGTGCCTGTTAGCACTGTGCGAGTTGCCGGAGTCCTTTGGCCGCCCACATGTGCACAGCGGCCTGGGGATTCGTAAATTGGGCGACAAGATTTTCGAGTGTCGCGGCAATGCTTCGTTACGCTTCATCTTTCAGGACCGGCCAGCAGACTTGTTCGTCTCTTTCCTGGGGAATCACCATGAGGTCAAAGCGTTGCTCCAAACCCGCAAGTATCGCTGAGACGGCCGGCTGTCGTTGGCGTCCAGAAAGCGCGGTGCGCGCCTACTTGACGGTGATCGATAGAAACCCGGAAGCGGTGGAAAGGGCGCTCAGGGTTGTGGTTCCACTAAGGGAACTCCCGAGGCGTGTGCGGCCTTGCGCAAGTCATTGTCGAGCGTCGCTAAGGGCAAGCCCTCTCGAATTGCCAGTTCAAGATAACCGGCATCGTAGATGGTAAGGCTATATTGCTCCGCCAGCTTAAAGACCTGACCGAAAACAGTCTCGCCGCTTTCGGGATCGATGCGGATGGGCAATGCGCGCAGATCCAAGAAAAATCTGTTTGCTTTCTCCCGGCTAATGCGGCCCCGCCGAACGGCCATCAACAGGGCGTTAGCTACCTCGGCAGGCCAATGCACCGGCACGACGGCTTCATCGCCCGCTCTTAGCTTGGCGAGTAAGGCATCCGTCCAGGGCATCGCCTCGTCCTCGAAGCACCAAGTCAAGGTCGCAGAGGCATCCGGCACTAATCGGGCCATCAGTATTTGTGCCCTTCGTGGATCAGGTCTTTGATCTTGAGCCCGCCAAGCCGCACTCCTTTACGCAATTCCAGAATGTCGGCAACGGCCTCCGCGGGAGATTTAGTCGAGGGACCAAGATGGAAGGGATTGGACTCTTTTTGCGCGAGGGTTTCCAGAGCCCGCTCGATGACCTCTTCGGGCGAGCGATAAGGACCGCGTGTGAGCTGCTTTTGTAGCAACTCCTCGCTGTGAGGTGTCAGGCGAATGGTACTCATGTGTAGAGTATACGCGAAGTGTCAGATTCCTCGCAACGAAAAGACCTCTCTAGCAGGGCCGGGTTCCACCGCGCGCGCGCAGGCGTCCCGAAAGCGCGATGCGCGCCTACTTGACAGTAATTGATAGAAACCCGGAAGCGGCAGAAAAAGCCCTCATGAACAAGTCGTGAGGTGCGAAGGGCATCAGGCATGAGAAAAGCCCACGGTCAGGACTGCACTGGCCGTGGCCTGCCAGGGAGGTTACTTACCCAAGAACTGCTCGAATGTGCCTACCTCAAGCGCTCGCCAAAAACCGTGGTCTTCAAATTCCGCTCTTATAGAGGAGCTTGAGGAACCACTGCAGATGAGGACCTCCGCACGCCTATTTGTACTCCATAGAAGCACTGATCGAGACATGCGATCTGCCTTGGGCAGGCTGTACCCGATGATCACAACTCGGTCAGAGTGCTCAAGTGATTCGGCAACCTTGTACCACATTGACTGATAGAAGGAAGACCATTCGTCGCCAAGGGATGTTCTCACGGAAAACCGCTTTCCGTGGGTCGGCAAAACCAACGTGGTCGCACCGTCAGTCACGCCACCGCCTGGGAAGGAGTTGTCGAGCAGCCGGTTCGGATACGTGGTCAGGGCTGAATCAATGTTATCGATGTATGGATGCCGACCGAGACTGTTGTCGGATTGACCAGATTTTGGGCTGCCCCCAAATAGCAACGCGATCCAGTTGATACTTCCATGCGGTTTCAGAACTGTGATATCGGAGTCAGGTTCGTCCCATATTGCGGGGAAACCATATCCATCTCGCACACGAAACTTACCCGCCCGAATCAGTTCATCTTCCAAGGCAGTATCGTAGTTGAAAGTGACAACAACGTCGCCTTTTCGGATTGTCTTCGCGAACGACGTATAGAGCGGCGCTTGCGGACGGCTGTCATGGATGCTCTTAAAATATGCCCGAACGCAGCGGCGAATTGTTCCCATGATCTTCCACCGATCACTCTCTTCAAGAGTCTCAAAGGCCCCCTGACCCAAATCAACTTCCGTAAGCACAGATTCGATGTCCGCGACTGGGCCACTTAGTGTGGCGATCTCATCGATCGCCTTTCGAAACCCTGAGTCTGGCGACTCGGTTTCAATGGCCCAAGCCGCCATCTTGGGCCACAATTCCGAGCAAAGCGGATATCCAGCGTGAGATGAGGCACCAGCGCCGAGCACATAAGTTGTCATTGGGGGCATGCCTTCATTTTGAAGAGGCTGACGCAATTATCGCTAACGCTGTATCATCTACGCGCGTGGGCTATTGTTCGTCCTCTTCTTCTTCCGTGCGCCGTCGCACCAACAAGTCCCTCTCCAGCTCTTCGTAGGAGTAAACGCCGTCGGCTGTTTCACGCATTTCTTTCGGAGTAATTGTTGTGCCGCCGTCAATTTTGTAGCAGGTTATATCGCGTAAGATGCAGCGTTCGACGGTGTGGCCCTGCTTCTCAAGTTTTTCTCTTCCTGCTCGAATCTTCTCGTCCATAGGTTCATTTTATCATCACTTCAGCGCGTGGCGCCGACGGCGGGATTTTGGGACCCCGATGCGGTTCGTCCGATAAGGAGTGGGAACCTTTAACTGGTTCCTCGACGAGCCAGGCATCAGCGTCACGGTTACGGGTTCAACTGCTTCCGCAGCCTTTCATAGTTGTCGCGGAACCGTTGATCTTTCGGATCCAGCTCAGACGCCGTCTGATACTCCCGCAGCGCAGCTTGGAGTTGACCCTTGTGCTCAAGCGCCACGCCAAGGCTGTTGTGCACATACGCTGAATCGGGATTCAGCCGGATTGCCTCCCTCTCTTCAGTAATTTCACCGTCCCAGTCCCCCTTCAAGCCCAGGTTCACGCCAAGTCCGAAGTGCGCCTGCGCGTCATTGGGCCTCAGCCGAACCACTTCGCGATACTCGGCAATCGCACCGTCAAAGTCCCCTTTCTGGCTCAGCGCCATGCCAAGGCCCCAGTGCGCCCCCGCGTAACCGGGTCTCAGTCGGATCGCCTCACGATGCTCGGCAATCTCACCATCTAAATCCCCCTTTTCGCCCAGTGCCACGCCGAGGAAGTTGTGCGCCTCCGCGTAATCGGGCTTCAGCCGAATTGCCTCGCGATACTCGGCAATTGCACCGTCCAGCTCCCCTTTTTTCCCCAGCGTTAAGCCAAGGTCGTAGTGCGTCTCTGCGAAATCGGGCTTCAACCGGATCGCCTCACGATACTCGGCAATTGCTCCGTCCAAGTCCCCTTTCTGCTCTTGGGCCAAGCCAAGTAGGCCGTGCGCGTCCGCGAGATCGGGTTTCAGGCGGATTGCCTCGCGATACTCGGCGATTGCGCCGTCGAAGTCATTCTTTGAAAATAGTGCATATCCCTTGAGAAAGTGTCCTTCGGCAAGTCGTGCCTTCGCATCTGGTGGCTGCGCAGGGGGCCTGGGCGGTAGCCGGCTTGCTGCTGTCGGCGACTGGCTGGCTGCGCCTCTCTGCCCAGCGCCACTTTCCGTCACAGGGATCTGGACAGGCTTGGAAGGGTTCTTCGGCTCCTTGCCGGGACCGTTCGCCGCGCGAGAAAACCAGAACCACGCAACAGCGATAAGGATAATAAACCCCAACGCGCCTAGCAGCCACGGAACCTTGGAATGAGGTTCCCCAATGCTCTGCAACCGCAGGGTTGACCTTGGTCCAGCAGACGGCGCCGCTGCAGGAGTCGGCTGGTCGGAGGCTTTCTCCGCTTCAGCGGCTGCAGGAACGATTGTTCTCGGGACGGGCGCGAGTGTGGCCCGCGGTGGGGGCCTGACAGCTTCCCGCTGCGGTTCTGGCTGCGCAGCAGGCGGGGGACCGGCAGCGGCGGCTCGCGCGAACTCGCCTGCGAATTCCAGTACCGAGCCGTAGCGTTGGTCGCGGTCTTTGGTGAGGGCCTTCATCACTACGCTTTCGAGTTGGGGCAACGCGGGAAGGTCGGGCTTGATGGCGCGGAAGGGTGGCGGTTCCTCCATCATGTGCTTGCGCAAATAGCCGAGTGGCGTGTCGGAATGAAACGGCACTCGCCCGGTTAGCATTTCGTACGTGACAACGCCCAGCGAATAGACGTCCGAGCGGGCATCCAGCTCATCGCTCCTCATGCCGGAAGCCTGCTCGCAGGACATGTAAGCGGGCGTGCCCAGCACCATGCCGGTCTGCGTGTGGGTGGCGGACTCGCGCAGCTTGGCGATGCCGAAGTCCACCACCTTGACGACCAGTTCGTTTTCGTCACCCTGCGTCAGAAAAATGTTGTCGGGCTTGAGGTCACGGTGAATGATGCCGAGCTTGTGCGCGGCGTTTAGACCTCGCGCCGCCTGCTGGAGAATTTCCGCCACTTCGGTGACGGGAAGCGCACCCCGCCGCTTGAGGACCTCGCGGAGAGATTCGCCTTCCAGAAACTCCATGGCGATGTAGGGGGTGCCGTCATCGGCCTGGGCAGATTCGTAAATGGTGACGACGTTTGGGTGATGAATGCGCCCCGTGGAACCCGCTTCATTCTGGAAGCGCAGCAGGAAGTCGGGGTCGTCGAGAAGCTTGCGGTTCAGGACTTTGAGCGCCACCGGACGGTTGCCAACCGCGATCTGCTCGGCGAGAAGGACCGTACCCATGCCTCCCGCGCCCAGGCGGCGGACAAGGCGAAAACGGCGTGAGAGTCCGGCGGCAAGCTGCGCTTCGGTTTGCGTGGCTTGAGCGATAAGACGGGTGCTGTCGCGAGGACAGAACTCTACATCATCGGAGTAGGTCTGCTGGCAAGTGGGGCAGATCTTCATGGGCGCCAGTGGAACCCTTGGGTTGCACGGATTCTAACAGAAGTATTGTACGAAAGGGAATCGTGCGGGGGGCGCGGACACCGGTTTGTGATTTCTCCGGGCGGTTGTCCTGCTGACCGCCGTGGCCTCGGCTACGGGAGGCATGGACGTGTGATGCGCACGAAAGATCCGGGCGGGGCGGGCAAAAAATCCACTTGCGTTCTCCTTTGAGGAGGAGTAAAGTTACTGATTGCCAGTACGAAGGTGGAGTAAGTGATGGGGGCGCGGTTGAGTTTTGGTTGCAGCCGAGCTTAGTTCGAGGCTCCACATCGTCTCGGTTGGAATCCCTTGGAGGTCGATACGCGACAGGGTTTTGAATAGGGGCTTGAAGCAAGTGGGCCATCCGCAGTAAGACCTCCCGCCTGTTTCAATCCCCAAAGGTCAAAGCAGTCGAACCGGGCCGCCCTGAAGGCGCGCGAGTTACGTTGTGCGCCCCGACGCGTTGCGTGGAGGATTCTGGGAAGAAGGTTGCTGAGCTTGGTCTCCCCCGGTGAATCGGGGGGAATCAATCCCAGCAACTTTGCCGGTCCGGCGAAGGCCGGGCGCAGGGTTGCAGGAAGAGCTCCAGGGAGACGCACGTCGTCTCTGGGGACTCGACGCTCTTTGAAAACTGAATAGTGTGGCGTCTACCTAGTAGAGCAGTTGTCAGTAATTAGTGGTCAGTTCTCAGTGAGAGCGCGAAAAGCTCCCTGCTGAGGGCTGGAGGCTGAAAGCTGGCGGCTGCGCTCTGCTCGGGACTGGATCCGGGCAGAGGAAGAAAGGCGAATCTGTGCGGCGCAGAAGCGGGCAGTCAGCTTTCAGCGCTCAGCGCTCAGCTAGAGCTCAGAAGGGCTTCAAGCTGAATGCTGATAGCTGATCGGCGAGTGCTTCGTGTGATGTGTTGAGCAGATTTTATGGTCAAGCTACTAAGGGCGTACGGTGGATGCCTTGGCGCCAGACGGCGAAGAAGGACGTGGTTACCTGCGAAAAGCCTCGGGGAGGGGGAAACACCCTTTGATCCGGGGATCTCCGAATGGGGAAACCCTTCCGGGTAAAACCCGGAAACGGCCCGCTGAATCCATAGGCGGGTGCGAGCCAACCCAGGGAAGTGAACCATCTCAGTACCTGGAGGAAGAGAAAACAACCGTGATTCCGCTAGTAGCGGCGAGCGAAAGCGGACCAGCCCAAACCCAGCCTTCCACAGTGAGCCAGTGAATCAGTGAGGTCAGTGAGTCATTGAGAAAGGCCAATGATTCAGTGATTCAGCTACTCAGTGACTCAGTGTGGAGGGTTGGGGGTTGTAGGGCGTGCGTCGGTTTAGAGCCAGAGAGTTACCAATCCGGCGGCTAGTCGAACGACTTGGAAAAGTCGGCCAAAGAATGTGATAGCCATGTAGGCGAAAGCTGACCGGACTCTCACGCGCGTTCCTGAGTACCGCGGGGCACGAGAAACCCTGCGGGAATCCACGGGGACCATCCCGTAAGGCTAAATACGTTCTGGCGACCGATAGTGAACCAGTACCGTGAGGGAAAGGTGAAAAGAACCCCGGCGAGGGGAGTGAAAAGTACCTGAAACCGTATGCCTACAAACAGTCGAAGGGCTACGACCCAGGAGCAATCCTGGGACAAGCCTGACGGCGTGCCTATTGCATAATGAGCCGGCTAGTTATTGTCCGTCGCAAGGTTAAGCGATGATCCCGCAAGGGGGAGCGAGCCGTAGCGAAAGCGAGTCTGAATAGGGCGTTGAGTGGCGGGCAATAGACGCGAAGCGGGATGATCTACCCTTGGTCAGGGTGAAAGCCGCGTAACAGCGGCCGGAGGCCCGAACCGGTGTTGGTTGAAAACAGCTCGGATGAACTGAGGGTAGGAGTGAAAGGCCAATCAAATTCCGTGATAGCTCGTTCTCCTCGAAATAGCTTTAGGGCTAGCCTCGGACGATCGCTCGCGGTGGTAGAGTACTCGATGGACTAGGGTCCGTTAACGGATACCGAATCCAACGAAACTCCGAATGCCGCGAAGCGCAGTCCGGGAGTCAGACAGCGGGGGCTAAGCTTCGTTGTCGAGAGGGAAATAGCCCAGACCGCCAGCTAAGGTCCCGAAGCGATGGCTAAGTGGGAAAGGAAGTGAAGTCGCTCAGACAGCCAGGAGGTTGGCTTAGAAGCAGCCATCCTTTAAAGAAAGCGTAACAGCTCACTGGTCGAGCGTCTTTGCGCCGATAATTCAACGGGGCTCAAGCCATCTACCGAAGCTGCGGATTTGCAGGCCCGCGAGGGTCTGCATCTGGTAGAGGAGCGTTGAATACAGTTTGAAGCGAGACCGCGAGGGCTCGTGGACCGTATTCAAGTGACCCTGCCGGCATAAGTAGCGATAACGGAGGTGGGAACCCTCCGCGCCGAAAGTCTAAGGTTTCCTGAGAAAGGTTAATCCGCTCAGGGTCAGTCGGTCCCTAAGGCGAGGCCGAAAGGCGTAGCTGATGGACAGCCGGTTAATATTCCGGCACTACGACTGGGGCGTTATGACGAAGCGGGGACGCAGGAGGCTAGCGGAGTCGGCTGATGGCTTAGCCGATGTGCGCTCCAAGGAGGATCCGGCAGGCAAATCCACCGGGTCGGTTCAAAGCCAACTCTGAGGGGTGAGCCGAAGGGTCTTAGACCCTATAAAGTCCGCGATGTCACGCTGCCAAGAAAAGCCGCTAAGCAGTCCTAGTCGCAACCGTACCCCAAACCGACACAGGTAGACGAGGTGAATATCCAAAGGCGCTTGAGAGAACACTCGCTAAGGAACTAGGCAAATTAGCTCCGTAACTTCGGGAGAAGGAGTGCCTCGCTAGGGTTCAGAGCCCGAGGAGGCCGCAGTGAAACGCGCTCTGCGACTGTTTAACAAAAACACAGGTCTCTGCTAAGTCGAATACGACGTATAGGGGCTGACGCCTGCCCGGTGCCGGAAGGTTAAAGGGAGAGGTCATCCCGCCGCAAGGCGGGGGCAGCTTCGATCTGAAGCCCCGGTGAACGGCGGCCGTAACTATAACGGTCCTAAGGTAGCGAAATTCCTTGTCGGGTAAGTTCCGACCTGCACGAATGGCGTAACGATAGAGCGACTGTCGTGGCGAGTGACTCAGCGAACTTGTAGTACCGGTGAAGATGCCGGTTTCCCGCACCTAGACGGAAAGACCCCGTGCACCTTTACTACACCCTAGCCCTGAACTATGGGGCTGTCTGCGCAGGATAGGTGGGAGGCTTTGAACCTTGCTTCTCGGGGCAGGGGGAGCCAACGGTGAGATACCACCCTGATGATTCTGTGGTTCTAACCTCGGCCCGTAATCCGGGTCAGGGACATGGCTAGGCGGGTAGTTTGACTGGGGCGGTCGCCTCCTAAATTGTAACGGAGGCGCTCCATGCTTGGCTCAGGCTGTTTGGAAATCAGCCGTCGAGTGCAAGGGCATAAGCCAGGCTGACTGCGAGACCAACAAGTCAA
>JAIQEZ010000073.1 GCA_020073545.1 Terriglobia bacterium | reverse complement strand
TGTCGGGTGAGCAACTGGGCAGGTTACGAACCTTACGATGCTTCTGACAGCCGGATTTTTGCCGTCCTGCCATTTCTTAAAACCAGACTCCCTCGGCTGGTTCTCACGCAGGCTTTGAAGCGGTTTCCGATAAACACCCGGCCCCTGTTTCTCATTCGCAAAACTCAGAATCCAAAGGCCCTTGCGCTCTTTCTGTCTGCGTTCGTCAAGCTCGCCAGAACCCGACTGGCCGTTCAGGAGGGACTCGCCGATCTGATGATCGAGCGGCTGATCGCCCTTCGGTCCCCGGGCGTTCCTTACTGGTGCTGGGGATACAGTTTTTCCTGGCAGGGCCGGGCAGCTTTCGTACCTGCAGGGGCACCCAATCTGGTCTGTACGTACTTCGTGGCCAGCGCCCTTCTGGATGCCTACGAGCAGCATCAGGATTCACGATGCCTGAGCATGGCGGTAAGCGCAGCAGAGTACATCCTGAAGGATCTCTACTGGACCGACGGCGGTTCCGTTGCCAGCTTCTGCTATCCTCTGCCCTCGCTTCGAAGTCAAACGCACAATGCGAACTTCCTTGCTGCCGCTCTCATGTGCCGAGTCCACAAGCTGACCGGGGAGGAGAAATTCCTCGCGCCTGCCCTTAAGTCTGCGCGCTTCTCGGCCTCCAAGCAGCACGCGGACGGCGGGTGGGACTACGGTGAGGCGCCGTCACAACGATGGATTGACAACTTCCACACTGGATACAACCTCTGCGCATTGCGGGCGATTTCCCAGTATGCCGAGACGGTGGAGTTCGACTCGCACATTCGGCGCGGGTTTGAGTTCTACCGATCGCACTTTTTCCGCGAGGACGGGGCGGTCCGGTATTTTCATAACTGCACTTATCCGATCGATATTCACTCTGTGGCGCAAGCCATCATCACGCTCTTGGTATTCAGAGATCTCGACCCGGGGAATGTCGCATTGGCAGGTTCGGTGCTCCGCTGGGCGATGGAACAGATGTGGGACGATCGGGGCTTTTTCTACTTTCGCATTCTTCGGTTTTGCACCAACCGAATCTCGTACCTGCGGTGGTCTCAAGCGTGGATGCTTCTGGCATTGTCTACGCTCCTATCCGAATCGGACGCGGCGGTGAAACATACACAAAGCCGCGATTCGGCAGATCTCTCGTCTCGCAAGAATGCTCCGGTCGCCGGGATTGAGAGATGCTGAGCCTCCCCACGTATGTGCTTATTACCCCGGCGCGGGACGAGGCACAGTTCATTGAACTGACGATAAAGTCCGTGATAGCGCAGACGGTCCGGCCGGTCAAATGGGTCATCGTCAGCGACGGTTCGACCGACGGCACGGATGAAATCGTGAGCAAATATGCGGCTGACTACCCCTGGATCGAACTAGTCCGGGCCCCCGAGCGGCGCGAACGGCATTTCGCCGGTAAGGTTCATGCCTTCAACGCCGGGTATGCCAAGATCGGTGATCCTGACTACGAAGCGATCGGCAGCCTGGACGGTGATGTCTCCTTTGACGAAGGCTACTTTTCTTTCCTGCTTGGGAAGCTGGCTGAGGATCCTACGCTCGGACTGGTCGGAACGCCATTCACGGAAAACTCGAATCAGATCTACGACTTTCGCATTGTCGGCACGGAGCACGTGTCAGGTCTGTGCCAACTGTTTCGGCGCAAGTGCTTCGAAGAGATCGGCGGATATGTACCCGTAAAGGGTGGTGGTGTGGATTATATTGCCGTCACTACGGCGAGGATGAAGGGGTGGAAGACAAGGACCTTTACGGAAAAAGTGTGTCAGCATCATCGACCGATCGGGACGGCCGGGCACGGCGTATTGGGGGTGTGGTTTAGAACTGGTGTCAAAGACTACACCTTTGGAGGCCATCCGATTTGGGAATTCTTCAGAATGGCCTATCAGATGACCAACAGGCCCTTTGTCGTGGGAGGGCTGACCTTGGGGGCCGGGTATGTCTGGGCGCTGGTCCGACGCGAGGAGAGGCCAGTTTCCCGTGAAATGGTGGCGTTCCGCAGACGCGATCAAATTCGGCGATTAAGGGGGCTTCTCACCGGGTGGCTGTCAAAAGCTCGATATTCTGACCGCCCGCACGATACCCTGCAATGAAACCTGGCAGTATCATCTCGAATGTGGTTCAATGGAATCAACTGGGCGTGTGCGAGGGTCGCTACTTGCTCCCCAGTGGAATTCCTACGGAACCGGGTGAGCGAATGCAACGCGAAGCAGATTCGATCCCGGCGCCACCCGGCCACCTCTCTGCGTCCTTGGGGACACAATCTTCGGTCAGTTCCAGCCCAGCCGCCGACTCGGCAGAGCGGAGCGGCTTGGTGAGTCACGCCGGCCTCCTGATCGTGAACGCCGACGATTGGGGACGCGACCGCGACACTACCGATCGGACCTTTGAGTGTTTCCTTCGTGGCGCTATCTCCTCGGTCAGCGCCATGGTCTTTATGGAGGATTCCGAGCGGGCAGCAGCGATAGCTCTGGGACGAGGAATCGATGCTGGCCTGCACCTCAACTTTACGACACCGTTTTCGGCGCCGAGCTGTCCCGTACAGCTCGTGCAACGGCAGCGTGAACTCGCTGCGTACTTGCGCCACCACCGGTTGGCCATGGTGGTCTTTCACCCCGGCCTGATCCGCTCCTTCGAGTACGTCATGGCAGCGCAACTGGAGGAGTTCAGTCGTCTCTACGGGGCGGCGGCGGGGCGACTCGATGGCCATCACCACATGCACCTTTGTGCTAACGTCCTCCTGGGACGACTACTGCCACCCGGAACGATCGTTCGGCGAAACTTCTCATTTCAGCCGGGAGAGAAGAGCTTCGGAAACCGTCTCTATCGGAAAGCCGTGGACTGCCTGCTGGCCCGGCGTCACCACCTCGCCGACTTCTTTTTTTCGCTGCCGCCGCTCGAACCTTCCGGCCGCCTGCAACAGATCTTCTCCCTGGCGCGCAACTCTGTCGTTGAGGTGGAGACGCATCCTCTCAGGCCGGAAGAGTACAGGTTCCTGACGGAAGGCGAGATCTTCCGTTGGGCCGGGGATTGCCCGATTGCGCCCCGTTACGCCGTGAGGTCGCATGGAAACGCGTCGCGTTGATTGCGCTCTGCCTTTGGGTCCATCCGAAATTCCGCGCTTGGCGCCGGAGGCGATGACGAGCAGAACCCAGCATATCTGCGTGTGCATCTGCACTTACAAGCGGCCACAGCTTCTCAAGCGCTTGCTGGAGGAACTCCGAGGTCAGGAGACGAACGGACTGTTCACCTATTCAATCGTGGTCGCCGACAACGATCATTTACGATCCGTGGAGAGCGTAGTGGCGGACTTCGCGGCCGCCTCCTCTATTCCCATCCGATACTGCGTGGAGCCTCGGCAGAATATCGCACTGGCGCGGAACACGGCCGTCGAGAACGCCAAGGGGGACTTTGTCGCCTTCATCGATGACGACGAGTTTCCGATTAAGCGCTGGCTGCTGACTTTGTTCGAAACCTGTAACCAATATGGCGTGGACGGTGTGCTGGGGCCAGTGCAGCGCCACTTCGACGTAGCGCCACCAAAGTGGGTCGTTAAAGGCAACTTCTACGAGCGGCGGATTTTCCCGACGGGCACGGTTCTCCATTGGAAGGACGGGCGGACCGGCAACGCGCTACTGAAGATGCGGATCTTGACGGCTGGGGAACAGGCTTTCAGGCCGGAATTTCGGGGTGGAGAAGACCATGACTTTTTCAGGAGAATGATCGATAAGGGGCACGTCTTCATCTGGTGCGATGAGGCTGTGGCGTACGAGGTTGTTCCCCCGAACCGTTGGAACCGCAAGTTCTTGCTGAGGAGAGCCCTGCTCCGGGGGGCAGTTACCCTGCTCAATCCGACATTCGGAGCGCGCGACGTGGCGAAATCAATGATCGCCGTTCCAGCTTATACGGTGGCTCTACCTTTTGCGTTGGTGTTGGGCCAGCACCGGTTCATGAATCTATTGGTTAGACTGTGCGACCACCTCGGGAAGATCCTTGCACTTATTGGCATTAATCCCGTAAAAGGCCCGTACATTACGGACTAGCTGTGAGACTCCGGCCCTGCCGGACACTGCTGTAACCGGGCGTGCCGAACTTAATCCTGGTAAACAGCCTACTGGTTACCTACTACTGCTCGCATGAAGCTGCCGGTTGGGAATTCATTGATGTCCTGCGTTAGGCCGAGAAGACGCCCGTTGGCAAATCGACAGGAGCGGTTCATCCCGTGTCAAGAACCGGGGCAGGGTGTTGAACGCGTGGAGAGGTCGCTGTTGGCTAAGGCAGCGGTCGGCTCGCCGGCCGCGGTGGGTAATGCCACCCGAGGGGTTCGAATCCCTTCCCTCTCCGCCACTTATCCCTCACTCTTGCCGACGGCCCTTGATCCACGGTTGACGGCGTCTGGCAGTATCGCGTCACGCATGTGCAGCTTCGACCTAATTGTCGGGTCGGGTGCGGGGTCCTTCGTGGGACATCCAAGGCACGCATGACGAACTTTGTTTCTCTCTTCCACCGAAAGCGGCAGGATCGTGCTCCCGTTCGACGGGCCTCCAGCTCTGGAGTCCGCGTGAAGGGGGGATCATTCATTGATGCCTTCACTGGTGAATGTCTGCGGCAGGGATGTTCGAGTCGCGGGGCGGTTGCTCCGGATCGCGCGCTTGGAGGCGGAGAAGTACCAGTTTCTGGACGACCCAGAGCCGGTGGTCAGAGCCCTACGTAAGTCCGGAATCCGGATCGACCTGTTCACATTTATGCAGAGATTGCCGGAAACGTCGCCCAAGTACGCTTATCCGATGGAGTGGGACAACTTGGCCGTCCTGCCGGTATCGACCTTCGACCACTGGTGGACCCAACAGATCGGGTTCAAGGCGCGGAACAAGGCCAAGCAAGCCGAAAAGAGGGGGGTAACGCTGCGGGAGGTGCCCTTCGATGACGCCCTCGTTCGCGGAATCTGGGAGGTCTACAACGAGTGCCCGGTCCGCCAGGGAAGGCCGTTTACCCATTATGGAAAGGACGTCGAGACGGTGCGTAAAGAGGAGGCGACCTTCCTCGAGAGCAGTGTCTTCATCGGGGCATTCTTCGATGGCAAGCTGATTGGCTTCGTGAAGCTGGTAGCCGATGAGACTCGAAGGCAGGCGGGCCTGATGAACATTGTATCGATGATCCAGCACAGGGATAAGGCTCCGACAAATGCCCTGGTCGCACAAGCCGTCCGATCCTGCGCTGAACGAGGGATCCCGCATCTTGTATACTCGAACTTCGCATATGGGAAGAAGCAGCAAGACAGCGTCAGCGACTTCAAGGAACGGAACGGGTTCCAGCGGGTTGATCTGCCTCGCTACTACGTCCCCTTGACTCGCGTCGGTTGGGCCGGTTTCCGGCTGGGTCTGCACCGCAGGTTTGCTGACCGTCTTCCAGAACCTCTGATCGCCAAACTCCGCGAACTCAGAAACACCTGGTATAACCGCAAACTGCAGCCTGCCATGAAAGCCTCCTAGGAGAAGGGGCATGCCAGGAATTGTGGGCCTCATCACAGCAATGCCGCGCGAGCGGGCCGAGCGGGAGTTGCTTCGAATGCTCGAGTCGGTTCACCACGAGTCTATATACGTTATGGGCACATGCGTTGATGAGTCCCTGGGCGCGTACGTTGGGTGGGCCGCACGAAAGGGTTCATTTTCCGACGGGATGCCACTCCGCAACGAACGCGGGGATGTCTCTCTCGTCTTTTCCGGGGAGGATTTCCCCGAGCCAGGAACCGCTCGCCGTCTCAAGGAAAAGGGGCATGCGCTCGAGGCCGCAGGACCATCGTATCTGGTCGGCCTTTACGAGGAGGATCCCTCCTTTCCAGCGCCCTTGAATGGGCGGTTTCACGGGCTCCTCATGGATCGGACACGCGGAACGGCGACCTTGTTCAATGACCGGTATGGGATGCACAGGATCTACTATCACGAATCGAAGGAGGGCTGCTACTTCGCCGCGGAGGCGAAGGCAATCCTCGCGGTGCGTCCCGAACTTCGGAGGGTGAGCCCTCGGGGGTTGGGAGAATTTGTGGCCTGTGGCTGCGTGTTGGAGAACCGCACACTCTTCGAGGACATCCACGCACTGCCGCCGGGCTCGGCCTGGGTCTTTCGTGGTGGGACGCTGGAGCGGAAGAGGACGTACTTTCAGCCGCAGGAGTGGGAAGAGCAGGTCCCCCTGGACCCCGAAACCTATTATAATGAACTCCGCAAGGTCTTCTCGCGGAACCTACCCAGGTACTTCAACGGTCGCGAGCGTATTGGGATGTCGCTGACGGGGGGACTGGACACCCGGATGATCATGGCTTGGCACAAATCTAACCCGGGATCTCTCCCCTGCTACTCCTTCGGGGGTATGTTCCGCGATTGCCAGGACGTCCTCATGGCGCGGCGAGTGGCCAATCTGTGTAAACAGCCCCACGAAGTGATTCGCGTCGGGGGCGGGTTCCTCTCGCGCTTCCCTCACTACGCGGAGCGCACGGTGTACCTCACTGACGGATGCACAGGCGTAACCCACTCCCCTGATCTCTACGTCAATGAGAGAGCCCGCGAGATTGCTCCGGTTCGCATGACCGGAAACTATGGCGGCGAAGTACTCCGCCGAGTGCGCGCGTTCAAGCCGGTAGACCCCACTCCCGGGCTTTTCCGTCCAGAACTGCTTTCCCAGGTCCAGGTGGCGAAGGAGACGTACTCCAGCGTGCTTCGGACGCACCCTCTCTCCTTTGCCGTATTCCGGCAGGCTCCCTGGCACCACTATGGCCTTCTGGCGCTGGAGCAGACTCAGCTCTCGCTGCGGTCGCCCTATCTCGACAACGACTTCGTCCGGACAGTCTACCGTGCGCCGGAATCCGCCTGCCTGAACAACGACGCTTGCTTGCGGCTGATCGCCGACGGGGACGCGGATCTCCGGAAGATTCGGACCGATGTCGGCTTGGCCGGGAATCATGGCCGTCTGACTGCGGCAGTTACTCGTCGTTTCCTCGGATTCACGTTCAAAGCTGAATATGCCTACGATTATGGTATGCCCCAGTGGGTAGCCCGCCTGGATCATCTTTTCTCACCGCTCCACCTCGAACGGCTCTTCCTCGGCAGGCACAAGTTCTACCACTTCCGGGTCTGGTACCGGGATGCCCTCTCCAAGTACGTTCGGGAAATGCTGCTCGACCCGCGGACTCTATCACGGCCGTACCTCGAGCGGGCGGGGCTCGAGAGTATAGTGCAGGGCCACCTCAAAGGGGATCGGAACTATACCACCGCGATCCACAAAGTGTTGACCCTGGAACTGCTGCATCGCCTTTTCCTGGATCCAAAATGACTCTGGACCGTCCGTTGAAAACCCTTGTGAGCAGGAAGTAAATGTCCCCAACAATTGCCACTATCGTGTTTGCCATGGGGATTGTGGGCCTTTTTGCGCTCGACCGCGAGCGGAAGGCACAGACTTCCAAGGCCCTGTGGATTCCAGTGGTGTGGCTGCTCATCAACGGGTCACGACCTGTGTCTGCGTGGCTGGCCGCAGGCGGCTTCGTGGATGCGCCATCGATAGACTCACCCGACCAGTACCTCGACGGAAGCCCTATCGACCGGGCCGTGTTCGCGTGCCTGTTAGTTGCGGGCTTGATGGTCCTTTTCAGCAGGAGGCGACAGGTAGGAGCGCTGCTGCGAAGGAATGCACCGATTCTGCTGTTTTTCTCTTACTGCGCCCTCAGCATTTTGTGGTCCGCGTACTCCTTTGTTGCCTTCAAACGCTGGACCAAGGCCGTGGGCGACCTGGTGATGGTCGTGATCGTTCTGACTGATTCTGAACCAGAGGCCGCACTGAAGCGGCTCATCGCGCGGGCCGGATTCCTGCTGGTCCCCCTCTCCGTTCTGTTCATCAAGTATTACCCCGACCTGGGACGGGTCTACAACAACTGGACCTGGTCCTATATGTACACCGGCGTGACAATGGGCAAAAACCTTCTCGGGATGCTCTGCCTCTTTGCCGGGCTCGGATCCGCTTGGTGTTTTCTTTCGGCGTACCGGGACCGAGAGGGAGCGCGCCGCAACCAGCGTTTGCTCGCTCACGCCATCGTTCTTTTGACGGTACCGTGGCTGTTGTGGGTGGCCGATTCGGTGACCTCCTTTGTCTGTTTCCTGCTGGGAGGTGTCTTGATGGTGACGGCCGGCTATCGCGGGCTGGCTCGACGGCCAGCGGTCCTGCACCTCCTCGTCACGGCAACGGTGACGGTTTGCTTGTTTGCGCTATTCATCGACACGGCAGGGGGCCTCGTCGCGTCACTGGGAAGAGACCTGACGCTCACCGGCCGGACCGCGATCTGGAATCTAGTCCTTAGCTTGAGGGGGAGCTCGTTGGTCGGGACCGGCTTCGAGAGTTTCTGGCTTGGGGACCGACTCAGGGAAGTGTGGAGTATTATGCCGGGCATCCAAGAGGCTCACAACGGCTACCTCGAGGTTTACTTGAACTTGGGTTGGATCGGAGTCACTCTGCTGGGCGTCCTCATGGTGACGGGCTACCGGAACATAATGGCTGCGTTTCGCCACGATCTGGTGGCAGCCAGGATCAGGCTGGCGTATTTTGTCGTCGCGGTGATCTACAGCCTTACAGAGGCAGGTTTCAGGATGATGAGCCTGTCATGGATTTTCTTCCTCCTGGCGATCACCGCTGTTCCGGAAGCACTAGCCTCGGAAAATCTGTCTCCACTCGGTATCCATCACACGGACAACTTCGCTGAGTACGAGCCCCAAGTTGACCCCGTGTATTGTTCTGGATCTCAGGAGGGGGTCACTTGAAGCCGTCTGACGCAAGCGGCGCGTTCCAGCCCCCTGCGGGCGGCTGGGAATTGCGTCGGGTCGGCAACCAGGCATCTGGACAACCTCAAGTTGGTCGGCGCTGACCCGGACGAGATCTTCCGAGAGACAGCACGACTCCTGAACGATGCGGGCCACTATCGGTCAATGGCCAGAGTTCAGACTCCTTTTGGGGATAGCGCAGCGACCCGGCGCGTTGTCGATGCCATCTGGATCTACTTCCACACAGACGCGCCCCCAGCGCCGCTGCCACCGGGCAGCGCAGTCTCGGAGATTTCTGTAGAGCAGTCATGACAAGCGATTCACACAGACCCGCGCTCCGCATACTGTGCATCAGCCCGTTATTTGTGCCGACTGCTGATTCCGAGGCATTCTGCTCGGCAAAGATGGTACAAGCTCTGCTCGAGCGGGGCGTTTCCCTCACGGTGCTGTTCAGCAGCGACGTCAGGAAAGGCGGGTGTACTGATAACTCCCGGCTGTGGGACTCCATTCGGGATATCGTCATTGACGTGCCGCAGGTTTCGGAGCGCGACGTGTTGCACTCGATTGTGGCGGCATCACAGTTCCAGACGCCCATGTTTGCACGATGGGTTGACGCCGTGGTGGCGACTGCCAAGCTGCTCCACCGGACGGCCAGATTCGATCTGGTCTACACCCGGTCGCTGCCTATGGTTGCGCACATAGCCGGGTTCTGGTGTGCGAGGAAACTCAGGCTTCCCTGGGTGGCGAATATCAACGACCCCTGGGAGTTTAACTTCTTCCCAGGCGCAAACTTCCCCAAGTTCTCGGCTTTCAAAACTCACGCGTACCTGTTTTGGTTGAGGAGAACACTCCGGAACGCCGATTTGGTCACCTATCCTTGTGAAGGCCTGCATGGTTTTCACGCCAAGTTGGCCAAGTTGGATCATCCCGCCGAGATCATTCCACACATTGGATCCCGGCCAAATCGTGCCAGCCGCAACCCGAATGGCTGTTTTTGCCTCGTCCATGCTGGTAAGCTTGGTGCAAGCGAGCTGACCAAACGCCCCTCCAAGGCTCTTTTACTTGGACTAAAGGCGTTCGTTGATACTTCGGCTGAGGCATCTGCGCGCACCAGGCTCGTACTCGTCGGACCTGAGGACAAACAAACGCAATCTTTGATTGGTGAGCTGGGTCTGCAAGGGAACGTTCAAACTGTGGGGAGAGTTAATTATGAAGATAGCCTGGATTACATTGCCTCTGCTTCCGCCTGCATCTTGATTGAGGCTTGTGGGGACGAGGGTATTTTTTCGCCTTCAAAGCTCGCCGACTATCTTGCGTGTGGCAAGCCGGTGCTAGCCCTGAGTCCACGGACGGGGATGGCCGCTGATTTGGCCGCTCGCGGGGAACTGGTTCGCATCGATCATGAGCCCGACGCAGTTCGGGACGCCATAGCTGGGCTTTATTCAGAGTTTAAACTCGGCACTCTGAGCGCCCGGAAGCCCAGTGATCGATTGATGGCGCAATTGCGCGGAGACAGCGTTGCGGAAAAGTTTCTCACGGCATGTCAAATCTTGACCTCACGCCATCAAACCGACCGCTGCGCGGCGGGGTTGAAAGGACTCAGAAACGCGGGGTCGTTGTTCGAACGATCTTCCCGACTCTGATGCCTTTCGTGATGCACCAGCGGCCCAAGATAATCGAATCTGGGGAAAGAGAACGCTCTTGATGAGCTTAGGCGAGTTCGTTGCCAATTTTCTACCGCGTCCCGTCACGGATCGCATCAACGCGATTCCGTTCGGGCGGCGCTTGGCGCGAAGCGCGTTTTGGACTCTGGCGGGAGCAATGGCAGCGCGCGTACTTCGGGTCCCCATTTCGATCCTTCTGGCGCGCTTCATGGGCCCGATGCAGTATGGCGAGCTCGGGATTGCCAGCGCGAGCATCGACCTTTTCAGCGTATTCGCTGGCCTCGGGCTAGGTCTGACCGCTACGAAATTCATTGCGGAACTACGAGTGAAGGACCCGGCGCGTGCCGGAAGGATTATCGCCGTATCGACGGTTGTGGCAGCGGTGGGAGGCGCGACATTCGCAATCACTCTTTTTATCCTCGCACCTTGGTTGGCCGCTCACATGCTGGCTGCCCCCCATTTGGCCGTCCCCCTGCGCATCGGAACGCTAGCGTTATTCTTTTCCTCCATGAACGGTGCGCAGAACGGGGCGCTCTATGGCTTCGAAGCCTTCCAAGTGACGGCGCAGTTGCAGGCGGTGGTGGGTGTTCTGGATTTGCCTCTTATGTTGGGCGGGTACTTTTTCGGCGGATTGAACGGAGTTATTTGCGGCATGGTGGCTTCGCGATTCACGAGCTGGGTCTTGATGCGCTATGCGTTGAAGGCGCAAGCGCGCCGCCATGGTATTCCCCTCATTTTCGGTCATTGGAGACAGGAATTGGCCGTCCTTTGGCACTTCAGCATCCCTGCTGCCCTGGGGGGTCTCCTGGTTATGCCGGTTAATTGGATATGCTCGGCGCTCCTCGTCAACCAGCCTAACGGATATGCTGAAATGGGCGCCTTCAACGCAGCGAACCAATGGTACAGTACTTTGATGTTCCTACCTACGGTGCTGGGAACCGGTCTGCTTCCCATACTTTCGGATCGTTTGGGCGACCGGGATGGCAAGTCTTCGGGAGCCGTCCTGAAGGTCATGATCAAGCTGAACGGAGCCATCCTCGTTCCCGCCGCGATTGGCATGTCCCTTTTCAGTCCCTTCATTATGCGCATTTACGGGGCCGGCTACCGGGGGGCATGGCCCACCTTGATTGCTGTGCTCTGGACCGCAGCGATTATGGGCGTGATCGCGCCCGTGGGCGACGTGATTGCAGCCTCCGGCAGGATGTGGCTGGGCATGGTGATGAACTCCGGCTGGGCTGCAGTCTTTATCTTATCGACGTTCCTGCTCATCCACTGGGGTTCGCTGGGCTTGGCCTCTTCGCGGCTGATCGCTTATGCAGTCCATGCGACATGGACCCTGGCTTTCGCCTATGTCACCATTCGCAGCCACAGTAGAGCAGGGAAACCGGCGTCAGAGTTGCAGAGTGTTGGTTAAGTTTGGTCCGCGTGTTCTGCAACGGACCGCATCCGGAAGGTGTGGCGGGCGAGGTGACGCGTAACGCATACGCAGAGTTGTTGCGGAGATAGCCATCTTGCAACCCTTGGTGTCAATACTTATCCCGGCGTTCAACGCGCAGGAATGGATTGCTGACACACTGCGGTCGGCGATTGCGCAAACTTGGCCTCGAAAGGAGATCGTCGTCGTTGATGATGGGTCCACGGATCAAACCCTGGCGATTGCCCGGCAGTTTGAGTCCCACGGCGTATGCGTGGTCACGCAGAAAAATCAGGGTGCTGCCGCAGCCAGAAACAAAGCCTTTTCTCTGAGCCAGGGAGATTACATTCAATGGCTGGATGCGGATGACCTTTTGGCTCCCGACAAGATTGCCAGGCAGATGGAGGTGTTAGACCGGTGTCGGAGCAAACGGACAGTTGCTTCTTCGGCCTGGGGGCGGTTCCTGTACCGTTACTATCGAGCAGAGTTCGTTCCGACCGCGCTGTGGTGTGATCTGCCCCCGACTGAATGGCTGCTACGCAAAATGGGGCAGAACCTTTACGTGCCGTCCGCCACCTGGCTCGTCAATCGCGAGTTGACCGAAGCCGCCGGCCCGTGGGACACCAGCCTCTTGGTGGACGATGACGGCGAGTACTTCTGCCGTGTTCTCCTCCTGAGCGATTGCTTCCGGTTTGTGCCGGAAGCGAGAGTGTATTATCGTGCCTCTGGCGGCAACACGGTAAGTTACATCGGGCGATCCGATAGGAAACGCGAGGCCCAGTTTCGCTCCCTGCAGTTGCACATTGGCTATCTGCGGTCGCTGGAGGACAGCGAGAGGGTTCGCGCCGCTTGTGTGAGGTTCCTGCAAACTTGGCTGATCTACTTCTATCCAGAGAGGCCGGACATTGTTGAGCGGGCGGAACAGATGGCCAAGGAACTGGGAGGGCAACTGGAAGTTCCCCGCCTGTCCTGGAAGTACTCCTGGATCCAAGCGGTCTTTGGCTGGGGGCTGGCCAAGCGTGTTCAATTGCTCCTGCCAAACCTCAGGTGGTCCCTGGAAAGGTTCTGGGACAGGATGCTTTTCCGCCTCGAGAGCCGAAGGCTTACAGCCGACTCGGGGACATGAGGGTGGAAGGGGAGATTTCGATGGCCGCCGCGGGTGTCGACATTTCCAGTATTGCACGCCAAGAGCGGCAGCGGGGTCGAAAACGCCAGCCCTGCAGTGTTTGGCGCAAACTGGGGCAGTTGTGAGCGCCGGCGCGCCTCCCCCGCGCGCCGCATTTCAATAAAGGATTTTATCCTCTAGACATCGAGCCTTCAGCTTGGGTTGGCGTCAGCCATCCTGGCTGACTCGGCCTCGGGGCTGGAGCCCGCCCCGGAAGACGGGCGTGACCGGAGCTTGAGATGTGTGTGCGGCTTTCCGAAGAACGCTGCTGGTTTGGCCCCTGTAGATACGCTGCGATGCGGTGTGTGTGCGGCTGGGCTTGCCACGCAGCGGGAATCACGGGTCGCATTAGAGTTCAGTTGGGCCGCGCCACCAACCAGGGTGGCAAGAGCCATCTCATAAAGAGGCAATAAAAGAAATCGCTTGAATCGGGACAGATGATCCCTTGCTTAAGGAGCGCATATGCAAATCAGTAACCGGGTAGTGAAGTATCTTGTTTTGAGTGGGTTCGCACTGTTTCTGGGCGGCCAAGTCAGCCGAGTGAACGCGCAGAGTTGGTATAACACGTCATGGGCCTACCGGAGCGCAGTGACGATAACAAACTCAAGCGGAGGGACCCTGACGAACTTCCAGGTCCACGTGACCCTCGATGCAAGCTTTAATTTCAGCAAGGCCCTAAGCACGGGAGCGGACCTCAGAGTCGCGAACAGCGATGGGACCACCCTGCTTTCCTTTTGGACCGAGAGCTGGAACGCGGCGGGTTCCTCAGCGAGTATATGGGTGAAGATCCCATCGATTCCAATCGCCGGGACGACTATTTACCTGTATTACGGAAACCCTGCCGCCACATCTGCTTCCAGTGGAAGCGCCACGTTCGATTTCTTTGACGATTTTGAGGGTACACCAACCGCAGCGTCGAGCTACTGGACCCTTGGGTCAGCCGCGACGGCTTTGGTCCAAGACACGGGTTGGGAGACCTCCCCTCCCCATTCCATGAGCGTGGTGGTCCCCCCGGGGGCAAGCAACGGGGGATTTACGTATTGGGCCTATTATGGCGTGTTCGATACGTGCGCAGGAGTTGGGCTGGCTCGGAGTACCAACCTTACCAGTTGGACGAAGTACGCGTCCAACCCGATCTTCGGTGTTGTGAGTGGTGTTGGGAATGCGCGGTGGCCTTCCGTGGTGGCCGTCACCAGCCCCTCTCTCATGTACTATATGGTCTACGAGAAGAATTACTGCGCCGGCAGCGGTTCTATTATAGAATTGGCCACCAGTCCCGACGGGATCACCTTCACCGACTCAAAGGTCATTGTCCCAGCGGGCTACAACTCCTCCAACTATAACCAGAACCCTTTTCTCTATGTCAACCCCAACGACGCAGCGAATCCGTACTACCTTTATTACTACTCCGGCGGCTATGAAATCCACGCGCGAAAAGCGGCGCTCCCCACGGGCTTGGACACCGCAACTGACGTGACGGTCCTCACCTCGCCCGGCACCTTGGCTGCTCCCAACGTGTACTACAACAGCGCCGCCGGGTTGTATTTCCTCTCGGTAGAGACCTATACCAGCAGTGGCGTGTGGAATGTGGACGTCTTTACCAGCACATCACCTACATCGGGCTTTAAGCTCCTGCCGGGTAATCCGATAATGTCCGACAATTCGGCCTGCATGAATCAGTGGGTTTTCCCGGCGAGCACCACCACCCTGCACACGTGGTACTGCAACCTGGATGCCATTAATGGCTGGACGGTGCAGCACCGTACAGCAACTCTGACGGCGACAGCAGGGACGGCAGGGAGGGCCTCGGTCAACACGCCAAACTCCACACTCTGGACCGTGCCAATTCGGACGGGTGATGACAATGGCGCACGCGGGGCTTGGACCATCGTCACGGACACCCAGCAGGACGGGACTTCCGGCAAGGTCGCGAAGGGTGTCACCACGGACAGGCAGATCTTGCTGTCCACCTTCAGTGGGGCCGACTACGTTTTGGAGGCTTACGGCAAACAACTCGATGGCGTAGTTTGGGGACTCGGGGTACGGGGGAGCGACTGGGAAAACTATTACTCCCTCAACCTCAGTGAGAACCTTGATCCCTCCAACAACCTCTTTCTTTACAGTTGGATAAATAACGGCGGTCCTTACGCCACAGCTACGTTGGGGCAAGCTCCGGTCGGGACCATCAATCTCAATTCCTGGTACAAGCTGACGGAAAAGGTGCACTCTTCGCTCATCGACGTCTACAAGGACGGCGTGTTCGAAATCACGGGTACCGACAGTAATCTTACAACGGGAGGTGTGGCGCTTTACGGCGAAGCCAACACCCTAGCCGAATGGAACAATGTCCTCGTGCGGAAATATGCCTCCGCAGATCCCACGACCAGCGTAGGTTCCACGCCCTCCATCGTGCTCTCTACCTTGGCGCTTAATCCCACGAGCGTGCTGGGTGGGAGTGGGAACACCTCGACGGGCACGGTGACTCTGGCGGCCGCGGCGAGTGGCAGCCTGACGGTATCACTCTCGAGCAACAGCCCAACCGTAGCCAGCGTTCCGGCCAGCGTCTCATTCACCTCTGGGCAAACCAGCCGCACCTTCACGGCGACCACCTTTGCCGTGGCCACGACGACCCTAGTGACGATCACAGCCACTTACAACGGGGCGTCCCTGACAGCCCAGCTCACGGTGAACGCCCCCAATGGGGTGCCGACCATCACCAGCCTTTCGCCGTCTTCGGCCCTCGCGGGGGCAGCGGCACAGACGCTCACCATCAATGGCACGAACTTCCTCTCCACCTCGACGGTCACTTACAACGGGGCGTCACCGTCACATACCGCGACGTTTGTGGACGCGACGCATTTGACGATTCCCCTGACCACCGGCGACCAAGCCACGGCAGGGCTCTACCCAGTGGTGGTAACTAACCCCGCGCCGGGTGGTGGCGTTTCGAGCCCGTTCAACTTCACGGTGAACAATCTGGTGCCGACCATCACGACGCTTTCTCCGTCTTCGGCCAATGCCGGGGCGGCGGCGCAGACGCTCACCATCACTGGCACGAACTTCCTTTCCACTTCAACGGTCACTTACAACGGGCCATCACCGTCACATACCGCAACGTTCGTGGACTCGACGCATTTGACGATTCCCCTGACCACCGGCGACCAAGCCACGGGAGGGCTCTACCCAGTGGTGGTAACTAACCCCGCGCCGGGTGGTGGATCTTCGATCCAGCTGGTGAACTTCACGGTAAGCAATCTGGTGCCGACCATCACCGGCCTTTCGCCGCCTTCGGGCCTCGCGGGGGCAGCGGCACAGACGCTCACCATCAATGGCACGAACTTCGTCTCCACCTCGACGGTCACTTACAACGGGGGGGCACCGCGTACCCCGGGGTTTGTGAACTCGACGCAGTTGACTCTTGCCCTGACCACCGGCGACCAGGCCACGGCAGGGACTTACGCGGTCGTGGTAACCAATCCCACGCCGGGTGGTGGATCTTCGATCGCGATGAACTTCATTGCGAACAATCCGGTGCCGACCATCACTACCCTTTCCCCGTCTTCGGTGGTCGCCGGGGCAGCGGCGCAGACGCTCACCATCAATGGCACGAACTTCCTCTCCACCTCGACGGTCACTTATAACGGAGGGGCGCATACAGCGACGTTCGTGAGCTCGACGCGGTTGACTATTCCCCTGACCACCGGCGACCTAGCCACGACAGGGACTTACCCAGTGGTGGTAACCAACCCGACGCCGGGTGGTGGAGATTCGACCCCGGTGAACTTCACGGTGAACAATCCGGTGCCGACCATCACTTCTCTTACCCCGTCTACGGTCAATGCGGGGGCTGCGGCGGAGACGCTTACCATTAATGGTACGAACTTCCTCTCCACCTCGACGGTCACTTACAACAGCGTGGCACACACGCCGACGTTTGTGGACTCGACGCACTTGACTATCTCCCTGAGCGTTGCTGATCAGGCCACGGGTGGGAACTTCCCTGTGGTGGTAACCAATCCCACTCCGGGCGGTGGTGCTTCAACCCCAATGAGCTTCACGGTCAACAATCCGGTGCCGACCATCGTGACTCTCTCTCCGCCTTCCGCCCTCGCCGGGGCAGCGGCGCAGACGCTCACCATCAATGGCACGGGCTTCGTGTCCACCTCGACGGTCACTTACAACGGGCCATCACCGTCACATACCGCGACGTTCGTGGACTCGGCGCACTTGACGATCTCCTTGACCGTGGCTGACCAAGCCGCGGCAGGGAATTACCCAGTGGTCGTAACCAACTCCGCGCCGGGTGGTGGCACTTCGAACTCGGTGAACTTCACGCTGAACAATCCGGTGCCGACCATCACCAGTCTCTCCCCGCCTTCGGCCGTTGTCGGGTCAGCAGGGCAGACGGTCACCATCATTGGCACGAACTTCGTTTCCACCTCGACGGTCACTTACAACGGGCCATCACCGTCACATACCGCGACGTTTGTGGACTCGACGCATCTGACCATCTCCCTGAGCACGAGTGACTTAGAGACGGCAGGAGCATACCCCGTGGTAGTCACCAACCCCACGCCGGGCGGTGGACCTTCGAACTCGGTGAATTTCGGGGTGGGCAATCCGATACCGACCATCACCAGTCTTTCTCCGTCTTTGGCCCTCCTCGGGGCAGCGGCCCAGACGCTAACCATCACTGGTACGAACTTCCTGTCCACTCCTTCTCCTTCGACGGTTACTTACAACAGCGTGGCACACCCCCCGACGTTCGTGGACGCGCAGCACTTGACGATCTCCTTGAGCGTGGCTGACCAAGCTACGGCAGGGACCTACCCAATAGTCGTTACCAATCCCACACCGGGCGGTGGCGCTTCGACCCCGGTGGACTTCACAGTGAACAATCCAGTACCGGCCGTCACAACGCTTTCGCCGTCTTCCAGCGTCGCCGGGGCCGCGGCACAGACGATGACCATCACTGGCACAAACTTTGTTGCCGCCTCAACGGTGACCTATGGTGGGGCGGCGCATGCCGCGACGTTCGTGAACTCGACGCAGTTGACTCTCTCCTTAAGCGCGAGCGACCAAGCGACGGCAGGGACCTATCCAGTAGTCGTAACCAATCCCACACCGGGTGGTGGCGCTTCGAGCCCGGTGAACTTCACAATCCAAGACTTCTCGGTGGGGCCGGCCTCGGGTTCTACAACTTCGGCGACCGTCACCGCGGGAGCATCGGCGACTTACAACCTCAGTATTGACTCGCCGGACGGCCTGACTGGGTCGGTGAGCTTCACCTGTACTGGGGCCCCGTCGCAGGCGACCTGCACGGTGAATTCCCCCGTGACCATTCCTGGATCGACCACGGTAACGGTGAGCACGACGGCGCGCTCGGCTGTTCTGATGAGGCCGAAGCCGCCCGCCGGACCTTGGATCTGGTTGTGGATGTTGGCGCTGCTGGCAGCGGTGGGAGTGCGGCTGATGGCTGGGCGTCGTCTCGCCTGGAACCGCGCCTGGGCTCCCCTAGCAGTGGCGATGCTTAGCGTCGCTCTCTGGGCGGGGTGCGGTGGCGGCGGAGGCGGGGGTACCCCTACTCCCCGGGGAACGCCGGCGGGAACGTACAGCCTGACGGTTACCGGGACCTACACGTCGGGCACAACAACCGTTCACCGCAACATCACCCTGACGTTGAAGGTGAACTGAGGGGGCGGTTTCACGATTCGCGCGTCAGAGGTCAAACGCTCAAGCTGGAAAGTCGAATGTTCAGTGCAGAGAACCTCTGATGCTCGGAGCATGTAACGCTGGCGGACGGCCTCGACGGTGCTGGGCCCGCATGGGGACCCGCCGGAAGTTGGGGCCGTTCCGCAGCGTAATCGATGACCCAGGGCAAGCCTCCCGTTAGACACCCTGGCCCTGTTTCATTACCAACCGAGGCCCACGCCAGAAACGGTGTGTTCCTCGCTAGGCTTGTACAAGGAAGCCTTTCGTCGAGTGGGTTTGTGGCAGGCCGCCAACCTGCGGGTGCACGGCGCGGGTTAGTGAGGAGCAGCCGTGAGATTCGTTGGAGCGGCGGGCGGCGGCGGAGCGGTCCCCACATAGCAGGTGCTCGCATTGAAAGTCAGCAGGCCGTTGCTGTCCTTGGGAGTGTTGTTGTAGCAAGCCATCGCGGGGATTGCATAGGCATGACCTCCGGGTCCCGTTCCGCCCGTCACGTCGGGACCGATGGCTGGCCAGGGTATTGTGGGCCATGCCGCGTTCACGGTCCAAAATGGCGGCTGCGCGGAACGATAGAAGGATGCGGGCAGAGTATGTGTCACGCCGCTCGCCCAGGTGGGGCTGCCGTCCGCATTTGAGTAATCCCCGTGAATGAAAGCCGTCGTATAGGGCGAACAGGCGGAGGAGGACGAACAGTTCCCATTAGAGTCAGCGAGTTCACCATACCCGAAGGTGTAATCATAGACTGTACCGTCGTAGTTCCGGTTCGCAGGCGAGATAGCCTGCTTCACCTCGCTGCCTACGGCGGTTGCTACTTGCGGTGATCCCACGACATTAGCTACGAAGTTGTAGTAGGTACTGTACTGGGCAATTTGCATGGCAACGTCGGCTTGAGTTGACCAGGTACACGTGTTCCACAGTATGGGACTGCGTGTGTCACTTATCGGGTTACAGTACTGCGTGGCTCCAATTACCCAACTACGGAAAAAGGTATTGTGGCTGGAGGAGCCCCAGACGCTGTCCGGATAGTAGGAACCTCCAACGTTTCCTTCCCAAAGGTTGAACTGGGGATGGGCTCCGTGGGACATGAAGTTTCCCACAAGTGGATCGCCGCTACCGGAATCAAAGTTGGCCAGCGAGTAGTTGTAGCCAAAAACGTTTCCTGCTGCACCCCAGTTTGTCAGCAGGGACACGTGCAAGCGTTCCAGGATGTTGTTCTCAACCAGGAATCCCGTGGTCTTGGAAACAATGAACACGTCGGCATCTGTACTGCCGGGACCATGCGAGTAAGCACTCGAGAAATAGCTGTCGCGAATCTCGCCGCGGTATGACGAGTAGACTTCCACGTGGTCTCCGTCAGCATAGTTACCCTCGACGCCCTTGATCCAGCAATACGCCGCGCCTTGCATGTAGAAGTTAGCGGTATAACCAGTACGGTTCGCGTAGATCTGCAAGTTCTCAACCCCGGCGTATTTCGCCCCGATGGGAACGGGCGTCGCTAGAGGCGTATGGGAGTACGCGCTGTAAAGAGCGGGTAGAAACCGAACGGTGTTACTGCTCACGGATTGGACTTCCACAATCTGGCCACGGGAACGGGTCCCGTTCCAAATATCGCACCAATTACATGCACCCTCAGTACCATTAGTAGTGACGAAGCTCGAATCATTTAGCTCGGTTATCATCAGATAGGAGCCGGCGCTGATACCTGAAGCGCTGCTCACCGTGATGCTGGTCGAGCCCGCCGTCGCCCCAGCGGTAATTGATGTGCCTCCGGCACTAGGCTGTGAGCCCGAGCCGAAAGTGATTACTCCGTTGCCTGAACCGTGGGCGTCGAGTATGGTCTGATTAGCCCCAGCGCCCCGCAAAGTTACATTACTCGGAATGCGGATGCTGCCATTAATACGGAAGGTGCCCGCGGATAGGATGACCACCCCATTCGCGGCGCAGCTATTCAGCGCGGTTTGGATGCCTGAGGTGGCGTCGGTGGAGCCGCTCGGGGGAGTGATCGTCGCGCAAACACTGGTTCGGTACGGAATGCCGCCGGGAATCCCCACATTGTTCAACCAATTGATGGCGCGGCTGGGATCGAGGATGCCAGACCAGGCTTGGGCGTGCGCATCCGCAAACACACACAGCAACACAACCAGGGAGCACCAGAGCGATTGCTTGATCCTCATTCTTACCTCCTCAGGGGTCTGATGAACACGGAAGCTGTATCGTTCGCGCCCGGTGCCGAGCAAGACTCTTCCAGGACCTGACAAAACATCTCTTTCCTACACGGCACGATCGTTGGCTGCGCAGGCTGCCATGCACAATCGGTTGGAAACGGCCTTTTCTGCCCTCTTTCAAACATACATTCTACTTCCGCGGTCAATCGAGTTGCAATCGGCTTGCCAAGAATTCTTCGACGAGAGAACTGTCACCGGTTATCTCTGACACCCGTTTGAAAGGGCAGTTGAAGTACACTGCTACCGAGTCGCAATCGCCTTGCCAAAAACTCTTCGATAGGGGGCCATCACGGGTTGTTTCTGACCACCCCTTGAAAGGTTAGTTGAAGTACAGTGCCCTCAGCTGCACTTCTGGCATCGTCAACGATCACCTCCAGGCTATCATGGGGTGGTAGGGCGTGTCGGCCAGGGTGGCGAACTCCGCAGGAGCTGCGGCCGTCTTGAGAAGTGGCCAAGACGGGTTTCTGTGCCCAGGGAATACACACGGCGCGGACGAGGCTAGGGGCATCGACGTTTCCTCTGCCAACAGGCAGAAGGTTGGGAGCTGTAGCAGAATAGCTGGTATGCTTTCCCCGCCCGGCCCCATTGGGGCACAGGGGGGAGAAGAACCTCGACACGGATGCCCGCGCTGGTGTCGAACTCGTTGTCTGCGGACGGCTTATGACTGTATTCCAACTGGATCCCCTCACCGATAGGCGATGGTCAGAGTTGCTGCTGCAACATCCGCGGGCCTCCGTTTTCCACACCCAGGGTTGGCTGGGGGCCTTGCGGCGAACCTATGGGTACACGCCGACCGCCTTTACGACGTCGCCACCCCACGAAGCACTCGCGAACGGCGTGGTTTTCTGCAACGTAAATAGTTGGGTTACAGGGAATCGGCTGGTCTCGTTGCCTTTTTCTGATCACTGCGAACCATTGGTCAACAACGACGAAGAGCTGTTGGCGATCCTAGCGTCCTTGTCGCAACCTTCTGGGCGCAAGCGCTGGAAATACATTGAGATTCGTCCTCTCACGCGTCGGGTTCAAAGCGACACGGATTTCGGAGACAGCGAATCGTTCTGCTCTCATCGGCTCGATCTTCGGCCTGGAATTGAGCAGGTTTATAAGGGACTTCACAAAGATTGCGTCCAGCGGAGAATCCGAAAGGCGGAACGGGAGGGTGTTACCTACGAGGAAGGAAATTCTGAGGAGTTGCTGCGTAAGTTTTACCGGCTCATGGTCCTGACGCGCCGCCGGCATCAATTGCCGCCTCAACCGCTCGATTGGTTTCGGAACCTGGGCCAGACCTTGGGCGACAACCTCAGGATCCGCGTTGCCCTCCGGGAGCGTCGGCCGGTGGCAAGCATCATTACGTTGCGGTTCCGGGACACCGAGGTTTATAAATACGGCTGTTCGGATCCTCGATTCACCAATCTGGGTGGCACTCAGGGGCTCTTCTGGAAAA
This sequence comes from Terriglobia bacterium, assembly GCA_020073545.1. Lineage (GTDB taxonomy): Bacteria > Acidobacteriota > Terriglobia > UBA7540 > UBA7540 > Bog-366. The sequence goes on along the minus strand of JAIQEZ010000073.1, from coordinate 5,016 downwards.
CGATCCAAGAAGCAGTGAGTCTGGGCTTAAAGGAACTCGACCTAGGGCGGTCAGACTGGGATAACTCCGGCTTGATTACATTCAAGGATCGCCTCGGCGCCTCCCGACAAGCCTTGACTTACTGGAGGCATCCCAAGCCACAGCCACAATCCGAGTCGTCTGCATGGATGAAGAGGCTGGCAGGGCGATGCATCCGGAGCGCGCCCCAGCCACTGCTGGCTGCGACAGGGAGGCTCCTGTATCGGCATTTCGGATGAGCGCGAGGGTTCTCTGGATCACGAGAGTGATCCATCGTGCAACGTTAATCTCAGGCAACAAGGGCTATCACACACGATTATGTCACAGGACAAAAGAGCGAAGGATGGCAGATTACGTGTCTGCATGCTTGCCTATACTTTCTATGAGTTCGACAACCGGGTAATGCGGTACGCTGATACGCTTGCACAAGAAGGGCATTCAGTCGATGTAATCGCCCTAAGAATGCCTCAGCAGTCATTCATCGCGTCCGACAACCAGGTCAGAATAATCCGAATTCAAAAGCGTTCCGGCACTGAAAGGAGCAAGTTTTCATATCTGTTGAAGCTGGCTCTATTCCTGCTGAAAGCCACTGTGCTCCTGCCCATACTCCAGATCAGGAAGCGCTATGACATCATTCACGTCCACAATGTTCCTGATTTCCTGGTGTTCGCCGCTTTGATACCAAAACTGACTGGTTCCAGGATAATTCTCGACATCCACGACATTCTTCCGGAGTTTTATGCCAGCAAGTTCAATGGCAACGAGAAGTCACGGGCTTTTCGGGTCCTGGTTTTTCTGGAGCGGTTATCAGCTAAGTTTGCCGACCGAGTAATCCTATCCAACCACATTTGGTATTCCCGTTACACGTCCAGGTCAGCCGGGCCAGAGAAGTGTTCCGTCATTATCAACTACCCGAATCCAGCCCTATTCTTCCCTCGCCGGGGCAAGGATCAAAAAAGCGGTTTCACTTTCATCTATCCAGGAACGCTCAACTGGCACCAAGGTCTCGACATAGCAATTAAAGCCTTCGCCGTCCTGGCCAAGAAAACTGGCGGCTGCCGGTTCGACATCTTGGGAGCCGGACCGAGCAAGGATGATCTTCAAGCCCTGATCACGAGCTTGGGTTTGGAGGGAAGTGTGCGGATTCGTGATTCTGTGCCACTCACGAATCTGCCTGAGGTTATCGCGAGTGCGGACTGTGGGGTCGTACCGAAGCGGGCTGAGGGTTTTGGAGGAGAGGCATTCAGCACAAAGATCTTGGAGTTCATGGCCATGGGACTCCCCATTATCGCCGCTGCCACCCCGGTTGACCGATACTACTTTGATGATTCGCTTCTGCTGTTCTTCCGATCGGGTGATGAGCAGGACCTCGCAAGCAAGATGGAGGAAATCGTGCGCAACGCCCAGCTCAGAACTCGGTTGGCCGAACAGGGGCTGGCCTACGCTCGGCGTAACTGTTGGACTGAAAAGAGGAAGATCTACCTTGAATTGATCGGTGCTCTCCTTCCGCAGGCGAGAGCTGAGCAGCGGACGCAGGAACGGTGAGATCTCCCCTAACAGTTGACGTTGTGAGACCCCGTGGCACAGCCTCTGCGCGAGCGTGGAAAGAGATTCAGGGTTTCGAACTGTCAGTCCTCTTGGTTGGAAGCGTTAGGTCTTCCCACTTTGAAAACCGTAACATAGCCTTGCTGGTTGAGAATTGAACGGGATTCTTGCCTTTGTCTTCTGAACTTCGACGAGGCCAGGTGCGCGCGTGAGTTCAAAGCAAAGGCGTAACGGCTGGGGAGAGTTAAAGTAGTTGTTTACCGTGGCGGCCGTGAATTGGCCGTGGTCCACGAGATCGAAAGCGACGATATGCGTGCGCAACTGGAATTCACCTTGTCAGATATAAGCCGAACAGTCATCGACCATTTCAAATGCCCCGAAGACCTGATGCGGATGGAGGTGACGGGTGATTTATCTGAGAAGCCGGGTTTTTTCCAATTTGGGGATAGCGGTGCGACATGTTATGCCAGGTGCTCTGCATTTCGTCCGGCGGCTCGAATCGTAGAAGATCTGCGTGACGTCTCTCACCACATCCAGGCCGAAGGCGGCATCATCAATGTCCCCTTTGATCCCTCAGAAGCGATTGAAGCGATCCGCTGCGAAAGGTATATGCGGTCCGAAGGCGGCGCCGCGAAATCATTCTCTTCTGGACGGATCGCACGAACTGGCTATTACGCGATCCGGCGGTTTTTGCCCGTTTCCGCGCGCCGACACCTTCAAAGATTTTCGCTCCGTGACTGGAACAAGAGGGCGTTTCCCCGGTGGCCGTTGGACACGAGCGTCGAACAGATTATGGGAAACCTCGTGAAGCTTACACTGAAGAGCCGGGGGCTGGACAGGCTGCCGTTCATCTGGTTCTGGCCTGATGGGGCGACGGCTGCGGCAATGGTGACGCATGATGTCGAGACTGTGTACGGAAGGGATTTCTGCCCGCAGCTGATGGACATCGACGACCACTATGATATTAAGACCTCCTTTCAGGTTGTGCCTGAAGGGCGCTATGCAGTGCCAGAGAGCTACCTTGAAGAGATTCGGCGGCGGGGGTTCGAGGTAAATATCCACGATTTGAACCACGATAGCCAGTTGTTCAAGGACTTTGCCGAATTCCAACGGCGGGCGAAAGCCATCAACCAGTATGGTGTCTCGTTTAAGGCACGTGGCTTCAGATCTGCAGTCCTCTATCGGAACCCTGATTGGTTGAACCTACTGCACTTCGAGTACGACATGTCAATGCCCAATGTCGCGCACCTCGATCCCCAGCGCGGAGGCTGCTGTACTGTTTTCCCGTACTTCATCGGAGATGTGCTCGAAATCCCTCTGACTGCTATCCAGGATTACTCCCTGCTTTACCTCCTGCGTGATTACTCCCTAGGTTTGTGGAAGACCCAGATCGCGATGATACTCGACAGGCATGGCGTTATAAGTTTCATCATCCATCCTGACTACATCACAAAGAAGCGGGAACAGCGGGTTTACCAAGACCTCTTGGAACACCTTTCTGAGCTTCGGAAGACCGCTGGTCTTTGGGTAACACTTCCGGGAGATGTCAACGACTGGTGGCGTCAAAGAAGCAGAATGAGACTCGTAGAAAGCGGAGACGGATGGGAGATTCTCGGTGAGGGAAGAGAGAGAGCAAGAATCGCTTTCGCCTCATTAGAGGACGATGAGTTGGTTTATCGCATCGCCGATCGCGGCGCCGCTGTCGCATCGGCGTAGAGCGGCCCGTGCAGGGAAGACGTCCCTCGGGACTGCTTCCCCTGTTATGTCTTAGAGGTGAGAGGCTGCACAGCTCGCAGTGAGGGAACAAGGACGTGGCTGGCTTTCGAGGACCTTCGTCAAAAACGGTCGATTGTGAACATATGATTCAACCGTGGAACGACACTCGACGGGAATTCCCACTGGGGCGCAGCCCGCACGAATTCATCGAAGAACAAGTCGAGCGGACACCGAAGGCTCCCGCCTTGATAATGGGAACCAAGAGGTTGTGCTACGCGGAGCTGAATGCAAGGGCCAACCGGCTTGCTCATTTTCTCAGAGAGCAGGGAATAGGCCCGGAGCACCTGGTGGGCGTGTACGTCGACCGCAAGGACCACGCCTGACGGCAGCCAACTGGAGGAAGCACGTGCGGCAGCGGATCGAGACCTTGGATTGGGAGCGAGCCCGGGCGGACGTTAGGCCGTCTCTGGAGCGGGAGCGTGATCTGGATCTGGTGAGCAAAGATGTGCTCGTCCGTCTGCTTGCATGAAAGATTTGGTGAGCAAGAATCTAAGCTTATCCTAATGTCCCAATCCAACTTCAATCTCTCTGGCAGGAAGGCTATTGCTGGCGTGAATATCTGCATTGGATAATTGGTGCCCATCGCCCAAATGAATTGGCGTTGAACTCCATAGACCAGCGGCATTTGGGACCCCTTCTTGCCGTACTGAGCACAACGACATTGTTGTTTCCTATATACGGCGTCATAAGTAATTCTCCATAGATCGATCTGGTGATAAATGAGCGACATGAGCGCAATTGAATCGGTCCAAACTTTCATTCAGGCGGAAATCGCCCCGTCGCGGAATGTTGAACTGACCAACTCCACGAACCTGATCGAGAGCGGGATCATCGACTCCTTGGGAGTCATGAAGATGATCGCGTTCGTCGAGCAGAAGTACTCGGTGACCCTCAGTCCTGACGATCTGGTCCCCGAGAACTTCGAGACCCTGGACGCAATTACCGCGCTGCTCAACCGATACATCAAATCGTAAAAGGAGGGTACCCCATGGACTTCGCGCTTACCGAGGACCAGGAGGGGTATCGCGACTGTGTCACGAAGTTCGCTCGCAAGGAGCTGAACGCGCACGCGGCCGAATACGATGCGGCCGGCACATTCCCGCGTGAAGAGTGGGGCAAGGCAGCTGCCGAGGGCCTGACAGCGCTCTGCATCCCGCAGGCCTACGGCGGGTTGGGGTACGACCTCGTGACCACAGCTGCGATCATGGATGCGTTCGGATACGCCTGTGTCGACAGCGGCTTGGTGCATGCGGTTGGCGCTCACTTGATTTCCGCCACCACGATCAACCTGTTTGGCACGGAGGAACAGAAACGCAAGTATCTGCCGCCCATGTGCCGTGGGGAGTGGATTGGGGCCACGGCCGCCACAGAACCGGAGGCCGGTTCCGATAGCGGGGCCATCCGTACGCGGGCCGAGAAGTGCGACGGCGGCTTCCTCATCAACGGGAACAAGATGTTCATCTCCAACGGCCCGGTCGCGGATGTTGTTCTGGTCCTGGCCGTGACGGATCCGACGCGCAAGTCGCTGGGGCGGATTTCCTGCCTGATCGTGGACGGAAACACCGAGGGTTTCCAGCGGGGCAAGCCGCTCGAAAAGATGGGACTGCGATCCCTGCCGACCAGTGAACTCGTTTTCATGGACTGCCGCATTCCGGCCGGGAATGTCCTGGGAAAGGA
>JAIQEZ010000072.1 GCA_020073545.1 Terriglobia bacterium | reverse complement strand
ATCTCGGTCAGCATCCGTTCGATGAGGTGGTGTCGAACGGCGATACGCTTTGCGATCCGCCGTCCTTCATCGGTCAACCGCACCTGCCCGTCTTTCCGCACATCTACCAGGCCGTCACGCGTTAACCGGCGTAAAGCCATGGTGACCGCGGGCGGGGAAACCTTGAGCCAATTCGCCAGCGTGGCTGAAATGACAGCTTCACCTTCGCTCTCGGCTTCGAAAATTGCTTTCAGATAGTCTTCTTTGGAAACCGTGATCATGGCAAGGCGCGATTATAGCTGGCCAGGCCAGCCCTTCATAGTGCCGTCACTCAAACGCCTGCGCCGCCACTGCCCGGAAAGTCGGCTACACGTAGAAGTTGACCTCGTTCGCAGCCGATTAACGGCGTCTCTCGGGATTGCGCCTGGATCACGGCGTACTCGGAAGCTAACCCACCACCCCAAGGTTCGTTGCTCTGGGGGTGACTTCTCACCGGCTGATCTCGCATCGCAGGGGCGGCTCGCAGGGCGAGGCGTCCCCGAGCGCCGCGCCTCTAATGGGTCTCTGTTAAAACACGGGAGCGGCGGGTTTTCGGCGGCGGTCAGACTGGATACCAGCAGCGTGAGGGTGGTCAGAGACACGGAGAACCCTGATTCTTCATGAAAGGGCCTGTTCTCCCGAAGCTCAAACGTCGCGATGATTCATAAAGCGCAGATCAAGGGCCGTTTTGTTGGCTGTCGAAATGCGCTTCTCAAAGGCGCGCATTTCACTTTTCGTAAGCGGCACAAAGTTGCGCGCCAGGGCGGTGTTCTCGCGGATAAACTCCAGACGCGGCATTCCGACCGTGACGACCGGCACGGGGAGCGACAGCGCGTAGCGAATCAACTCGCTCGCCGTGGCTTTTTCCGGTCCCGAGCCGATCAGGCCTTCTTGGCCGGTGACCTTCATGGCGATGATGCCCATCTTTTTCCGCAGCGCGATGGGGAGCACCAGGTCCTGGAAGCTCGATCCGGGCCTCGAGACGGGTGGCAGGGCCTCGGAGAACATGTCCTGCTGGTCCTTTTTCAGAAATCCAAACCAGTGGGGCATCTTGCCCTGCAGCGCCGCGTTGAGCGCCATCTGCACACAGTCAAAATCGTGTCTCTCCAGCGCTTGCGCCAGGGATTCGGGGTTCCCGTGACAACTGATCCCGAGGAAGTGCACCATCTTCTGCTCTCGCAGTTTGTAAGCGCCTTCCAGGGCTCCGCCCTTGGCTTCGACTTGCTGCAAGTCGTCAGGCCCGAGCACCTCATGGATGTGCAGCACGTCGAGTCGGTCCACCTGCAGCCGCTTCAGGCTCTGCTCGGCGCGCCGCATCACTTCGTCCGCGGTTCGCGCGTGAGTCTTGGTGGCGAGAATAAGCCCTCGGCGGCGTCCCTTGGTGGCCTGACCCACCAGCGTCTCGCTCCTGCCGCCGCCGTAGTCCTGCGCCGTATCGAAGTAGGTGATGCCGCTCGCGAGCGCCAGCTCGAGTGCTTCGAGGATGCGGTCGTCTTGTGCGTAAGCCATCAGGCGGCTGCCACAGCCGATCGCCAGCACGGAGGGTTGCAGTCCTGTGCGCCCGAGGGTGCGAGTGGGCAGCTCGCCGGGAGCGTTGACGGCAGCTTTTGAACTCACCGCGCTGAGGGCCCCAACAGCCAGAGCGCTCCGGATGAACTCACGCCGGTTGACCGATTTACTCATTTCGTGCCTCCTCCTTCAGTATTCGCGGTCGGACTGATTGCTACCTTGTCGGCATCTTGCAGATGCCTGCTGATGCTTATCCGCCGCCGCATAGGCTAGGCTTGACACTCTCTCGGAGAAAACGCGGGACATCCATAGGCCACGCGAAGGATCAGGGTCAAATTCTGCCTGCCGCTGGGATCTTCAAACGACGGAGAGCGGCCCACCCGCCGGGATTTGACTGGCCCCCATAATACCAAAAGTTGTTGCCTTGATTACGTATCCTTACGCTCCCTAGCGCAGTCGCGTCGGGGGCGCGGACGCCACGCTGCTAATGCCCCGCGATCTCCGCGTAGCGAAGCTGCTGCCGCACGATGTCGCGCGGGTAGGCGATCTCGACGTCGTCGATCCTGCCGTTGCGGCCGAAGTGGGGGACGAGGTCGGGATTGATGCCGCTCCAGAAGGTGGGCAGGTCGAGCTGTTTGTAGCGCTCCACCACTTGGTCGCGCCAAGCGGTGTTGAAGTGGATGCCGTATTTCGTGATGAGGGCTTTGGCCGCCTCGTAGTCGCCCTCTGCCTTGATGCGCATGAGTTCAGCGAGCAGCATGCCGACGCCCTGGCGCATCTGGTCGTAATCGCGCACTACCAGGTAGACCTTGCCGTCACGCTCGAGGGGTTGGATGGCGCCCGTTTTCTCGCGAATGTAGTTGACGATGAGCTGCGTGCCGCGCCGGTGGTCTTCCTCGATGGTGTCGCCGGTGGGGAACTCGTGCAGCTCGGTGAGCGCGGCGCGCGCCTCGCCGTCGTAAGCGGCCTTGGCGGCGTCGAGATTGGGGATCGCCCCGATTTCCACGAGCTTGGGGTCGAAGAAGTTCCACAGCGCCACCAGGTCCGCGCGCGCCTCTTCTAGCGTCGAGTAATACTCCTTGATATAGACGGCCGGCTCTGCGGTCAGCTTCGGGTTCATCTTTCCTGAGCCGTGGCCGAGCACTTCGTGCATGGCGGTGTAGAGATCGTCGGTGAGGGTCTGGTACTTCTCGGCGCGGGCGCGTTCCTCGTCGGAAGAGGCAAACTCGCGTGCCGCCTTCATGCCCGTCGCCGCCGCGAAAGCGCGCGTGGACCCTGTGAAGACGAAACTCTTGCTGCCGTACTTGTCGTGGATCTCCGCTTCGTTCGGCAGGTTCTCGCCGATGGTCGTGACGTCGAAATCGGCGGTCTGAATCAGTGCCTCGACGGCGTTCACGATGGGCGGATGGGGCGTCTCGAGCTTGTACTTGTCCTCCCACGGTTCGCGCTGCTCGAAGTACCCGGCGTTGGCGGCGAATGCCTTCATCAGCTTGTTCAACTTTTCGTCTACGACGGTCACGTAAGCCTGCGCCGCACCCTTCAATCCGCGCGGGTCCTTGTAAACCTCGATGAAGCCGTTGGTGAAATCCACCGGGGAGTCATCGCGCACCCAGTCGATATTGAATTGCCGCCAGTCGGCGGGGTCGCCCGTCTGGTAGTAGCGGATCAGGTCCTGCAATACCTTCTTCTTGGGCGCGTCAGCGTAAGGCAGCGCCATCGTTAGGTAGCGAATCGTCCGGTTCAGTTCGTCGGCGTAAAGGCCCGGACCGCCCACGCGGTAGACCTGCTCGACCAGTTTGCCGTTTTTCTTCACCAGGCGCGAGTTGAGCGGGTACTTGTCGTGGAAATCCTTTAGATCGCTCATCGTCACGCCCTGGTAGAGATTGTTGCCGCTGGCCATGAGCGGGTCTACACCGCTCTTGGGGTTCTTTGCCGTAAGGTAAGGCTGGTAGTCAGGATCGAAGATCGGCTTGCGCAGATCTTCGCGGTCCTTCTGGAGCTTCGCCCGCGGGCCCAGCCGCGCGCGGTTCCGGAGCGCCCGCTCGGCCGCCGCCTGAAGTTCTTCATAGGTGAACTCCGGCAGAAACTTCTGCGAAGTGAAGGAGTTGTGGTTTCCCCGGTTCGCCCAAAAGAGCTTGGTGTAGTCGGTGAGCTTCTTGAGAACCACGGGGTCGATGCCCTGCGAGTGCGTCAGGATCTGCTCGAGCACGTGCTTCAGTTCGAGGCCGTAAGCGGAGTTCTGGTCGTAAACGATGGGGTTCACGGCGATGGCGGCCATCGAAAGCCAGTGCGCTAGCAGCTTTTGCCGGTGCGGCAGACCCTTGAAGCTTTCCGCCTCGAGTTGCAGGAAGCCCGTTTGGCTAACCCGATCCACGAGCGGGGAAGGCGGGGAGGGTTCTTGAGCGACGAGCACGCGTCCCGCCCAGAGTGTGAACAAGAGAAGAAGAATCCGTTTGCGCACGATTCAACCCCCAGTTTCCCGATTGTCCAAAAGGTGTTTTTATATCAGATTCGGAGCACGCCAAGCCAGCAAAGAATCCTACACGACACAAACGAACACCAGTGCAGGGGTTGCGGTCGCGGCGCGACCCGGCAAACCCTGTTTACCCGCCCTTCACGGCGCGCGCAGCTCGCGTGTGTCGGGGACGGCTTCTGAACAGAAATTCAACTGGACGATGAGGAGGTTTTGTTCGCGACGCGGCGCCCCAATGTGTTGAACTTTTCACTACTCTCTGTTGTAACCCGCAGCAGTTGTGCATCGCACTGAAAACAAAGCTCCTGAGTCGATTGTCGGGCATTCCCTCGTGAACCTACTATTGAGAAACACAACAAGCATGGCAAAATCTGTAAATCTGTCCGTCTGCACGAACTTCTGCTAGAATCATCTATTCATGAGATTCAAAGGCATTTATCATCTCAATCTGGAGCCGACATCATTCCCGTCAATGGCCCGCGGCCTGCACACATCTACGTTGAGATTCTGGGGCTCCGCTTCGAAGCAAGGGAGTGGAGCGTCCCGAGGTGGCAAATGGTCGCTGGACTCGTTCTCGCAACATTTATTCTCTTCGTGGTGGTTGATTACTACTTCCAGAGGCGCCAGCCGCAACGGGTGGAGGTGAAGAGCGCGGCGCGGGAAGCGCCACTTGACGAGCTTCCGATTCCAATGAACATTGTGCGTGGGTTCAAGGTCCCCGCGCACCTTTCCTATCACCCCGGGCACGCCTGGGCGATGAAGGAATCGCGCCAAGTGGTGCGCATCGGCCTGGATGACTTCGCGGCGCGGCTCGTCGGCCAGATCGATCAAATCAATCTGCCCGCGCGCGGCCGCTGGCTGCGTCAGGGTGAGCACGGCTGGACGCTCGGCCGCGGCAGCCATCGCTTCGAGATGCTCTCGCCCATCGAGGGTGAAGTGGTGGACGTAAATCCGGAAGTCCTGCGCGATCCTTCCCTCGCGCATAGGGACCCTTACGGCGTTGGCTGGTTAGTGGCTGTGAACGCGCCGGCGGTGGAAGGCAATCTGAAGAATCTGCTGCATGGGCGCCTGGCACAGCGCTGGATGGAGGAATCCGTTGCCGCGCTGCACACGCGCCTCAGCCCGGGCGCGGAAGCTCGCCTGCAAGACGGCGGGCACGCCGTCGACGACGCGCTGGGGCTCGTCCCGGAGTTCCAGTGGGAGAAGGTCGTCCACGAAATGCTGCTCGCCTGAGGCCCGTGGTGGACGGCCGCCTGGGTGAACTCGGCCGACGGCTGGGAGCGCCTTCTACGCAGCATCCCTGCGACTTCGCCAGAGCCCACGTCGGTCGCCACCCGTTAACGGCGCGTGACTATAAGCGCAAGCAGCTTCATCCCTGGGATCGCACCCGGCACGCCTGGACTCCCTTCATCCCATGCAGCAGGCGAGCCATTGTCTCCCGTTCCCACCGCAGTTTTCCGACCTGGAAGAGGGTTCAGATGCGTGATTTCACCACAGGACGAGGATGGAAGATAAAGAGTCTTGTGTTTCTCGGACTAAAAGGCCTACCGTAGGGCTCAACTGCTGAATTTCTCGGCAAACCGCGTGCTTATAGAGCCAGCGGGTCGGGCTCTTATCACGGTAAGTATGTCCGACCTTTCACCTGCGGGATCGGAGGGGCGATCCTGCGGAGTGGGACTGCCGATGGACCTCTCACCCGCCCACCAGAGCCGGTTCCCATCACCCCCGGGAGAGATTTGGGGGCGAGGGATGGCGATGTCGCCGCCGGGCCAGGTTCGCCCTGCCGAACTCGCCCGGGCGAGCCCCACCCTGCGGTGGGGAAGATTACGGTTTGTACTGCGGCCAGGCAATAGAATCCCAGAGGCGTGACCCTGGGACCAAAGGACTCCGGATGCCCCGATTGACTCACAGTCTGGCGATCAAGCTGACGGCCTGCGTGGTGGGTGGCATGGCCCTACTTTTTGGTCTTTACGGGTACTGGAACCTGCGGCTCTGGCGGCAATCGCAACAGGAGATCATTTTTCAAGACGCCGATCGGATCAGCGACACCGTCCGCCGCAGCATCCGCTACTCGATGCTCCGCAATCAACGCGAGGAAGTGTTCCACATCATCAACACGATCGGGCACGAAAACGGCATCAGCCGCATCCGCATCTTCAGCAAGGAAGGGCAAATCAGTTTTTCCACGGACGAGAAAGAGGTCGGCCAGTTTGTGGATAAGAAGGCAGAGGCGTGCTACGCCTGCCACGCGCAGGCCCAGCCTCTCACGCGGCTGGACCGGCCTGACCGGATGCGCATTTACACCGCGCGGGACGGCACGCGCGTGCTGGGGCTGATCCGGCCTATCGAGAACGAGGCCGATTGCTCGAACGCCGCCTGCCACGCCCACAGCGGCGGCAGCCAAGTGCTGGGCGTACTCGACACGAACGTTTCGCTCGCGGCCGCTGACCTCACGGTGGCGCAGCATCAGGGTCAGCTCGTGATCTTCACCGCTGCGGCCATCCTCATCGTGAGCCTGTTTTCGACCTGGCTGATCTGGATGACGGTCCACAAGCCTGTCCGCAGGCTGACCGAGGGCACGCGGCACGTCGCCCAGGGCGACCTGGACTATCTGCTGCCCGAGACGGGCCGGGACGAGATCAGTAGCCTGGCGGTTTCTTTCAATCACATGACGCAGGAATTAAAGAAGGCGCGGGCGGAAAACCTCCAGTGGACACAAACGCTCGAAGACCGCGTCCAGCAGAAAACCGGGGAACTCGAGCGCGCTTATCGCAGCCTGATGCAGTCCGAAAAGATGGCGTCCCTCGGCAGGCTGGCGGCGGTGGTCGCGCACGAGATCAACAATCCCCTGGCTGGCATCCTGACGTACAGCAAGCTGTTGTCGCGCATGGCCGACAAGGGCTTCAGCGAGAACCAGCGGCTGAGCGAGGCCAAGAGCTACTTGCACATCATCGAAGGGGAGAGCCGGCGTTGCGGCGGCATCGTCAAAAACTTGCTCACCTTCGCCCGCCAGACACCCATCAACCCGCAGAAGAACGATCTGAATGAGATCGTGGAACGCTGCCTGCTTTTGGTCGGGCATCAGATGACCCTGCAGAACATCGAGCTGGAGAAGCGCCTGGAACTCCACCTGCCACCGCTTTATTGTGATGCCGGCCAGGTGCAGCAGGCCCTGCTGGTGATCCTCATGAACGCCGTTGAGGCGATGTTGCAGGGCGGTCGGCTGAGTGTCGAGAGCGCCTACGACCCGGCGCGGCGCCTGGGCCGGGTGGTGGTGACCGACGAAGGGCCGGGCATTCCCTCGGGGGTCCTTTCGCACATTTTCGAACCTTTCTTCAGCACCAAAAGCGAAGAGGGGAGGGGGACGGGCCTGGGCTTGGCTATTGCCCTCGGCATCGTGCAGCAACACGGAGGTAACATTGAGGTGGTTTCCACGCCGCAGAAGGGGACGGCCTTCACCGTCCTCCTGCCGGAGGAGCCGCCCCTGAGCAGCGTCGCAACCGGCGCGCCAGGGAGTCCGGCGGGCGCGGCCTGAGAGTCTGGGCGCTTGTCCAAAACTGGAAGGAGCAAGCTATGAATCCCAAAGCCAGCATCCTGATCGTGGACGACGAGAACGTAGTCCGGGACTCGCTGGGGAAATGGTTCGAGGAAGAAGGTTACAGTGTGGACACTGCCACCAGCGCCCGGGAGGCCCTTTTGAAGCTGCCGCGCCAGCGCTGGGACCTGGCCCTGGTGGACATCAAGATGCCCGGCATGGACGGCCTGGAACTGCACCGCAAGATTCGCGAGGTCGATCCCAACATCATCGTCATTATCATGACCGGCTACGCTTCGGTGGAGACCGCGGTACAGGCGCTCAAAGACGGCGCCTACGACTACATCATGAAGCCCTTCGATCCCGACGACCTGACCCATGCGGTCTCGAAGGCCCTCGACCATCGCCGGGCGCGGGAGGAGAACCTGCGGCTGCGCGAAAGCCTGGAGGAAGTCCAGGCCGTCGAGTTGGTCGGCCAGAGCCCGGCCATGCAGCGCGTGCTGGAGAGCATCCGCACCGTGGCCGCCACCGACACGACCGTGCTGATTCACGGGGAGAGCGGCACCGGCAAGGAACTGGTGGCGCGCGCCATTCATAATCTGAGCCCGCGCCGCTTCATGCCCATGGTTACCATCCACTGCGGCGCGCTCACCGAGACCCTGCTCGAAAGTGAACTCTTCGGCCACGAGAAGGGCGCGTTCACCGGCGCGCAGTACCGCAAGAAAGGCAAGTTCGAAGTAGCCGAGGGTGGCACGGTTTTTCTCGACGAGATTTCCGACATCAGCCTGAAGACCCAGACCGACCTCCTGCGCGTTCTGCAGGAAAAAGAGATCACGCGCGTGGGCGGCAACCAGGCGATCAAGGTGGATTTCCGCGCCATCGCCGCTACCAACCGGGATCTGGACGCCCTGGTGCGCGAGGGAACCTTCCGCCCCGACCTCTACTACCGCCTGAATGTCTTCGCCCTCACACTTCCGCCGCTGCGCGGGCGCAAGGAGGACATCCCGCTGCTCGCCGATCATTTCCTGCGTAAGTACTCGCGCGCCATGAACAAGCGATTCACGAACCTCAGCCGCCCGGGGCTCGACGTGCTGACGAATTACGGGTGGCCCGGCAACGTGCGCGAGCTGGAGAACGCCATCGAGCGCGCTATGGTGATCGGCCGCGAGCCGGAAATTCAGGCCGGGGATTTTCCGCTGCAGGTCACCACGCCGCCCCAACCAGAGAGCGGGCTGGCGCTCGAGGACGTGGAGCGCGGGCACATCCTGCACGTGCTCGAGACTTGCGCGTGGAACCAGACACGCGCCGCCAAGGTGCTGGGCATTGACCGCGTGACCCTCTACAACAAGATCAAGAAGTACGGATTCCGGAAGGCTGCCCCGGCCGCGTCATGAGAATCATCTCGCTGGTGCCTGTTGGACGAGTCGACCGGGCGCTCCTCGAACCTCTCGCCGAGGGGCTGACGCAGCGCCTGCGCGTGGCTTGCTCCATCCAGCCGGAGGGGCTGGAGGCCGAGTTTGCCTTCAACCCTCTGCGCCGGCAATATCACTCCACCGAGATCCTGAAGAAACTCCTCCAGAAGCCGCCCAGCGAAAGCTGGAAGATGCTGGGCGTGACGGAGATGGACCTCTACATCCCCGTCCTCACCTTCGTGTTCGGGGAAGCGCAAGTGTCCGACGGTGGGGCTGTGGTCTCCGCGCATCGCCTGCGCCAGGAGTTCTACGGCCTGGCCGCCGACCTGGAACTTCTCCGTGAACGGTTGTTGAAGGAAGCTCTGCACGAGCTGGGCCATACCTGCGGCCTGCGACATTGCCCGGATTACCTCTGCGTGATGAGCTCCTCCTACGGCGTCGAGCGCATCGACCTGAAACGCGCCGAGTTCTGCCCGGCGTGCGCCCCTGCCCTGCCCACTACGCAACTGTGAGATTTCGCGACGCAGCGCCCGCGCCACCCGCGGGGGAGATGTAGTGCCCCGATTTATCGGGGCGGCCATTTCACCGCGCCGAGGTTTTGGCGGCACGGGCAAGCGGGTTCGGAAAACCTTGTTCGCGGCGCGTCAATTCCCACGCCGCGGCGGAAGACCAGCCGCCCGCGGCTCCGCGCTACGCCCTCGTATGTTAATAGATCAGTAGAGGTTTATCAGAATAAGAGCCGCAGACTCCGACCAGCACAGACTGTTCGTTAGCCACTGTGCGCTACCCGCTGTCGCTCAATATCATGCGCGAACCCGGCCACGAAGGCGAGAAGAAGAAGTCCTAACCCAACACCGAGAAACGACCAACAGATCATGAGGACCTGCTTCGGGTCGTTCACACCAGGCACAAACCCAACAACTGCAATTACCAGAGCAATGGGAAACAACAGCACAGCGGCGACAAGGGACCATAACCACAGCTTGGCAAGCGCCCTGCGGACGCTTTCAGGGAGAACCCTCCGCCACCATGTCAACGGTTTGTTGATACGGGTCGAGACCGCCCAGGCTAAAGTGAAAAACACTATTTGCGCGATGCCGCCGCCAACCAGGAACAGTAAGATAAAGAGAAGCAGAAAAATCAGGCTGCCATTCTTCCTCTGAACAAAGCCCACCGACCATACGATAATGAACAGACTGACGGCAATCGCCAGGATACCGGTCAGGAGAAAGTTGGGGATTAAAGTAAAAGCATCTTCGCTACCATAGGTCCACATCCTATGCGCTTCGCCGATGGCAGGTATGATCAGCTCGCCGGTTGGGGTGTTCCCCTGAAGGGTTTCAAAAAACCCATGGTTCATACCGGATATTCCGAGAATAACTCCGAGTGTTGATACGATTACTCTAGTCGCGTTCGTATCGCGCCCGATCAATTTGCGCTTCGGTGGTTTCGTCTGTGCCATAACAGAGCCTCCTTCAGTGCCCTCAGTTCTAGCAGATCGCGCGGAGTTTTGCCCCTCAGCCCGCCCCCTGCCGGATAGGGCCGGGGAAACCGCACGGCCGCTCCGATCGAAAGCACTACTGCCACTCTGATCCCGCCTTGCGGGAGAAAAATCCCAGCATTTCCTAGTACCCGGCAAATGCAGGGATCCTTCGTCGGTCGCCGCGGCTGAAAGTCCGCCGATCTTAGTGGCGGGCGACAGAGGGAAGAGGGTGGGGGGCGGGCGAGCCGTCTTCTTGCTCAACTCCGGGATACCGTTGGCCAGCGCCCCGGCAGGGGCGGGTGGTCAAGCACCCTCAATGATTTTGCGCGCGGCAGGTGTCCATCCCGCCAGGTTATTTCCCGATTCGTATCCTCGTGCAGGCAGAGACATTGTTTCTGTTGACGCTCCTCTCAACGAGAGTATAGTTACCCGATAACATATCGTGGTCCGGAAGGGAAAATCTGTGGCCTCCAATCCTCGCACCCCGCCCTCCAACCCGAGTGAAAAAAATCCGCTCAAGGTTCAAGGCTTGGCGTTCGGGCAGGCTTTTCAAACCATGTTCAAGGTCAGCGTCATGTACTCGGTGGACCACCCTGCCGCGGGGCGCTCCATCCAGCAGGTTTATGATTTGCTTCAGCCACTGCTCAAACAGGGCGGGCAATTCACTTTCGGTTTTGTGAAGCAACTCGTCTTGTTGAACAACAGCCTGGTGTCCCAGAGCAGCCTGGCGCATCTGGAGGGGGAGTTTTCCAAGAGGGAAATCGGGGCCATTTCTTTTCGGGCCGGCGTTGCCTTGAAGGATTTTAAACGCGCCATAGCTCTACTGACGACGAAGCCGAGCGTGATTGCGGAGCGCGGAGGCATCAAGAGCTTCCTGGCGGGGAATCCGCTTGAGGCTATTCGCATCATACCCTCGGCAAAGCGCGAGAACCAGGGCGACACGATCGAAATGGGGATGGATATCGAGTCCTACCTGACGGCCCAGGCCATCCTCGAACCGGATGCCCGATCGGGTACGATGGCGCTGGATCTGCTCCTGCAAGCTGCCGGCATCCAAAAGCCGCAGCGGTTTGGCGGCAGTGGGCCCGAGGTGCTGGAGCTGGCGAACGAAGCCACTCGGAACACCGTGGCGGATCCCCAGGGAAATCTCTCAAAATTGCTTGTCGCCTTGGCGCAGATGCTGGCGGGGTTGAAACCCGACTCCCTGCTTTCCTCCCTGTCCCCGGAAAAGCAAAACGACCTGCGAGGATACCCGCCCGGGGAAATGGCTGCGCATTTGATGGAAGATGCCATTGCCGGATGGGCAGCGGAGCGCTTGGCCAGTTCTCCGCCCGCCGAGGGTTTGGGGGGCGTGGGCGAAGAGGTGCTCCAAGCCTTGTTGCGCGGGCTCAAGGCAACGCAGGTAGCTGAGCGTCTGCTGCAAAAGCTGGGGCAGTTTGTGAAGCAGGCGAACCTGCCACCGGAAGTCTATGAGCGCATCCGGCGGGAAGTGGTGTGGTTTGCGTCGCCGGCCCAGGAAAAGCACGCCCAACTCCTGGGCCTGGAACGGTTCACGCCGCAGCAGTTTGCCCGTCTCCTCTATTACGTTCAAGAGGCGATGAGCGACGGGAGATTTGTCGAGGCCACGGAAATTGCCCAGCACTACTTCGCGGTCCTGGATAAAGCTCCCTCCGCGGTGCGCGCGGAAGAACTCAAAAGGGCGCCGGAACTCCTCCACAGCCTCGCGGGCGTCGAGACTCTGGAGTTGATGCACACCCTGGCGGCGCCGTTGGTCCGGGAACTTCTGGACGAGACCCGCTTGCAGGGGCCATGCCACCTGGAAGTCACGAACTGCCTGGCCGTCGTTGCGCAGAATGCCGGGCACTCTGAAGATTTCGAGTTTGTTCACAAGCTTGCCACGGACCTGAAACGCTCGCTGACGCGACACCCAAATGAGCATTTGGACTGTTGTGGCGACGCCCTCACCAGGGTCCTCGCTCCCGCCGACCTGGAACGGCTCGTCGAGTCGCACCTGCAAAAACGGAGCGACGCGGCCTGGGCGCGAACCGCGACCTCCTTGTTGATGATGGTTGGCCCCTTGGGCGCGGAGGCGGCTTTTCGGCGCCTGGATGAGGAACCTGCAGCTTCCAAACGCTTGCCGCTGATTCGCTTGATTCGCAACCTTGGAACGACCGCCATCGAGGCGGCGCGGAAGAGGCTTGCCGATGAGCACTGGTACGTGGTGCGGAATGCCTGCCAAATCCTGGGCGACCTGAGTGACCCGGAGCTTCCCGCGCAACTGCGCGGAGTGATCCGCCATCCGGAGCCCGCCGTGCAGCGGGCCGCGATCACGGCCCTCCTGAAGAGCAATGCCGGGGGACGCGGGGAAGTCTTGGCACAAGCTTTGCCCTACTTGCACGCCGGCGTACTCGAGATGGCGCTCGACGAACTGACGATTCTGAAAGATCCGGCGAGCGTTGACCACTTAGAGGCACTGGTCTTTCTGAAAAGGGACTTCAAGGCAGGTGTGCTGGAGAAGGCCGCTAAAGCCCTCGCCGCGGTCCCTTCGGAAGGCGCTGCCGAGGCACTCTTCAGGATTCTAGCGGATGCGGGACAGGCCCTCCCGGTTCGTAGGGCCGCCTCGGAGGGTTTGTACAACCATCGTTCCGCCGCTGCCGTGCGGTTGGTGGCACGGCTCGCCCACCTCCCCCCTGGGGATCCTCTGGCAGCCGAATTGAGGGAAGGAACGGAGGACTCACCCGATTGAGCACGGGCCGGATTTCCCCGCGGAGTTCAGCCGCGACCACCATCTCGCTGAGCCACCGGCCATCAGCCCTTGAGGGCTATGGATTGGCGGCGCACAATAAAAAAGTAGAGGCGCAACGGCGATGAGCAATTCCCGTCGAAGTCGCCAAGGCCCTCGCCGCCCGGCGCTAGTCACCAGATAACCGTGTGCTGGTTGGGTCTGGCGTGCTCAGAAACTTCTGCCCCAGCGCACCCGCGCGGGCACGACACAGAATTCTGATTCTCCCGTCCGGCATTTTCCACGTCAGCCCGAGGCGTTCGAGCTGCCTCACACGTTTGTCGCCTGCATGACCACGACTCAGCCACAGTATGTTACTCTGACTGCAATCCATCCCCAACTGAGCTGCGAGGCGTGACGCGAACTTCCTGTCAGCACGATACTGTGCCACCAGCGCCGAACGATCCAGGCGGCGATGCGCCAGCCAAGCGTGTAGAGTGCGGACTTCAGCGGGGTCTATCCACCGTGACACCAGAAAGGGGGGTTGTTGATTGGTGGCAAGGAAGAAGGGCACAAAAGCGGTCTTGGCGCTGGAGGAAAGCGAACCCGATCCAAACCAGAGGAAGCCGAGCTTGCTGTTCCACAAGGGGGGCGTAACCCACTTCCCCGCGCCCCCGCAGACCACGTCCGCGGCGAGCTTTTTCACGCTCGGGAATCCAACCGCACCCGCATGGCAGTAATCGGCAACCAGAAGTGGTGCACCCTCACGGCCCCGCATGCTTCGAATCTCCGCGAAGAGCTCGGCGCAGGGCAGGACCTCTCCCTTCCAAGTCACCACGCTGACCATCACAACATCAGGTTTAAGCTCCTTAGTTCTCTTAATCAGATCTTTAACGCCGACACTCTCAACCCGTTGAGCGGGAAAGTGCAGCGCCCCATAATATTCCCCGCTCGTCAGCACCATACGACGAACCCGCAGCTTCGCGAAGAGAATGTGTAGCGCAGCGAGGATGCTGGGGACGAGGACGATTCTGCTGGCCGGTGGCGCGTCAAACACCTCGGAGAACGTTTGCCGAATCCGCGCCGCTTTCGAGTGCAGCTCACGGATCGCCTTGCCTGGACTGACTTCACTCATGACGCACCCCATCACTTTCTTCCAAGTGCGCATCCAAGCACAGGCAGTCCCCTGCCGAGTAGACAATCTGAAGCAACTCCGTATTCTCCAGCGCCTGGACTCCTATCGGCCCCACCCCTCGCAGGTGGATCACGCTGCCGGTCTCGAGGAGCTCGGAACGCTGGGAACCCGGTCCTCCCACCGAAGCTTCGGGCATCTCGAAAATCGCCCGCCCCTCCAGGACAATCCAGCTCGATATATTTCGTTCGTTGCTGGTCGCGGATTGCGACGAGCGCAGGCTCCAGTAGATCGGGTGCACGAAGTGGCGTGATCCGGGCGGTTTGTGCAGCACGGGCTGAGGGCCTCGGGGGCCCTCCTTCCAGTTGGGTCTGGGGAACAACCCAATTTCCCTGCACCAGCCAGGCGGAGCGAAGACTTCTTCCAGGCCCATGTGCAACACCCGCGCCACGCGGAGGAGCAACTCGAGCGACACATTGGTTCTGGCTTCCTCGACCCGCGAGAGATAGGAGGGATGAACGTCGCAGATGGCGGCAAGTTGGGCGGTGGTGAGGTTGGCTCGTTGACGGTAAAGCCGGACCTTTTCCGCCACTCCCCAGGCGACCAGCGCGTATTTCCCGGGATTACCCTGAAGGTCCTCCAGCTTTATTCGCCTCGGGGTAGTGCGCTCCGAAGTCATCTGCGAGCGCGGTCCCGTGTCGAGTCCAATGGCGGCAGCGCCATTGCTTCCGTGGCGGAAGACCATCCACGCTTCCGCACCTCCCTTGCCAGCGGCCCAGGTGTGGTGGGGCACCTGGGGATCGATGCGGATCACGGAGTTCCGTCGGAGCGGTGGATTGAGGATTTCGTGCTTCGGGGGCTCTCCACCCGGGCTCCAATAGAAGTGGTATACAATCTCGCCGGAAATGGGGATGAGCATCTCCTCACCGCTGTGGAACATGAAATCGTGTTTAGGCGCCCGTTCGAATCGGACACGGTAAACAGCGTAGGGAGCTTCCCAAAGCGGAGGGGGATTGAAACCCTCGTAAGAAATATGGTCTGAGGCTTCAGCGTCAGTCCTCAGGCAGGTCTGTCCACCCCCGGCTTTAACCACACTATAAGGCCGCGCCACCGCTTCCGGAACCACCAAGCCCAGCTGATCCTGCGCAGCCCCGCGCCCTTTGGCGAAATAGACCTCCGCCAACCACGCCAGGCTCCCCAACCTCCTGCTTCGTGGGTCGGTCTGGTTCTTCATCCAGCATGAGTCTAGGACGGTAAGCTTCCAGCGTCAAGCTGACCTTCAAAGTTCTGCATCGTTGCAAGAATAGCACAAAAGTACTTGACTCACGTTTCGTGAATATAGTACTCTGTGCGTAGACAAGGAGCAGGTTCGATGTCTGGTTCCTCTCCGTCCATCTCATACTCTCCCGGCCATTGCCCCGAACGCCGAGGCGCCGACTGTTGCAGGCCGCCAGTGCAGAAAGGGCCGTCACTGTTTCTAACTGTCACCAACAGGAGTCGTAGACTCCGCTCAGGAGGCCAGCCATGAAATCCCATACCTTACGCCATAATCTCTCGGTCGTGGTCGCGGGGCTGCTGTTTCTGCCGGCATTGGCTTTTGCCCAGCAAGCTGTCTCGCACGTGCGAGTGGTGCGGCTGAGCTATGTGAGCGGCACGGTTGCCCTGAAGCGGCCCGGCTCGACCGAATGGGTCAAGGCGCTGGTGAACACGCCTATCCAGGAAGGTTTCGAGTTGTCGACCTCGGCTGGCAGTTATGCCGAGGTGGAATTCGAGAACGGCTCCACGGCCCGGCTGGGTGAACTCTCCAAGGTGGATTTCAGCCAACTGGCCCTGGATGCGGAAGGCAACAAGCTGAACCACCTCACGTTCGAGCCGGGGTATGCCACGTTCCATTTCGTGCCCGAGCACCAAGACGCCTATAGCGTAAAGGTCGCTGACGCCACACTGACGCCAAGCGGCAAAAGCGAATTCCGGACGGATTTGCGCCAGGGCCAAATCCGTGTGGAAGTGTTCAATGGCTCGGTCGCGGTCGTGGCGCCCTCAGGGTCCGCGAAACTCGGCAAGGACGGAGTCCTGGAATACAACCCGGGAACTACGGAAGAGGCCTTCAACATTCGGCAAGGGATCGACAAGGACTCTTGGGACAAGTGGGTGGACGCACGGGATACGCAAGCGCAACTCGCTTTAAGAGACCAGGCCGTTTCGGCTCGGGGTCTGCGTTATGGCTGGAGTGATCTCAATACCTATGGCGAGTGGGCGCGTATCCCTGGCTATGGTTATGGCTGGGCGCCTTATGCGGCGCTGGGCTGGACGCCTTTCAGTATGGGCATGTGGAGCTATTATCCCAGCTTTGGCATGACGTGGATCTCCAGCGAGCCTTGGGGCTGGCTGCCCTATCACTGCGGCATGTGGGACTTCGTCGACAGTTGGGGTTGGTTCTGGATGCCAGGTAGTTGTAGTTATTGGTCGCCCGCGTTGGTTAATTGGTATACGGGGCCGGGATGGATCGGTTGGCAGCCTAGGCCCAATCCAGCGCCCGGCTGGGCGCCCAGGCCCAATCCAGTGCACGGTCAGCCAGGCCATCCGGGGCCCGGTCGACCGGTGCACGGT
Source organism: Terriglobia bacterium (assembly GCA_020073545.1). Lineage (GTDB taxonomy): Bacteria > Acidobacteriota > Terriglobia > UBA7540 > UBA7540 > Bog-366. The sequence goes on along the minus strand of JAIQEZ010000072.1, from coordinate 10,809 downwards.
CAGCCGGGGCTGAAGTCTGTAACGGTGGTTCCCGCCAGTGTGATTCAGAATGGGGAACTGATTACCCCTCGGGTTGTGACCCGTGTACGACCGGCCGACGGGACATTGATTGAGCGCCCGCCCGTTCCACCCTCATTGTTCCCCGGGGTCCGGTTGACGGCGGGCACGGAGACGACGCTCCACGTGCCAACCTCATTGTCATCGACGCACCGCACTCCAGCTCCCGCAACCATCTTGATGGGAGGCGACGCAGCGAAGGAGAAAGCGCTCCTCGAGACTCACCAAAGCTTTTGGGGACGGGTCTTGGGTACCTCTCCCTCATCCCAGCCTCTGCGCGCCCGGGAGGGGTCCACCTTGGGTGGGCACTATGCAGTGGGCGGAACGGTGGGTGAGTTCCGCGGGGGAGCCTTCAGCCGTGGAGGTGGAAACCCTGGGATGAAGGGAATGACCGGCCCTGTGGGTCCCGCGCCCTCGCATGGGTCCAGCCACGCGGGGCCCGTGGTGTTGGGTCACGGGCAATCCGCGGCAACGGCTCATGCTGGTGGCGGTCGCGGTGGGATGCACGGCGGCGGTGGCGGGCCCTCAAGCAGTGTGTCTGCTGCGCCGAGTGTGTCAACTAGTCCGCACAGCGCAGGCCCGAGCGCGGGTGCAAGTCCCAGCGCGGGCGGCGGACACCACTAGTCCTTTTCAGGTTTGATTATTCATCGCTCGCACCCCGAGCGCCGAGCTCGGCCGCTCCGACGCGTCAGCGGCATGGCTTTAGCTGGTGGCGTGACGGCGCCTCGGACCTCCGGGCGTTGGCCGTGTATGTTTACCTGGCAACAAACTCGGATACCTGCAATCCTGACAAAGTAGAAAGGGGGAGACCATGACGCGCAAAGGGCAGAAACTGACAGAAGGATTTCTCTTCTTAATATTGTCAATTGCAGGACTACCAACAAATATATTCCCCCAACAGGGCATTATCAGCACGTTGGCGGGGGGCGGACCCAACAGCGCGGTCGCACTGTCCGCGGACATTACGCCTGCATCTGTGGCGGCAGACACCCGCGGCAATCTTTTCATCGCCGGATACGCGATGCACCAGGTATTTAAGGTCGATCCTCTCGGCAATTTCTCCGTGGTGGCAGGAACCGGCACCTATGGCTTTAGCGGCGACGGCGGGCCGGTCACTAGTGCCAGCTTATGCAACCCCGTAGGCGCGGGTCAGACCTCTGAACTGCAAGGGGCCGCTCCTCAAGAGAAACCACCCACCTTCGAGCTGCAAGTCCAGCGCAACCTGGTGCTGGTACGCGCGGTAGTCCGGGACGACAAGGGCCGCGCGGTGGGCGGACTTCGCAAGGAAGACTTCAAGCTGTTGGATAACGGCAAGGTTCAAGCTATCACCCATTTCTCCGTCGAGACTCCAGCGGCGCCTCCTGTGGCGGAAGCCAAGCTGGCGCCGCCAAAAACCGAGCCGGAATCTGCCGGGCCCACGGCACCCTCTGCGATTACTCGCTGGCGGTATCTGGGACTGTTCTTCGACGATTTCTCTCTGCCCTTCGCAGACTTTGTGCATGGCCGGGACGCCGCCGACCGATTCGTAGCGACGGCCCTGACGCCCAGCGATCGTGTCGGCATTTTCACCTCTTCTGGACTGAACACGCTCGACTTCACCGACAACCGCGGGAAACTGCACGAAGCCCTTTTCAAAATCCGTCCAAGTAACCCGAGGGGCTACCACCCGGGCGAGTTTCCATATCTGCCAAATGGCCCGAGGGGCGAGCGCATCCCGGGCCGGTACCTATACTTGGCGGGTCTCAGGCTCCAGAACTTGGAACATGTAGTTCGCCGCATGGCGACGCTTCCGGGCCAGCGCAATCTCATCCTGATTTCGGATAGCTTCGACATCAGTCCACAGAATCTGCGGATGCAATCTCCGGCGGGCGAGATGGCGGACCGTGCGCCTCCAGTGGACCTGCAACGGCAGTCTATGGTGCGCGGGACGGTGGACCAAGCGCTTCCACGGGACCTGCTCCTGCAATCTCTGGTGGGCGACGTGGCAGACCGAGCGCTCCGCTGCAACGTGATCATCAGCGCGCTGGACCCCAAGGGCGTGCCGATCTTGATGCGTGAGCTCGATGCCTCGTGGGCACCGCCCCCAGGGGGCGGCGGGGGCGCCCAGGTGGGCGAAATGCATATGCGGGCCTCTTCCCGGGAATCCGCTGCCTCTGGCGTGCTGGCCCAGTTGGCCAAAGACACGGGAGGTGAGTTCTTCCACCACGACAACGATCTGGACGCAGGATTCGCCAAGGTGGCGGCCACGCCGGAAGTCTATTACACCTTAGCGTTCTCGCCCCAGGACCTCAAAAACGATGGCAGCTTTCATATCCTCAAAGTGGGGCTGGTCAACAATGCGGGGCTGAGCGTGGCGGCTCGGCGGGGCTATCTCGAGCCCAGGAAACTCCCGGGCGCCAATGGTCAAGTCAATGAAGAAATCGAAGCGGCAAGTTTCTCCCTGGATGAGCTGAAAGAACTGCCCGTGAACGTGTACACCCAATTCTTCAAGGGCGGGAACGGCGAGGCTCAACTCTCGGTGCTTATCCATCTAGACCTCGGCTCGCTCCGCTTCCGCAAAGAGCAGGACCGGAACGCAAGTGAATTGATGTTTGTGGCCGTCCTGTTCGACCGCGACGGGAAATACCTCGATGGCAAGTGGAAGCGCGTGGCTTTGCGCCTGCACGACTCCACGCTGGAGAAGCTGCGGGCGCCCGGCATCGACCAGAAGATCTCCTTTGCGGTCAAGCCGGGAGCGTACCTGATTCGCCAGGTGGTTCAGGACTCCGAGGAGGGCCACCTGGCCGCCCTAAACTCGATTGTGGAGATTCCATTCTAAATGCCCAACCTCGCGGCGCGTCACCACCGAACATCCGCAGCGGGGAGTTGTTTCGTAGCTCCGCGGCTCGATCTTGGGCACCGAAAAGCCGCAGCCTTTCAGGACATGGCTACGTTACCTGCTCGCAGGCGACTGCATCAGGAGCACCCAGTCAGGGGAGGGCAGGCCGTCCGCAGGGGGATCTTTCTCCTCAGCCTCGGCTTGGCGCCGCTTTTCGCGCAAGCTCCCCAGAACCCCAACCAGGAAGGCGTCATCCGCATCACGGTCCACCTGGTGCAGGTGGATGCGGTGGTTACCGACGCGAAGGGCCGCCAGGTCACGAATCTCAGGCCTGAGGACTTTGAGATCTTGGAAGACGGGCGCCCGCAGACCATCACCAACTTCTCATACATTACCGTGGCCGCCCCCGCCGGCCGTGAGGCTCCTGCTCAGCCTCCGGCGTTCCCGGCTGGTGTGCCCAGCGTGCCGCCAATCCGGCTGCGGCCCGAGCAGGTCCGCCGCACCATCGCGATCGTGGTGGACAGTCTCTCGCCTGAGGGCACAGTCTACGCTCGCCAAGCGTTGAAGAAGTTCGTGGACGAAGATGTGCAGCCCGGCGACCTCGTCGCCATACTGCGCACTGCCGCCGGGATGGGCGCACTCCAGCAGTTCACAGACGATAGGCGCTTGCTCTACGCGGCCATCGACTGCATCCGTTGGTCCTTCGTGGGACCATACAGGGACTTTGCGCTCCCGGAGGCCACCACGGACGCTCCTGCCGGGGGCCGAGGTGACTCGACGCGGCGCCAAAGGGACGAATACGAAAGGCCCAAGCAGGACCTCGAAGCTGTCAGCGGCCGGGAGGACGAGTTCCGTAACCAGATCTATTTCTCCGGCACGGTCGGCGCGCTCGATTACGTCGTGAGAGGATTACGGGACCTGCCTGGTCGCAAGTCGCTGGTCCTGCTTTCGGAGGGCTGGCCCCCCATGATGAATACTCGCCAAGCGCAGGCGCTGCAAAGGCTGGTTGAACTTGCCAACCGGTCCTCCGCGGTATTCTACACGCTTGACGCCCGGGGCCTCCCGGTGCTCGGGTACAGCGCAGCCGAAGGCTCTGGTGGAGGGCCCCCGCAGCCGGGAGTTCCATCGCCGCTTCTTACACGCGCGGCCGATTATTTCGATTCACAGGGGGGTATGAACTACATCGCCGAGAAAACGGGCGGGCTCTTCATCCACGACAACAATGACCTCCACGGCGGAATCCGCGAGATCTTCGACGACCAGAGCGGATACTACCTGATCGGCTACAAGCCGCCCGCCGACACCTTCAAGGCGGGGAAGGGCGGCCGGGGCTATCACCACATCCAAGTGAAGGTCAAAGTCCCCGGCCTGCAGGTCCGCTCCCGCACGGGTTTCTATGGGATTCCGGACGAAGAGACACGGCCCGTCTACCGTACCCGCGACGAGCAATTGCGCGCCGCCGTCACTTCGCCCTTCGGTACTTCGGGAGTGCACGTCCAGCTCGCTTCCCAGTTTGTGAATGAAGGACGCAAAGACTCCCTCGCGCGTCTGTGGCTCCACATCGATGCACGTGACCTGACCTTCGAAGGTGCGCCGGGCGGGACCAAGAAGGCCGCGATCGACGTGCTCGCCCTCACCTTCGGCGACAACGGAGCGGTGGTCAACGGCCTGAACCAAACCTTCAAGGGCTCCTTCCAGCCCTACCAGCTCGACGCTCTGCGCAAGCTGGGGGTGAATTACCGCATGGACGTTCCCATTAAGGACCCGGGGGGCTACCAGTTGCGCGTGGCGGTTCGTGATGCGGCTTCACAGCGGGTAGGCTCCGCCAGCCAGTTCATCGAGATTCCGGACGTCCGGCGGGGCAGGCTGACGCTTTCGGGCATTGTCCTCAACGCCGGAGGCATGGGCGAGGAGGGCCCGGCGGTGCGGCGATTCCGACCCGGCGACTGGGTGACCTACCAACTGGAAATCTATAACGCCCGCCGTGGCGCGACCGGGCAGGCTCCCAGCCCGGAGGGGAAGACTCAGATTTTCCGCGACGGCCGCTTGGTGACGACGCTCGATCCCGGAGCGATCAAAGAAGTCCCCTGGAGCTCGAAGCGTCTGGCGATGTCTGGTGAGTTGAAGCTCGGTCCCGATATGCCCCCTGGCGACTACGTGCTCCAGGCAACCGTTACCGACAAGCTGGCGCCCAAGCAGCATTCGGTCGCTACGGTGTGGATCGACTTCGAGATTACAGGAGGCGCCGAGAAGGAACTCTCCGCTCAGCCACCTGCCAGTTAGGGTTGCTCTTCGCGGCAAAGCCCGGCTCTCCGTGCTCGGCCAATCGGGGATATTGATTTGCTCCCATTCAGCAAGGAACGGGGCCGAAACGCGAACGAATTGATGTTTGTGACCGTTCTGTTCGGCCGCGACGGGAAATACGCCGCTGGTGAACGGAAGCGCGTGCCCTTGCGCCTGCGCGATTCGGAGCTGGAGAGACAGACGACCCGGATCGACTTTAGCCCCATCCACCTTCCAGAGACTTCCACCGCGTTCTGGCTGCCCACCAAAGTCATCGTGGATGTGTGGCGCTTCCACCGGCACTTCCGCAACATCCACCAATATTCAGGCTTCAAATTGTTTCGCGTGGAAAGCCGCATCGGCCCGGTGCCGGAAAAGTGAGGCAAGGCGTGACACGCGCCCCGAGCCCTTGAAAATGCCATGCGGGCAGATACCTGCGCAGAGCTGTTTTGTAGCTAGGCGGCGCGTAATCCTGGGCAACGAAAAACCGTAGCCTTCAGGGACCCGCCCACCATTAGGATCGGCGGACCTTCAGCCACGGTGGTGGTTGGCCCGCCGTGAGGTTTTGATTTGGGTGAGCACAAGACATCCACGGCATCCGCAGGGCGGGACGGTGGCTACCAAACTCTGCCTTTTGCGCTTTCCCTTTGTCCTGCTTGTCGAGGCGCGAGTTGAGCAAGTTGAAGAGTTGAAACGTTGAGGGTTCAAATTTTTCGACTTTCTTGACTGCCTTTTGATTTCGCCCTTCTACCCGCGTCCCAACACTTCGTCCACCGCCTCTTCCAAAACCTGCAGGGACTCTCGCAGCGCGTCTTCGGTGATGGTGAGCGGCGGAGCAATCTTGATGCACTCTCCGCCCGCACCGACCGGTGCGAACATGAGCAGCCCTTTTTGGAAGCAGGCGATATTGATCCGTAACGCCGTGTCAGGATCAGGAATCTTCGTCCCGGGTTTCACGACTTGAATCCCTGCCACCAGACCCTTGCCCTGTACGCAACCGAGGACTTGGGGATACTTCTGGCGGATGCGGTGTAACCCGGGGATGAGAATCTCACCCCGGTGTGCGGCGCGCTCGACGAGATGCTCTTTCTGGATGATCTCCAGATTGGCAATCGCCGCGGCGACGGGCAGGGGCGATCCAGAATGCGTAGAGGTCATCGAGCCCGGCGCATAAAGACCCATGATGTCTTCGCGCCCGATCACGGCGGAAATGGGCAGCGACGACGAGATGCCCTTGCCGCAGGCAATCAGGTCAGGGTGCACGCCGTAATGTTCAAACGCAAACATTCTACCGGTGCGGCCGAAGCCTGCCTGTACTTCGTCGTAACCCATCACGATGTCGTGCTCGTGGCAGAGTGCTTGGAGTTTCTGCGCGTACTCGACGGGCAGGAAATCCGGGCCGCCACCCTGATAGGTCTCGGTCATCACCCCGGCGATGTCGCGGGGTTGCACGCCCTTTTCGGCGAGCGTGGTGAGGAACAGATCGAACGAGGTGTTCTCGTTCTTGTAGCCATCGGGAAAGGGCGCCTGCACGAAGGTCTGGTCGCGATCGACCATCCACTCCTTTTGCTTCTCCATCCCGCCGGCGAGCTGGGCGCCCATGGTGCGCCCGTGAAAAGCATTGTGGAAAGTCACGAAATACTTCTTGCGTGGGCCGTGCTTTACGAGGGCATAGGTCTTCGACAACTTGATGCAGTTCTCGGTGGCCTCGCTGCCCGTGCTCATCAGAAACACCCGATAGGTTTGCGGGTCAGGCGAGAGCAGGCGGAGCATCTCCACCAGCCGCGCGCGTCGCTCGTGCACGAACACATACGACGCCAGCAGCCCACCGTCGATCACATCGCGCAGCGCCGCGCGGATCTCTTTGCGTCCGTGTCCGGCGTTCGTAATGAGCACGCCGGAGGACCAGTCAATCCAGCGGTTGCCCCAGGGGTCGCTGACGAGGAAGTCCTCGGCCTTATCCCACACAATCGGAGGCTGACCCATCATCGAGCGCGGTTCCGATTGCTCGAGCGCTGCGAAGATCGCGAGAGACTCCGGCACAGGTAGCTTGGTTTTGATCCTCCGGTATCTTGTCTCCACCTTGGGGACTTCCACAGGCGTCAGATCGTAGGCGGCCATGGCTTGGTCTTCCCCTATCGTCGTTTGATTTCAATATGGGGGTGGTCGCCGAAAACGATGCGCACGGGCACCGCGTTCTCGAGAATCGACGCCCGCGCCGCCTCTACCACCAGCTCGTTGATGGAGCTATTGGCGGGCGTGGCGATCAGGCCTCGAGCGTCCACTTCGCGCAGGATCTCCCGACGTTTCTCGAGCGCCGCTTCCGGCGCCAGCCCCGCCGCGGCGCTTTCCATACGATGAATCGTCTGGGTAATCCCGGCCACGGACTCGTACCCGTAACCCATCGGTTTATAGCCTGGCCCTTCCCAGGGAACCATCCGGAAAAAGTCAGGGCTGACGTAATTGTATTGCGAACCTCCCGGGCCGATGCCTTCCAGGTACGAATAAGCCACGCCGCGATGCTGGTCGTCGTGGACGATCAGCCCGGTCTGGTCGTTCCCCTCGCAATACATCACCAGGCCCTGGTCATTGCTTCCGGCGGCCGCATCGGGATAGCCCAAACCGTTCACGACGGAGAGCAGGGCGCCGTTTTCCCAGGTCACGCGGCCATGCGACCAGAGGAAAGCTTCGTTGCCATTGGGGAATTTGCCGTTGACCCCTTGCACTGAGACTTCCACCGGTTTCAGTCCGGTGATGAAGTAAACCAGATCCACATAATGACAGCCAATATAGGTGAAGGGGTCCGTCCGATCGCAGGTGAACCAATTCTGGAAATTGGAGTGGCGATAATAGTAGGGCTCAATGAGCTTTGCCTCGCCCATGACGAACCTGCCGAATTGCCCCAAGGCATAACCGCGTCGTGCGACCAGCGACCGCCGATCAAAGCGTTTGTGGTACTCCACCCCCACGAAGCGGCCCTTTTTGGCCGCCAGCTTTTCAATTTCCACCGCCTGTTCGTATTTGAGGACCAGCGGTTTCACGCAAAGCACATTTTGATCGTGCTGCAAGGCGTGCATGACCACGACGTAGTGGAGATGGTCGGGCATGGCGACCACCACCATGTTGCCCGGGGCCATGGCCGCGACGACCTCCTGATAAAGTTCGGGAAATTGCTTGTCGGGCGGCGCAGAGAGCGCGGGGTGCGGGGTGAAATCCTGCCCCGGAAAGGCTTCCTGAAATTCCGCACTCTCCTTCAAGGCCTGCAAGGGGGGAGTGTTCAAAGCGCAGACCTCAAGCTTCCCGACGATCCCAGTCCTCTGCAGGTGGTACAAAGATGGGAGAAGCAGATCATTCGTGATCATTCCTCCGCCCACGATCGTGACAGCCAGACTCACGCATTGCGCAGACACGGGGACACTTCCCTTCTCTTGAAGTCTAGAGGCAGACTGCTCCCGCCCTCGTGGCCGGATACAGCTTACCTAAACCACCTGTCAGTGGGCAATCGCAACATAAATGTCGCCAACTTTTCCTGGGGACGTAACCCTGAATCGCACCAAGCCATTGACTTAGTGAACGTCGATAACCACCCGCCCGATGAGGTGTTGAACGGAATCTCCGCCATTCCCCCCGTGCGCGTGGTACGCACGGTGACAATTAACGGAGGAGTCAAAAGGATATGGCACTGAAGATGAATTACTCGCCTCGACCCGCCCCGTGTGGAAGAAAGCGATGATGGCCCCGCGTGCCTGGGGGAAATCTAGAGATCCCGTCCCTCAGCACTCACCATCTTGGTGAGATCGAATCTGACCTTCAGCGTCAAATCCTTTGCCTGGCAGAAGAACTCGACGGACCTCTCTTCATCGGGGATCAACGAGCGGCCATCGATCTCGCGCGGGAATTCGAAATGGACCGAAGTGATACGCCCATCCTGCTGCCGCTGAACCCTAACCTGCGTAGGCCCCGCCTGGGCTTTCGTTTTTCTGGCTCGAAGCTGGGTCGTGTTCGCTAATTCCGCTTCCGGGATCCCCTCGAAGGCACTCAAGTCGGCGCCTATAACCGTCACGACATGGTTAAGCAAGACAGCAATGTCCGACCGCTCCTCCTCGATCCCGTCAAGCGCCCGAAGGCGCGACAAGGCACGGCGGACGGTTCGGGCTGATGTCCATTGGACAAAATAGATGGTTTCCCCCCAGCGACTCCCTCGCCCGGAACCGAGACCAGGGCTCTCGGCGCTGGGCTGTTTCTTATCGTCGACGGTCATCGCTCCGTGTGGCAAGTGGGACTCGGCGCAAGACAAGCACGCAGCGCCCGACAACGAAACTCCGTCGAACACAGAAGCCGAAGACGGCAGGGCGTGGGTCGGCGCGGCTGGGATCGCGACGCGGTGAACCCAGGGCGATTCACGGAAGAACTGAAGGGCCTCCTCCCGGGTCCAATCTTCGACCGGCTTGGATTTCCAGGGATCGTCCGCGACGCCAACGGCGATCAGCAGAAGCAGAGGGGGAATGACACTGCAATTCTTTCGCATGGCCACCCGTGGCGGTAAGTTCTTCGAAACCGGAATTGCCGATTTCAACTTTCGCTTTTCACGAAATCATACGCCGGCTGCTCCAGCGGTTCAAGCTCAGAGCTGCGCGTGTGGCCGCGCGCTCGGATCGGTGGAAGGCAGGTAAGTGGGTTGGCGATTAACAATTCCGAATGGCGGTTGAAACCGCCGCAACGCCGGAGTATTCTTTCCAGCGCTAAAAGGGGCATTCTCTTGCTCAGGGACTTTGCCTACTGCTCCGTCGAATAAGGTCACGGAATCAGGGTGGGGAGCGGCCATGGGGAAGATTCGACAGGTTGGTCTTATTGCTCTGCTTTTGGCAACCGCGGTGGTGGCTGGGGATCACAAACAGCAGACGATCCCTTATCGCAACACGGCCCCCGGAGTGGCTTTCGTGGGGTCGAAGACGTGCGAAGGCGCGGGCTGCCACGAGGAGCTCTGCCGTAACTATTTTCAAACGCCCCATGGCAGTTCCATGGGCCCCGCCAATGCTCCCGCCGAACTTGCGAAAGTCCCGGAGCGGGTCGTGGTGTATGACCAGAAAGTGGATCGCTACTACGAGGTGGCCCGGATCGGCTCCGACCTTTTTCAAACTCAATACCAGCTTGATGCGAGCGGCAAGAAGATCTACACCTCTGCGCACAAGCTCGAGTATAAAATCGGAGGGCACTTTGCCGGCAACATCTATATCATCCGCTGGGGCCAAAACCTTTTCCAGGCGCCGCTTTCCTACTACCTCAGACTCAAGGGGTGGGACCTGGCCCCGGGCTATCAAGCTGCACCTCGCCCCTTCAACCGACCCATAGCACTCTGCCCTTACTGTCACAATGGCCAGCCGCAGGAGGTGCCGAACCGCGCGGGCGTGTACCGCGACCCTCCCTTCCGGTTCATGGAATATGGCATCAGTTGTGAAGTCTGTCACGGCCCGGGTGAGTTGCACCTCCAGGAATTCGGCAAGCATCCCAAACGGAAGTACGGAAAGCCGGACCCTACGATTGTCAACCCGGCAAGGCTTTCGCCCCGCCTGGCGGATGACGTCTGCCTGAAGTGCCACGAGGGGTGGAACGCACGCGTTTTACAGCCAGGCAAAAGCGAACTGGATTTC